>PMIH01000227.1:12200-29837 GCA_003158255.1 Rhodocyclaceae bacterium
CCGGGCCACGCCGACTTCGGTGGCGAAGTGGAACGCGTGCTGTCGATGGTCGACGGCGTGCTGCTGCTGGTCGATGCCGTCGAAGGCCCGATGCCGCAGACGCGTTTCGTTACCCGCAAGGCGCTGGCGCTGGGCCTGAAGCCCATCGTGGTCATCAACAAGATCGACCGTCCGGGTTCTCGCCCCGACTGGGTTATCAACCATACCTTCGACCTGTTCGACAAGCTCGGCGCGACCGAGGAACAGCTCGATTTCCCCGTCGTCTACGCCTCGGCGCTGAACGGCTACGCCATGCTGACCTCGGACGCTCCCGGCATCGACATGCGGCCGCTCTATGAAGCCATCCTGAAGCACGTGCCGCCGCCCGACGTCGATTCGTCCGCGCCACTGCAACTGCAAATCTGCTCGCTCGACTACAACTCGTACGTAGGCCGCATCGGCATCGGCCGCATCAAGAAGGGCCATATCAAGCCCGGCCAGGAAGTTGCCGTCATGTTGGGCGACGAGGCCAAGGGCAAGGCGAAAATCGGCCAGGTGCTGACTTTCCAGGGGCTGGAGCGCCAGCAGGCGGAAGATGCCGAGGCCGGCGACATCGTCCTGGTTACCGGCATCGAGCAAGTCGGTATCGGTGTCACGCTATGCGCGCTCGAAAATCCCGTTGGCATGGCGCCTATCGCGGTGGATGAGCCGACGCTGACCATGAACATCCAGGTCAACACTTCGCCGCTGGCCGGCAAGGAAGGCAAGTTCGTCACCAGCCGTCAGTTGCGCGACCGTCTGCAAAAAGAACTGCTGTCCAACGTCGCCTTGCGCGTGGTGGAAACCGAAGACGCCGACGTCTTCGAAGTTTCCGGCCGTGGCGAACTGCACCTGACCATCCTGCTCGAAAACATGCGTCGCGAAGGCTACGAAATGGCCGTGTCGCGGCCGCGCGTGCTGTTCAAGGAAATCAACGGCGAGAAGCAGGAACCCTACGAAATGCTGACCGTGGATGTCGAAGAAGGCAACCAGGGTGGCGTCATGGAAGAGCTCGGCCGCCGCCGTGGCGACCTGCAAGACATGCAGCCGGACGGCAAGGGTCGCGTCCGCCTCGACTACCGCATTCCCGCCCGTGGCCTGATCGGTTTCCAGGGCGAATTCCTGACACTGACGCGCGGCACCGGCATGGCCAGCCATGTCTTCGACGACTACGGTCCGATGGCAGGTGTCATGGCAGAACGTCGCAACGGCGTGCTGATCTCCGCCGAGGACGGCCCCGCCGTCGCCTACGCGCTGTGGAAGTTGCAGGATCGCGGCCGCATGTTCGTCTCGCCTGGCGATCCCCTGTACGAAGGCATCATCATCGGCATCCACAGCCGCGACAACGACCTGGTGGTCAACCCGATCAAGGGCAAACAGCTCACCAACGTCCGCGCCTCCGGCACCGACGAAGCCGTGCGCCTCGTACCGCCGGTTCAGATCACGCTCGAATCCGCCGTCGAATTCATCGCCGACGACGAACTGGTCGAGATCACGCCGAAGTCGATCCGCCTGCGCAAACGTTACCTGAACCCCCACGAACGCAAGCGTGCCGGCCGCGAAGAAGCGGCCTGAGCCGACACCACGGCTGACCTGAAAGTCAGCCGTGGCGGTACGCCGCGTGAAAACTACGTCCGCGACTTGAACCAGTACTTCGTTGTCCGCGCCTCCTTGGACTTGGGGTAATTGCGTTTGAGCAGATCGAAGGCCTTCTTCGACAACTTGCCGGCCGACGGATCGGCGCACCAGTTCATGCGGGTCCGATAAACCGCTTCACGCAGGAGCCCCGGCGCCCGAGCATCGTCCGGGAAAGTCGTTGCGAAATCGATCACGTTTTGCATCCAGGCCGAATCCAGGTCGGGGAGCACTTCGAGTGCCGCGCGCTCGCGCTGCCAGTTGGCGTGCGCGTCCGGCGACAAGAGGCGCTTGGCAAAGCGGCCGAAATGCAGCATGAGGTCGCCGACCGGCGCTTCGCCGTAGTCACCAACTTTCGGCACGGCAAGGTGACAGTCGCCGTTGATCGCTGCGCCACCGGCGAGTAGCCCGCTTTCGATCAGGAAGGTCTTCTCGTCCTCGATCGCGCGCAGACGCACGATATTCGGCGGAGACTGATTGTGATTGATGTCGGCACTAACGACCAGCGCCTCGCGCGCCGCCGCCGCGTCTTTTCTCAGGACGGCACGCGACCAAGCCATACTGGCGACAGCACCGCGCTGCGATTCCGGCCAACCGGAGTGCTTCGCGGTTTCAAGAAGCGCCGCGTGCGGCAGTTCGTAGTTGAGTATCCAGCGGGCGTCGTAATCCCATCCCAACGCAGGCGCGTCGGTCGGATTGGGCGGAGCAGACTTCAGCAGCGTATCGCGGTCGTACGCCGTTCCAATCTCGCGCGGTCCGTCGGTCCAGAATTCCTGCAATGATTCGGCGTGCCAAAGACGATACTCGCGAACGCGATTGATCGCCGAATAATCCGCCTGGACATCGGGGCGCTTCAGGAGCGCCGTTGCCAGCGGCAGACCCTCGTCGCGACTGCCCAGCCGCAGCCTGTGCAGCATGAAACTCGTGGCACCCGGATGATTGTCGGGAACTGCCGCCAGCGTCTTCTTCAGCGCGTCGAGATGCGAATCGTCGCGGGTCGCCAAGGCAGCGGCGCTGAAGAGCCAGGCGTATTGCGTCGGCTGCTTCTGAAAGCGTTTCAGCGATTCTTCGCTCCATTGCCGGCGCAGGCACTGAATCTGTTCCGGCTTGATGGAGTAGCGGTCCGGCCGAGGCGACGACATCGCGGCGCACGGCGCTCCGGTCGGGTCGACGCCGTCAACGAGGCCGCCCAGCCATTCGCCGAGCGGTTCGCTGGGCGGGAACTGCCGATGCAGCAGAAGATAGTCGGTGGCTGCGCGGCGAAACGCGGCGGCATCGACGCCCGGGCGCATCAGCTCCGTCGCCAACTCCCGGAAGCGCAGCGCCGGATCGAGGCGCGCAGCGACCAGCGCATCGAGATCGGTCAATCGCCGAAGCTCATCGGCGTGGCCGGACTTTTTCGCCGCTTCGATCGCCAGCCGGAGATCGGCGCGCAAACTGGTCGATTCGGTCCGCCGCCGCGCGCGGATGTCATCCTGCGCCTTGATGCATTCCGGCGCGGAACAGGATTCGTAGCGATCGACGCCGGGCATCGTGATGTCGAGCGCTCGCAAGCGCGCGCGCAGGGCAAGGTACGTCCCCCATTCGCGCCATGGCGAGGCGGTGTCCTTGGCGATGGCCGAAAACGCGGACTCTGCTTCCTTGTAGTGGCCTTCGTAAAGCAGCGCGGCCGCCCGCTGGTAGGCGCGGTCCTTGACGAGCAGCGCTGGCGCACCGTCAGGCGCATCTGGAAGCGACATGTCCGGCAGAATGAACTGCTTGGCATATTCCGGGTTGACGGGCCACCTGTTGGACAGATCGGCGAGGAAGTATCCCGGCCCAAGTGGACAACGCGCGAAGACCCGGTGCTGGACCGCCACCCAGTCGTGAAGCGCGGCGCTCTTGGCGCCCCACAAACGCGAACGATCGGTAAGCGTTCTGCGGGCCTGCTCCCAGGCATCGTTTGGACAGTTCTCGAACTGGTTCCAGATTGTCCCGGAAAGCAGATTGGCTTCGGCCTGCGGATTCGCAGTGGGCGCCAGATCCGGCAGCGCCGCTTTCGCTTCGACGAACCAGGATTTCATGCCGGGCGGGCCGTCGTAGTTGCGTCCTTCGCGCAATCCGTACTCGAAGGCATCCAGAACGCCGACCGGCAGTTCCTGGGCGTTGAGCCGGTACCATGCGAGCAGAAGCGGCTTGCGCCACCACGATGCCTCGACCACGCCTAGGCTGCCAGTCGCCAAGTCCGTCAGCGGTCGCACGGGCCCCCACGGAGAGTTGAATTCCGGCGGACCCTCTCCGTCGCCGCCGGATGCGCTAACCGGCGAGGACGCGGAACACAGGCACACGGCGGACAGCAGAATGGCGACGAATGAAGTGGATGATCTGATCATGGTGCAGGCTCTTGGTTAAGGTTGTGGGACGTCCGCCGGGCATGGCGGCCGAGAAAAACGTAACGGCGTCCGGAGAACACTACGGGCCACGGCGGTTCGTCGTCGGCGATGCCGTAGGCCTGCGCGCAGCGCGGCTCGCTGACGCCGACGGCGCTGCGCAATACATAATCGGGACGGGTCCGGCCGAGGCGAAAATACATCGGCACGACTTCGTCCACGGGCACATCGCCCAGCCAGCGGTCGCCGTAGCACCAGCTGGCCAGCGCGGTCACCGAGAACTTGACCCCCGTCGGCAACGCGGATCGGATCGCTTGCACCGCTGAGCGCCAGAACTCGCGTTGCGACTTTCGTGCTTCGAAGTCGAGTTGGACCCATGCGGAAGGATCGCCGCGCCGGGCGACATCAACCACGGCATTGCGCAGGGCCTCGATCTGCGCAGCGTTGCCGGCAAATGGATGCGCAGGGTCGACTTCGACGTGGATCACCGGCATCGTCGCCACGCCATCGGGCAGGTGCAGCGCGCTGCGACGCGGCTGGCGCGCGAAACTCTCGCCGGACAAGACAATGTGTGTCGTGACAACCGCCGCGCCGACGCCGGGCGCTGGCAGCGGCAGTTGCGCCGCCGGCCGATCCCAGTACCACCACATTTCGCCGGGCAGGCTTCGGTCTTCCGGCGCGGCTGCCGCCGTGCAAGCAATGCCGGCCAATGTCGCAAGCAGCTTCAGTTGGTGGAGGCGGAACATGGGAAGTCGATTCGGGAGGCGCCGGACATTCTGCTATGAATTGTACGGGGGGAAGCATCCTGAGTCGTTGCGAAAGTCAGCCGCAGCGGTACGCCGGCAAAGTGCAAAATTTATGGCTTGGGCATGCCGGCCGGCCCAATTGTGGTTGAATTGCGGCCACAAGGAGACTTCACCGTGAAAACACCGCTCTGGCTCAATGTCGCCGCAACCACGCTGATTGCCTCGGTTCTGCCGGGCTGCGATGTCGTCAGCCTCAAGGAACTCAAGCCGGGTGTTTCGACCGCTGCGGAGGTACGTTCGCGCATGGGCAATCCGGCCCAGGAATATCCCAACGTCGACGGTACCGCGACCTGGGAATTCAATCTGCAGCCGAATGGCATCGAGTGCTACATGGTCACCATTGGCGCCGATCAGGTGATGCAAAAGATCGAGCAGGTGCTGACCGAGGCCAACCTCGCCAAGGTCGTGGCCGGCATGGACCGCGCCGAGGTGCGCCGCCTGCTGGGCGCGCCCGGTTCGAAGGTCACCTACCAGAATTCGCAGGAAGAAGTGTGGGACTGGCGCGTGGCCGGCACGATCCCGACCGAGGAGGCGCACTTCCACGTGCACTTCGATCCGGCATCCGGTCTGGTCAAACGCACCAGCCGCCGCGTCGAAGTAAGGGGATAGAAGGGGCTACAGCCCCTTCAGCGCATAGATCGCCGGCAGGTTGCGCCAAGCACCATTCACGTCCATGCCGCAACCGAAGACATAACGATTGGGCAGACGCAGGCCGACGAAATCCGGCCGGATCGGCTTTTCGCGGCCGAGTTCCTTCTCCGTCAGCACCGCCACCAGGCACTCGCCGCATCCCTGCGCCATCAGGCGCGCCTTGATCGCCGCGAGCGTGATGCCCTCATCGAGAATATCGTCGAGCACGAGTACGACGCGCCCCGCCACCGATGCGCGCGGTTCGACCACCCAGGTCAGTTCGCCACCCGCAGTGCTCCGACCGTAGCGCGTCACATGCAGATAGTCCGTTTCCAGCGGAAACCCCAGCTTGGGCAGCAACTGTCCGGCGAAAACAATGCCCCCGCCCATCACCGTCAGCACGAGCGGATTGGCATCCGCAAGGCGAGTTGTAATGTCCGTGGCGAGTCGGTCAATGGCGCCCACCACCTCGGCAGCGGGATAGATCATTTCCGCCTCGGCCAAGACGCGTTGCGCCTCTGTCGGGGTCATGAACCCTGGCGTCCCTTCAGGTAGTTCGCGAACGCCGCGCCCACTTCGGGATGACGGACGCCAAGCTCGATCGTTGCCTGCAAGTACCCCAGCTTTGAGCCGCAGTCGTAGCGCGTGCCCACGTAGCGATAGGCAAGAATCTGCTGTTCCTGCATCAGCGAAGCAATGCCGTCGGTAAGCTGAATTTCACCGCCTGAACCGGGTTGCACGTTCTCCAGATGATGGAAGATGCGCGGCGTCAGCACATAGCGGCCAACCACGGCCAGTGTCGACGGCGCATCCTCTGGTTTCGGCTTTTCGACGATGGCCGAAATCTGCTCGACCCGGTCCGCCAGTGGCTTCGAGGCGACAATGCCGTAGCTGCGCGTATCGGCCCGCGGCACATCCTGCACGCCGAGCACCGAGCAATGGTAGTAGTTGAAAGCGTCGACCATCTGCTTCATCACCGGCGGATTGCCGTCGAGCAGGTCATCGGCGAGCAGCACGGCAAACGGTTCGTCGCCTACAGCCGGCTTCGCGCACAGCACGGCATGGCCGAGCCCGAGCGCTTCGGCCTGACGGATGTAGATGCAGTTGATGTTCTTCGGCAGCAGATTGCGCACGAACTCGAGTAGCTCGAGTTTGCCACGCGCCGCCAGTTCGCTCTCCAGTTCGTAGGCCTTATCGAAGTGATCCTCGATGGCGCGCTTCGACCGGCCGGTAACAAAGATCATGTCGGTAATGCCCGCTGCCACGGCCTCTTCGACCGCGTACTGGATCAACGGCTTATCCACGATCGGCATCATTTCCTTCGGGCTGGCCTTGGTGGCCGGCAGGAAACGGGTGCCCATGCCTGCGACGGGAAAGACCGCCTTGGTGACTTTCTTCATGATTCCAGCAACTCCCCTAATTGTCGTTCATCCAGAATTATGACGCCCAATTCGCGTGCTTTGTCGAGTTTCGAGCCGGCTTCGGCGCCAGCGACCACGAAATCGGTCTTCCTCGAAACGGAACCCGCCACCTTGCCGCCGTTCGCCTCGATCAGCGCCTTGGCGTCGTCACGTGTCAGCGTCGGCAGCGTACCCGTCAGCACGAAAGTCTTGCCGGCAATGGCTGAATCGATGGCCGCCGGTTCACTCGGCGTACCACGAACACTGACTTTCGCGAGCCCGTCNNATCACCTGGCAATTGTGGGCCTCGGCAAAGAAATGGGCGATCGACGCTGCCACCACCGGGCCGACGTCACGCACCTGCCGGAGCCGATCTTCGTCCGCCGCCATTAGCGCTTGCAGGCTGCCGAAGTGGCGGGCGAGATCCTTGGCCGTGGTCTCGCCGACATTGCGAATGCCGAGCGCGAAGATGAAGCGGGCCAGTGTCGGCGTCTTGCTGCTCCCGATCGCCGCCAGCAGATTGGTTGCGGACTTCTCGCCCATCCGTTCCAGCCCGGCCAGCCGTTCCAGATCGAGCGCGTAAAGGTCGGCGGGCGTTTGCACCAGCCCGGCGTCGACCAGTTGATCGACCAGCTTCTCGCCCAATCCTTCGATGTCCATCGCCCGCCGGCTGGCAAAATGCAACAGCGCCTGCTTGCGCTGGGCTGGGCAGTACAAGCCGCCCGTACAACGGGCGATCGCCTCGTCCGCCGGCCGCTCGATCGCGGAGCCGCACACCGGGCAGGTCTTCGGCATGATGAACTCGGGCGCCAGGATCGGGCGCCTGTCGGCAACGACAGCCACCACTTCCGGAATCACGTCGCCGGCGCGGCGCACGATCACCGTGTCGCCGATGCGCACGTCCTTGCGCCGTACCTCGTCCTCGTTGTGCAGGGTCGCGTTGGTCACCGTCACGCCGCCGACGAACACCGGCGCCAGCCGCGCCACCGGGGTAATGGCGCCCGTGCGGCCGACCTGCACCTCGATGGCCTCGACGGTGGTCAGCGCCTCCTGCGGCGGATACTTGTGTGCCACCGCCCAGCGCGGCTCGCGGCTGACGAAGCCGAGTTCCGCTTGCAGCGACAGCGAATTTACCTTGTAGACCACGCCGTCGATATCGAACGGCAACGTATCGCGCTTGGCCAGAATGCCGGCGTGAAACGCGATGAGATCCGCCGCACCGCGCGCCACGCATCGATGTTCGCAGACCGGCAGGCCGAACTTGGCGAGCGCATCGAGCACACCGCTGTGCGTTGCCGGCAATGGCCAGCCGACCACTTCGCCAAGACCGTAGGCATAGAACGACAACGGCCGCTCGGCCGTCATCTTCGGATCGAGCTGGCGCACGCTGCCGGCGGCGCCATTGCGCGGATTGACCAGCGTCGGCCGCCCGGCCTGGCGCTGGCGTTCGTTGTAGCGATCGAAATCCGGCCGGCTCATGAATGCCTCGCCGCGAACTTCCAGCACCGCAGGAGAATCGCCGGCAAGGCGCAACGGAATCCGCCGCACGGTGCGAATGTTGTGCGTGACATCCTCGCCCGTCTCGCCATCGCCACGCGTCGCCGCCTGCACCAGCACGCCTTTCTCATAGCGAAGGTTGATCGCCAGCCCATCGAACTTGAGCTCGGCCGCATACTCGATCGCCGGCGCGCTCTCGGGCAACGCCAAGGCCTTGCGCACACGCGCATCGAAGGCTTCGGCACCGGCCGGCCCGGTCTCGGTTTCCGTCCGGATCGACAGCATCGGCACGACGTGGCGGACAGGCGCGAACGCGGCCAGCGCTTTGCCGCCGACACGTTGCGTTGGCGAATCGGATGTCAGCAGGTCGGGATAGCCGGCCTCCAGGTCTTGCAGCTCGCGGAACAGCTTGTCGTATTCGACGTCGGGAATCGTCGGATTGTCGAGGACGTAATAGGCGTAGCCGTGACGTTCGAGTTCGCCACGAAGGAAGTCGGCGCGCTGCGCGACGTCGCGCGGGACCGACATCAGGCGAACAGGCGAAGGGCCCGGACGCTGCCGGCGACAATCTGGTGATGCGCCATCCTGGCCTGGATCTCGGCGATCTTGGCCCGAATGCTCGCCACCATCTCGGCGGTCAGCGGATTGCCCTGGCTATCGACCAGGATGCCGCCCAAGGCTTCCGTCAATGGCCGGGCGACCGCAATCAGCGCATCGAATGCCGCCGGCCCCTCGGGCACGCGCGGCACATCCATGGAGAGCGTGACGCCGTGCGTAGCCAGCGACGCCATCGAAGCCGGATCGAAGAGTTCGGCGCCGATATTGGCCAGCGTGAAGCGCGTCAGGCCCGCATTGTCCAGGTAATGGAAGCAGCCGTCGTTGAGAAGCCGGAGCCCGGCGCCCTCTGCCAGTTCCTGCAGGCGCGGGCCGGCCAATGGCTCGTTGGCGCCGACGATATTGACCCCGAGTTGCAGATCGACGTTGGCGCAAAAATCGTCCAGGTTGCGTGCGGTCATCAACACGTCGTCGCGCTTCGGCATGCCGACAACGCCGGAACATTGCCCGGCCAATTCCCAGACGCCATCGAGGAAGACCGAGAGTTCGGCGTCGGTGACGGCTCCTTGTCGATCGGCCAGTTGCAGTGCTGCGTACACCACTTTGTAGCGGCCGGCGTCGTTTGCGGAAATCAACTGCCACTCACCGGCGCTTTGGTCGAAGCCGAGCCAGGACATCGGTTTGGTGATGTGGCTTGCCCAGCGCGATTGCCCGGCCCAGAGACCCGGCGCGTGCACGGGCTCGACGAAGTCGATGCGCACCACGCAATCGGCCACCTCGTCGACCAGTTCCGTCGGCAGCGGCGGTCGATCGCCGCCTTCCGTCTCGCGGCCGGTGGCAATCCCGCTCGCGGCCATCATCGGCTCAAGGCGTTCTGCCGCGTCGTTGCTGTCGGTTGGAATCTCCGCGGTAACAGGAGGAACGTCTTCCTTGGCCGGCAGCAAGGCATCGGCCTGGCCGCCACGAAACACTTTCTGCGCCAGCTTTCCTTGCTGGCGTTCCTGCCACTTGTTGTAGCCCCAAACGCCGGCAACGCCCGCGGCGCCAACAGCAATTAACGCGACTTGAAGGTCGTTCATGCGGCTTCCCTCTCGGTCATTCGCAACGCTTCTTCCATATCAACCTCGACCACCCGCGAAACCCCCTGCTCCTGCATCGTAACGCCGATCAGGTGCTGGGCCATTTCCATGGCGATCTTGTTGTGGGTGATGAAGACAAATTGTGTGTGCGACGACATCTGCTTGACCATGCCGCAGAAACGTTCGGTGTTGCTGTCGTCGAGCGGCGCATCGACTTCGTCGAGCATGCAGAACGGCGCCGGATTGAGCTGGAACATGGCAAAGACCAGCGCGATGGCGGTCAGCGCCTTCTCGCCGCCGGAAAGCAGGTGGATGGTGGTGTTCTTCTTGCCCGGCGGCTGCGCCATGATCTGGATGCCGGAATCGAGAATCTCCTCGCCGGTGAGCAGCAGCCTGGCTTCGCCACCGCCGAAGAGTTGCGGGAAGAGCTCGCCGAAATGGCGATTCACCGTATCGTAGGTTTCCTGCAACTGCTCGCGCGTTTCGCGGTCGATGCGGCGGATGGCGTCTTCCAGCGTGTTGATGGCCGTGGTCAGGTCGGTCCACTGTGCGTCGAGGTAGCCCTTGCGTTCGCGTGCCACGGTCAGTTCTTCCAGCGCCGCCAGGTTCACCGAACCCAGCGCGTCGATCTCGGTGGTCAGGCGCGCGATGTCGCCGGCCAGCACACTTTCCTTCAGGCCGGGCACCAGTTCGGTGGCGAGTTCCGCTTCCTGTTCCGGCGTCGACACCTCGGCTTCGATCAGGCGCTGCTGGAACTGCTCGGCGTTGAGTTCGGCCGCCTGCTGCTTGAGCTTCCAGTCGTTGATCTTGTCGCGCGCCGGTTGCAATCCCTGCTCCAGCTTGAGGCGCTGCTCTTCCAGCGCGCGCAGGTCGGCGGCGGCGGTTTCCAGAAGATTGCGTCGTTCGCCGAGCAAGCCTTCGCGGCCGCTGCGCGAATCGAGCGCCGACTGCAACTGTTCTTCCAGCACGGCGGCGCTGATGCCCGCCAACTCGGTGGCGGCTGCCGTCGTGTCGCCGCCGACGCGTTCGAGTTGCACACGCGCAGTTTCGGCCGCGCGGGCGTTGTCTTCCAGCTTCGAGCGACACTCGCGCTCTGAGAAACTGGCTTCCTGCGCCTCGCGCGCCATCTGGTGTTCCAGCGCACGCGCTTCGCGCAGCCCGGTGTCCTTCTGGCGCTGAACTTCCAGTGCCTCCTCCAGCCGGGCGCGCACGGTAGCCAGTTGTTCGCGGCAGCGAGTCGCCTCGTTCTCGGCACGCGCCAGCTCGGCGCGCTCCGTCTCTTCGCCACGCAGGATGTCCGCCAAATCGGTGGCAATCTGCGCGGCGCGTTCGTCGTAGCGCGCCTGGACCTGCTGAAGTTTCAACGCCTCGACGTGGGCGGCATGCGCTCGCTGCTGAATTTCATCCACCGCCCGCCGCGCGGCGTGTTGCGACGACTGACTTTCAGCGAGCAGCGCCTCTGCCGCCGCTTGCGCTTCGCGTGCGGCTTCCTGGCTCGACTCATGCTCATCGATGAGCAAGGCCAGTCCTTCGATCTCGCGCTGCCGTTCGATGACGCCATGCGTTTTCGCATCCGGCACGTAGAGCGTGAGCCCATGCGGCGTCGCCACGTGGCCCTGGCGATTGACCCAGGTGCCGCCGGCCGCAAGCTTGCCGGCCAGATCATCGGCACAGTGGATGCCCGCAAGCCAGTCGTCGAGCACCGCCGACCAGCGGTTGTCGGTGCAGCGCACTTTGGCGCGCAGCGAGTCGGCTTCGGCGGCGTGGCCGCCAGTGCCGTCGGCAAAAGCCAGCGCGAAAGTCAGTGGTGGCGGTACGCCGAGTGCATCGCGGGCGATCGATCGATCGCCGGCCAGCGCCGACAAGCGCTCGCGCAACACCGCCTCGACCGCTGTTTCCCATCCCGTCTCGACCTGAATGCCACGCCACAGCGGCTGCGCATCGGCGAGCCCATGCGTCTTCAGCCAATCGCCAATCTCGCCGCTCTGATGGACGCGCTGTTGCAATTGCTGGAGGGCGTCGTGGCGGGCGCGGCTTTCAGTCGCCTGCCGATGCGCCCCGGCAAGCCGTTCGCGTGCGCCACGCAACGCGCCTTCAAGGCCGGGTTGCAACGCCTGCAATTCGGTGACGCGTGCCTGCTGCATCGCCAGTTCGTCGCTGGCCAGCATCTCGGCTTCGCGCGCCGCTTCCAGTTGTACGGGATCGGCCGGCACCAGCGCCGACTTTTCCTGTTCGAGGCGTTGACGACGACCAGCGAAATTCTCGATGGCGCGCAGCGCGTGGCCGCGATCCGCTTCCGCCAATCGCGCGCCCTGCTCCGCTTCGTTGAGCACGCGGCGCGCTTCGGTGACGGCATGGCCGGCGGCCTCGACCGCGCTTTCAGCCTCGGGCAACCGCGCTGCGGCTTCCTCGTGGCGAGCCTGCGCCGTCGCCATGCGCTCGGCGGAATTCTCCAGCAGCGACTTCCAGCGGAACTCCTCATCGTCCACGCGCTTGGCTTCGCCGCTCCAGTGGTTGCGCTCGACATCCAATTGCGCCAGACGGGTTTCCAGACGCTGGCGCGAATCGCGCAGGTGATTGATCTCGGATTCCAGCCGCTTCACTTCGGCGTTGGCCGTGTACATCTCGGCCTGCGCGGCATGCAATGTGTCCGACGCGGCGAAGTGCGCTTCGCGCGCCGCCTCGACCTTCGCTTCGACTTCGCGCAACTGTGCGGTCTCGGCCTCGACGCGATTGACCGCCTTCTCGACTTCGCGGCCGTGACGCTGGCCTTCGGCCTTGGCGTCGTTGCGCTTCTTCAGCCACAGGAGGTTCTGACGCCGGCCCAACTGGCCCTGCAAATCGCGATACTGCCGCGCCACCTCGGCCTGCGTTTCCAGGCGGCCGATCTGGCCTTCGAGCTCGTTGCGGATGTCATCGACGCGCGCCAGATTCTCCTTGGCATCCTCGAGACGATGCTCCGTCTCCTTGCGCCGTTCCTTGTACTTGGTGACGCCCGCCGCTTCTTCGAGGAAGAAACGCAGGTCCTCCGGCTTCGCCTCGACGATGCGCGAGATCATGCCCTGGCCGATGATGGCGTAGGCGCGCGGCCCCAGGCCGGTNNCCCGAGCCCTTGAAGATCACGTCCTGAATTGATTCGCCGCGCAGCTCCGAGGCTTTCGATTCGCCCAGCACCCAGCGCACCGCGTCGATGATGTTCGACTTGCCGCAACCGTTCGGCCCCACCACGCCAGCCAGCTGGTTGGGAAAGATAACCGTCGTCGGCTCAACGAAAGACTTGAAACCGGAAAGTTTGAGCTTGATGAGGCGCACGGCAGGCTTATGAATCAGGGAGTTATAAGAATCCCGGCGCGACGCTGGCTACCGGGTCGGCGCATTATAGGCCATGCGTCGGAAGGGGCGAACCGGGACTAAGCGCAACCGCTCAGGACGTTCCTTGGCGCTGGATATAGGCATTGATCTTTGATCGCCAAGCCTTAAGCAATGCCAGCGTATACCACGGGAATCCCGCAAACACACTAGCAACGACTGAGAACCCGATTGGATTTGCAACTAGTCTGTTTGTCATACGCCGAGAGTCGAAATCGTACCCAAAGGCCACGATAGCGCATACCGTCATGATTCCCACGCCCATCAGGATTCGTCCGCTGAAAGGCGCGGTCCAATCAACACGTGTGAAGAATTTTTCGGCTGGCTGATTGCGGAACCCAAACCATAGAACAGGCGAGGTCGCCCAAAGGATGGCCAAGAACGATGAAGCAACAACAGGGTCAATTACCTCCCGCACAGGCGGGTGATTAACCGTTGGTACAACTTGCCCGGCCCAAAAACGAAAGCTCTGAAACCATGAGCAAGTGACGAGTTCAGTGTGCGCCAGTCCCATCAGTAGAAACGCCCATAGGACCCAGATTGCCCAAACGAAATTGCGCTCAAAGGTAGCGGCAACCATCGCCTTCAGTTTCTAGAAATTCATGAGGGACCTCTCCGTATGCCGCGTGGATTGTAGCCTGAGGAAGAAATCCATTCCCCGAGAAAGTCAGTCGTGACGGTACGCCTAGTATCTCCACCGTGAAGGATATACAATATCCAGTGTATATCTTTTGAGTGGAAGGAGCGATCATGCAAGTCGCGAAATGGGGCAACAGCCTTGCTGTGCGGATTCCCGCCACGGTGGTCGATGCGATGAAGCTGAAGGAAGGCGACGAAATCGAGATCCACGCTGCCGGCGGGCGGGCGTTCGAGTTGGTTAGGAAGCCCGGCGCTGCCGAGATTCTTGCCCGCCTGCGCCAATTCCGTGGCCGCCTGCCTGCCGACTTCAAGTTCGACCGGCTGGAAGCCAATGAAAGAGGCTAAGGCGTTCATCGACACCAACGTCTTGCTGTATCTGCTGTCGGCGGATGCGGCCAAGGCAGACCGCGCCGAGTCGGTGTTGGGGAACGGCGGCGTGGTGAGCGTGCAGGTGCTGAACGAGTTCGCCTCCGTCGCCACGCGCAAGCTGAAGATGCCGATGGTGGAAGTCCGCCAGGTGCTCGATACGATCCGCACGGTTTGCGAAGTCGTACCGCTCACCGAGGAAACTCATGTACTCGGTTTGGACATCGTCGAGCGCTACCAACTCTCGATCTACGACGCGATGATCGTCAGCGCCGCCTTGCAGTCGAATTGCGCAACGCTGTGGTCGGAAGACTTGCACAACGGACTTGTCATCGAGGAGCGACTGACGGTGCGAAATCCGTTCCATTGACCTGATTGAAAGTCAGTCGTAACGGCACGGCGAGCGAATCAGACTGTCGCCAGCCGTTCGACGGTATCCGGGTAACGTTCGACCAGACGGATCAAGAGGGCAGCCTGCGCATTGGGTCGCGCCCGACCCTGTTCCCAATTTTCCAAGGTGCGGGGATTGGTGCGCAGGTAGCGTGCAAAAACAGAGCGCGACAGGTGCAGTCGTTCCCGCAGTGCCATCAACTCGTCTGCGCTGACATCCGCTGGCGGCATCATCTCAACCTCATGAGTGCGCAAGGTACGCTTGCCGGCACGCTCTTCCGCCAGCGCATCGAAGCCCTCCGCAATCTCTTCAAATACGTTTCGCTTTTTCATCGCCTCATCTCCAACTCGCGCTTCAGCATGTCCTTCAATGACTTCCGCTCCTTGGCGGTCAAATCAGCTATTTCGTCCTTGTCGTACAGGGTGAAAAGCCAGAATTGCCGACCTGCTTCCCACCAGAAATAAATCACGCGCAAACCACCGCGCTTGCCCTTGCCTTGCCTTGCCTTGGATCGCCATGACGAACCTTTCGCAAGCCGCCCGTGCCTTCGATTATGTCGCCGCCTTCCGGGTTCACCATCAGGTCTTCCTGCAAGGCGCGGAAACCGTCGTCGGTCAGGTAGTCCGATCTGAAGCGCGAGAACGCAGGCAGTTCGACGAACAGGGCTTTCATGGGGCCACTATACGTTTATTGCGTATGCACAGCAAGGCCGATCCGTGAAAGTCAGTCGTGGTGGTACGCCGAGCAGTGCTGCAATTGACCAGCCGAATTGCACGAATCGAACGATTCTCGGTAGAATCTCCATCGGAATCATATCCACTGGAGACCACGATGATCACGATGACAGCGAACGACGCCAAGACGCGCTTCGGCGAGCTTCTTGACCAGGCGCAGCGCGAACCCGTGCGCGTGATGCGCCACAACCGTCTGGCGGGCGTGGTGGTGAGCGCGAAGGACTACGAAGCGATGCGCGCCTTCTACGCCAACCGTCTGCAACACACGCTCGACGAAGCCGCCGCCCGGGCTGGCTTGACCGAAAAGGAACTCGACAAGCTGCTCGCGGATGAACGCTGAGTCGACGCGCGTCGTTGTCGACACCAACGTCTGGATCAGCGCTGCGCTCTCACCCAGAGGTACGCCTGCACAAGTGGTTCAACGGGTGTTGGCGAGCGCTATTCCTGTGCTGTCCGACGCAACCTTCGCCGAATTGGAACGCCGACTCTGGCTGCCCAAGTTCGACCGCTACGTGAGCATGGAACTCCGGCAGCAAATCCTCCACGACCTCAGTGCGGCGGCCTATTGGACGGAAGTACCTGCCGAGATCGCGTCGCGCGCATACTGCCGCGATGCGGATGACGACAAGTTCATCCACGCGGCCCTGGCGGCCGGCGCACCTTGGCTCGTCACGGGCGACCGAGACTTGCAGACCGTACCGGCAATTCCGCGGCTACAGATTGTTTCGCCGGCCGACGCACTAACCCATTCGGACTTTCCGGGCTAACGCCGTATCCGCCGCGTCAGCCTCTCGTTGCCAACGGCGTCGGCGTGTTGCGCATGGCCTTGTAGGCCTGATAATTCCAGGAAAAGGAAATGCCGGTGCTGAACAGGCTGCGCGTCTTGCGGAAGGTGCGCAGTCCGCGCGCCAGCGAGCACTTGAAGGAAGAAACCTCGGCATAGGCTGCCAGCATTCCTTCGTACGCCTCGCTCGGCGACATGCCGTTCATCCTGAACACCGGCTCGACGATGGTGTAGTGCCGCCAGTCGTTCGGATAATCGGTCAGCAGCAGACGGTTCTCCGCCACCATCTGCTTATAGAAGGCAGTGCCCGGCAACGGGGTCTCAAGCGTCAACTGGACGGCGTCGATTTCGTTTTCCAGCACAAAATCGATGGTGCGGCGAAAGGCGTCCTTGCCTTGCCCGTCCGAGCCAAAAATGAAGCAACCGACGATGGCGATGCCGTGATCGCGAATCTTCTTGATCGCGTCGCTGAAGTTGCGCGTATTGGGACGCAAGTTGACCGACTTGTGCATGGAGTCGAGGGTGACGGGATCGAGCGACTCGAAACCGATCAGGAAGAGCTTGCAGCCGCTCTTCTGCGCCGACTTCAGCACGTCGTCGTGCTCGACGATGTTCAGGCAGGTCTGTCCGGCCCACTCCTTGTCGCACTCCTGCAAGCGGTCGAATAACTCCTTGGCGCGCCGGATGTAGCGCGGCCCGGAGCCGACGATGTTGTCGTCGACGATGAAGATGCGCTTGGACTTGATGGACTTGATTTCCTCAATCACGCTGTCGATGTTGCGCACGCGGTAGCGCGAGCCGTTGAAGGCCGTGACCGAACAGAAGTTGCAGTTGATCGGGCAGCCGCGGCCGGTCTGAACGGTTTCGACGAAGTACTTGCTGGTCAGCAGGTCGCGGCGCGGCGCCAGCAGGTTCTCGATGTCCGGCAGTTCGCAGGCGCGGTACACCTGCTGCATCTGCCCGCGTTCGAAATCCTCCAGCACCTTGGGCCAGATGTTCTCGCCTTCGCCGACGACCACAGCATCGGCATAACGCAAGGCCTCTTCCGGCATGTACGAAGCGTGGATGCCGCCCAACACCACCGGCACGCCACGCTTGCGGAACTCGGCGGCGATTTCGTAAGCGCGCGGCGCCAGCGGCGTCATGCAGGTGATGCCGACCAGATCGGCCGGCGTATCGAAATCCAGGTCAGTCATCGCCTCATCGATAATGCGCACGTCGTAGTGCTCGGGCGTATAGCGTGCGATCATGGCCAGGTTCAGCGGCGGCAGCGCCAGCACCTTGATGTTCGAATGCAGGCTGCCCTTGAAGGCCGGATTGATGAGGAGGATTTTCTTCATGGCAGGACGGAGATTCGATTGTGTG
>PMIH01000261.1:0-4708 GCA_003158255.1 Rhodocyclaceae bacterium
CGGCACCATCATCAAGCCCAAGCTCGGCCTGCGTCCCGAGCCGTTCGCCAAGGCGGCCTACCAGTTCTGGCTCGGCGGCGACTTCATCAAGAACGACGAACCGCAGGGCAACCAGGTTTTCGCGCCGATCAAGAAGACCATCCCGCTCGTCTATGACTCGATGAAGCGCGCCATGGACGAAACCGGCGAAGCCAAGCTGTTCTCCATGAACATCACCGCCGATGACTATCACGAGATGTGCGCCCGCGCCGACTTCGCGATGGAAACCTTCGGCACCGACGCCAACAAGCTGGCCTTCCTGGTTGACGGCTTCGTCGGCGGCCCAGGCATGATCACCACCGCCCGCCGTCAGTACCCGGCCCAGTTCCTCCACTACCACCGCGCCGGACACGGCATGGTCACCTCGCCCAGTTCCAAGCGCGGTTACACCGCCTTCGTGTTGGCCAAGATGGCGCGTCTGCAAGGCGCTTCCGGCATCCACGTCGGCACCATGGGCTACGGCAAGATGGAAGGCGAAGGCGACGACAAGGTCATCGCCTACATGATCGAGCGCGACGAATGCCAAGGTCCGGTCTACTTCCAGAAGTGGGACGGCGTCAAGGCCACCACCCCGATCATCTCCGGCGGCATGAATGCCCTGCGCCTGCCCGGCTTCTTCGAAAACCTCGGCCACGGCAACGTCATCAACACCGCCGGCGGCGGTTCCTACGGCCACATCGACAGCCCGGCCGCCGGCGCCAAGTCGCTCCGCCAGGCCTACGAGTGCTGGAAGGCCGGCGCCGACCCGATCCAGTGGGCCAAGGAACACAAGGAATTCGCCCGCGCCTTCGAGTCTTTCCCCAAGGACGCCGACAACCTGTTCCCCGGCTGGCGCGAAAAGCTCGGCGTGAAGAAGTAATTTGCGTCTGAGCGAAAAAGCCCCGCCGAAGCGGGGCTTTTTTTTGGTCGCAGCGAAAGTCAGTCGTGGCGGTACGCCACATGGAAACGTGGCGTCCCCTATTGTGCGTGGAACCAATATCCACCTAGAATGTTGCCGAGCAGCATATCCAAGGACATGGGACTGCTTGCGTCATATGTACCCAACTGGGCTTTGCGGCTAGAACCCGTCGAATCGACGTTAGACCAAAGGTATAAGAAACATGAGCCTTTCGATGATGATGTTGGCGGTGAACACGGTGTCCTCGATTTGGGTTTATCGAGACGCGAAGGCTCTAAATGTTAGACATGAAGCGAACGGCAAGTTCTTGGACTTTGGGCCGCCTGGTTGGACGGTATTCTGCTTCTTGCTGTCGGTAGTTGCGCTTCCACTGTATCTATTCAAACGACCTGATTTCAAGCGGTCATCCGCATCGAGTCCAAGCGACAGCGGCATGATCGGAACAGATGCACCGGTCGTGTCTGGCCCCGCCCAAGTGGCAGCTATCGGCGGAGAAGGTGCCACAAAACGATCAAACGATGAGCAGTCGAAAAAATTTACCGTGAAGCTCATTGGCATCCGTCCGGAAATCCCCCTCGATCAAGCGAAGAGCAAACTTGCAGTGTTGTTCAAGGCACCAGCCGATAAAATCGATGCGCTCCTGTCAAGTTTGCCCTTTGCCGTTAAGACTGGTATCCCCGAAGATGTGGCAGCAAAGTACAAGTCAGCAATCGAGGCAGCTGGCGGTGAGGTCAGAATCATTGATGAAGCTCCGTCGGAAACGCTCGCAGTTGAGTTTCCCGCTGACGATGCCAAAAGCCAGACGGCAGTAAATTCGAAGACGACCGGCTACGGCGAACAAGCCGCGACTTCAAGTTTGACGGCGAGCCGTGCAAGATCTACTGACTCAACCGGAAGTGAATCTAAGAGTAAGAGAGTATTTGGCTTACTTGGGGCCATCGTTAGCGGCATCGTCCTTTGGTTTGCGGGTTCGAAGTTATTGCATACTGATCTAACGTCTTTGACGTCTAAGCCGAGCATGCTGAATGAGGTGCTTGTAATTGGTAAGTCGACCAAGGCGGACTATCAAAAGTTGATTGACGAAGGTGGACTTGATCGACATTCGGAGTGGCATGGTCTATACGTAACCGGACTACAGATTCGATATTCTGGCGGCGTGATGTCAGAGATTGCGTTGAAGATCAGGTACAAAGCGAAATACCTAAACAGCATTAGCAAATGGGTGGATGGCGACCCGGTTTCTCCGAAAGAGCTCAGGGAGACCCTTTCTCCGATATGCGGATTGGCCGCGGGCGACTGGACAACAAGCGATACCGGCGGGAGCGGAGAGACGGTCAAATCGGACAATCGGCTTACCTGTCAGTACAACGTACTGAACAACAATGGCGAATATCTGGTTACGGTAGCGAAGTCGCCCCCTGCTCCTACAGCCTCGGTTTCTCCGTCTCATCCGGTACCGCCCGTACAAGGGCATGTGAGTCTACCGGCGGTTGTTAGATGCTCGGAGCCGGGGAAGGCCGATGACATATCCATTTGGGCCTTCTTCCCTGACGGCACTTACTACTTTGAAGCCCGTTGGGCGAACCCAGGCCAGGAACCTAAACTGTGGATGCAGCAGGCGGGACAATATCGGCAGGAAGGCAATCGCATTACCACTCGCATGATCGGTTTGGTGAAGATGCCACCCGTCTATCCAGTTTGGGAACTGAATCCAATGATTGTGGTGTCGACTAAGGAAATGCAGTATGTCGACGAAGATGCTAGCCCCACAATTGGAACCAAGCCCCCGACCTTCAAGATCCAGGAGATTGCTCGTACGGTGAACGGAACGCCGGCCTCGGATACTGGTGGGCCTGTCAGAGAACTGTGTGGCGTCATAGATGATCCGAACGTCGATGCCGGCGCGCAGAAGATGAAGGCAACGATCGACAAGAAGTACTTCGGGCTATGAACGAAATGACGTACGTAATCGAGATGAGGAATCAGATACCCCATCACGTACGTTGCGATTTGCCATTGATCTTGGGAACGACAAGAGATAGTTAGAGGAACGGCCTGCGTGTCGAGTTGCCCTGATGTTGTGTGTGAGATATGCCATGGTGCTGAGCTGACAGCTTGGCCCCTAGAGCGACAGCAACGCGATTCCTCCATGGGAATCGCGGAAGCAAGAAGGTAGTCAGCCACGACGGATAGGCACTTGGGCGTTCATCATTTCGCGGAACCTGAGCTTGCGGCCTGTGCGCTCCACCAGCGACTTCGGATTGCGGCTGGCTGACGCTCCGTCGATCATGGCGAGCATGGCGGTCTTTTCGTCGGCGTCGAAGTAGTACGACACGCGGGCAATCTCGAATCAAAAGGGGACAGACCACGTTTTCTCTTCACTGACCCGCTCATACATCCACTTCGGGTCAATGTCGGCGCCGTTGGGCCAAGTCACGACGCCGAGTTCGATGCGAGCTTGCGCGAAGACCTCGGGGGCGGCCAGCGCGGCGAACACGCCGCACGAGGCGTCCGCCCTGACGGCGGACATATCGACGATGCCCGAGATGCCGTCACGGAACGTCACTGCCAGCCGGTAATCTGGCAGAACCGTGAGCGCCTGGACACGCCATGGCGCCGCCGGAATCAGTCCGGAAGCGCAATCTTCGTCGGTTGTTGCTTGGTTTGGCATAGGATCGGAACTCTCCGCGCGTGACTGAATAGCTATCCACCAGCACACCGGCAATATACCCGATACATACCTGCGAAATGCTCGGCCACAGCCGCACCGTTCCCGGCAGCCGTGCCGTCACGGCTGACTTTCAACGACACCCCTTTGCGGCATCGGTCAGAGCGCCAAGTTGTTGTTGGCATCCTTGACAACGCCGCCCAATGTTGTCACGATTGCCAACATGAGTGCGGAGCTACTTTTTCGGCAGCGGCTGGATTTCGATGATGGCGCGATTCTGGAAATCATCGTCTGGCGTGTTCCCAAGCCGGTTTCGGGCTGCCGCCACGGATTCAAGTACCGGCTTTTCTACGGGTACGCGGGGCAAAGGCTGATTGCCTACGACAACGAGCGACCGAAGGGCGATCACCGTCACCACGGGAAGACTGAGGAAGCTTACGTCTTCGAGACCCCGGAAAAGCTGATTGACGATTTTCTCCGCGATGTTGACGAATGGAGGAGTAAGAAATGAGAACTGCGACGATCCGCATCCGCAAGACCAAAGACACCCTGGACGCGGCGCGGGCCGGGTTTCTGTCGGCGTGGAAGAAGGGGAAGTACGCGGGTGAGCATTTCGACTTTGAGTCGCCTGCCGCGCTGTTCCGTGTGCTGACGCCGAAGCGATGGGAACTGATCGAGCGTTTGCAGGAAACCGGGCCGCTCGGCGTCCGCGCCCTGGCGCGCGCCCTCGGCCGCGATGTCAAGCGGGTTCATGACGACGCGATGGCGATGATCGAAGTCGGCATGATCGAGAAAACAGAGGAAGGCAAGCTGTTCGTGCCCTTCGCCGAAATTCGGGCCGACTTCGTGATGAAANNCCAGCCGGCGTACCACGACGGCTGACTTTATCCGGCGCCGGCATGCATTTCAATATCCTGACGACATGCTGCATAGCAATAATGGCACTCTTATTCCAATGATAAGAAAAAGTGAATGGCGCTTATGGTTCCCGGGGTTTACATTTCGTTCGTCGGGTCGCGTTTTCGCGGCCTGTACTTCTCCACTCCCTCTGGCGTTATTGCCAGATTGGCCCCGCCCCTCACAAGGGGGTGGGGATTTTCTTG
>PMIH01000261.1:4740-6664 GCA_003158255.1 Rhodocyclaceae bacterium
TCCTTCGAGCATATCTTCCGCCGCGAGAAAATCACCTCGGCCGTGATCGAAGGCGACAGCATGCACAAGTACGATCGCACCGAAATGAAGAAAGTCGTTGCCGACGCCGAGGCGCGTAACGAGCGGGCGCCGACCCACTTCGGTCCCGACGCCAACGAGCTGGCGGAACTGGAAGGCATCTTCAAGAACTACGGCGAAACCGGCCACGGCAAGCGNNCGTCGACCTCGCCATCGGCGTGGTACCGGTGGTGAACCTCGAGTGGATCCAGAAGATCCACCGCGACACGGCCGGCCGCGGCTACTCGGTCGAAGCGGTTACCCAGACCATCCTGCGCCGGATGCACGACTACGTGAATTACATCTGCCCGCAGTTCTCGCGCACCCACATCAACTTCCAGCGCGTGCCGATCGTCGATACATCCAACCCCTTCATCGCCCGCGATATTCCGACGCTGGACGAATCGATGGTCGTGATCCGCTTCCGCGATCCGCACGGCGTCGATTTCCCCTACCTGCTGACCATGATCCACGACTCCTTCATGTCGCGGCCGAACATCATGGTCGTTCCCGGCGGCAAGATGGAATTGGCGATGCAACTCGTGCTGTCGCCGATCATGCTGGACCTCATGGAAAAGAAGTGGAAGCGCAGTTCTAAGTAGGCGCTGCGCCACGCCCTGGAGCCCCACGAGGGCTTCCGGGCCTCTCCCTTTGTCATTTCGCCGCAACAAACAACACAACCAGCCGTGTTTCGCCGATAATTTCAGGCTTTCCCCGGCCGTAACCGACGAGGAACAACAATGTCCACTTTCAGCGATTTCGATCCCCCAGTGTTCAACAACCTGACGAGCGCGATCCGGGCCTTGGCCATGGACGCGGTGCAAAAAGCCAACTCGGGCCACCCCGGCGCGCCGATGGGCATGGCCGAGATTGCCGAGGTGCTGTGGAACCACCACATGCGCCACAATCCGAAAAACCCGCATTGGGCCGACCGCGACCGCTTCGTGCTCTCCAACGGCCACGGCTCGATGCTGATCTACGCCCTGCTGCACCTGACCGGCTATGACCTCTCCATCGACGACCTGAAACAATTCCGTCAGCTGCACAGCAAGACGCCGGGCCACCCGGAGCTTGGTTACACGCCGGGCGTCGAGACCACCACCGGCCCGCTCGGCCAGGGCATCACCAACGCCGTCGGCATGGCCATGGCCGAGAAGCTGCTGGCCGCCGAGTTCAACAAGCCCGGCCACGAAATCGTCGATCACCGCACCTATGTCTTCCTCGGCGACGGTTGCCTGATGGAAGGCATCTCGCACGAAGCCTGCGCGCTGGCCGGCACCTGGGGCCTNNACGCCGCCATCGAAGCCGCCAAGGCCGTCACCGACAAGCCGTCGATGATCTGCTGCAAGACCGTGATCGGCGCCGGCTCCCCGAACAAGCAAGGTACGCATGACGTCCACGGCGCGCCGCTGGGCGACATCGAAATCGCCGCCACCCGCCCGCACATCGGCTGGCATTTTGGCCCGTTCGAGATTCCGAAGGAAGTTTACGAAGCCTGGGACGCCAAGAAGAAAGGCGCCACCTGGGAAAGCGACTGGAACCGCAAGTTCGAGCACTACGCCAAGGCCTTCCCGGCCGAAGCCGCCGAATTCAAGCGTCGCACGGCCCATGAACTGCCGGCCAACTGGGCGGAGTTCGCTGCCAAGGCCATCGAAACCAGCAACGCCAAGGCCGAGACCGTCGCGACCCGCAAGGCTTCGCAAATCGCCATCAACGCGCTGGCCCCGGCCCTGCCCGAATTCCTTGGCGGTTCCGCCGACCTGACCGGCTCCAATCTGACCAACTGGGCGGGCTGCAAGCACGTTTCCGGCAAGTCCACCGGCAATTACATCTCCTACGGCGTGCGCGAATTCGGCATGTCGCACAT
>PMIH01000144.1 GCA_003158255.1 Rhodocyclaceae bacterium
CATTCGCCGCCGCTGGCAGCGTTGTACGGGACCATAGACGGCCAGACTCGGGCGGGAGCGCCTGTCTTTGCCGGTACCGCCGGATCGGTGGTCGAGCGGACCAACAAGCAGGGCTTCCGCTTCTTCGCCCGGCGCTACTACGACGGTGACGGCAAACAACGTGAAGTCTACGTCGCCGGGCCGGTGGGCAGCGCGGAGGCGGATGCGACGGCCGAGCGTCTGCGCGAATGGGTAGCCGAAGTGAAGGCGATGACCGCAGACCTGCGCCTGCTCGGGCGCGAGGGCTTTCAGTTCGCCGATAGCCGTAGTTACGCCACGCTTGCCAGCTTGCACTTGCACGGCTTGTTCCAGGCCGGTGCGGTACTGGTCGGTTCGCATGCCTTCGGCGTCCTGCTGAATCAGTTAGGCATCCGCGCCGCCGCCTATGCAACGGAGGACATCGATATTGCGCGGTACGAAGCGCTGGCCTTGCCATCCGTGACCGAACGGAGCTTCCTCGACATGTTGCGCGAGAGCGGGATTCCCTTCGTCGAGGTGCCGCAACTCGACGTGCGGCAACCCTCGACCAGCTTCAAGCAGCGTGGTCGCTCGCGGTTTCACGTCGATCTGCTAGTGCCAAGCCGGGACGACAGCTTTCCCGTTGTCGCGGTGCCGGAACTGCAAGCCCACGCTACCGGCTTGCCTTATCTCGCCTACCTGCTCGGCGCGACGCAGTTGGTCACACTGCTTTCGCGCGAGGGCGCTTGTCCGGTGCGAGTGCCGCTGCCGCAACGCTTCGCCCTGCACAAGCTGCTGGTCTCGCAATTGCGCGGTGGCGCCAAGGGCGAGAAGGACCGCTTCCAGGCCGCTGTGCTGCTGGCGGCCATCGGCGAAAGCCAGTCCGGTGCCATCGCCGCTGCCTTTGGTGATTTGCCTCGCTCGGCACGCCAAGCTGTGCGCCAGGCGCTGCGGCTGGTCAAGTCGCGGCTGGTAGGCGACCATCCGCGCGCGTGGGAGGAGTGCGCTGAACTACTCGGCGGGTGAGGGCGGTACTTTTGTTTTCAACCGCCTCGCTCAGTGCGTTGCGAAGCCCGCCCGGATGTAGTCGTTGATGACGGAAGCTCTGAGGTCCGGCAGCCAATTCATTTTCGACTGCGTGCAAAGCAGCGCGGCAAAGCTGTCCATGTCCGTGGCATGTCCCTTCGAGGCCAGGTAGGTCTCGAGGGTGCGGCTAGGCTCGACGTAGCTGCGCTGGCCGGCAACCGAGGTGGTGTCGCCGGTAGCAGCCTTGTACTGATCCAGACTGGCGTAGGCGCCGTTGATGGAGAACCACTGGGCTGCGCTGCGTGCGGAATAGAAATAGTTGCCGCCGAAGCCGGCGTTGCTGGTGAGCGCGTAGGACAGCAATTGTGTGGCGGTGGAATTGGTCCAGAGGTCATTGCCGGTGAACTTGGTCCGTTGCTGGATCGCGCCGTCCCGGAAGGAAATCAGCGGTCCGCCGCTGGGAATGTTGTAGATGATGTTGCCAGAGTAGGTGACGTCGTTGGTGTCGCCGGAGGAATAGATGGCGTAGTTGTTGTTGAGGGTTGCGTCGCCCCAGTGGGCGAAGATGTTGCCGGTGACCTCGCCGCCGTCCCAGTCCTGCACTTCCAGGCCCCAGCCGAGCGTTCTCAGCGTGGGCTGCGTGCGGCCGATGTGCATCATCACGTTGTTGGTGACGTGGATGTTGCGCCAGCGCGGGCCATTGTTCTGGTCGTCGTTGCCGCCGAGGCTGATGCCAACCTCGCCTTCGACGTAAAGATTGTTGTCCACCCACAGGTCCCAGGTGTTGACCACGTTGGTGCCCGAAGCGGTGTTGGAGGTGAATTTGCTGCCGATGCTCGACGGGCGCAGGAAGAGATTGTTGCGGAACACGGTCTCCCTGGTTTCACCAAAGTATGTGTTGTGGTTGAACATCGTGGCCTTGCCTTCGGCCGGATCGCTGAAGGTAGTCCCTCCCTGCTTGTACCAGCCGTTGTGGTCGAAGATGTTTTCTTCCAGCCAGATCGACGCGCGGTCCGAATACAGGCCCTGGGCGTGGCCGGCGGTCGAATAGTTGTTGGTGAAGATGTTGCGGCGGATGATGACATCCGTGAGCACGGGAGCGGTGGTCAGCGGCGATTGCACGATGTTGCCGTCGAACCAGTCGAACCAGCAGTCCTCGATCAGCAGGCCGCCGGTGACCGTGTTGTTGTAGCCGCCGAGGGCATCGAAGCCGGCATTGTTGTCGGTATTGAGGTCGGCATTGGCGAAGCCCAGAAATTCCGTGGAATGCGGATTGCGCCGCGCGGCGGTGAACTGGATGCCGATGATGGCGGAGTAGCTGGCATGACCAAGATTCAGGCCGTAGTTCTTCACGATCGGGCGCGCGGTGGCGGAGCCGTAATAGCCCAGCACCATCCGTTCGGTCGCGGCGCGCCCCGCCTTCATGGCCATCATGGCCGTGCGCGTCCACGTGTCGCCGCGCTTGAGCAGGATGTAATCCGGATAGCCGGCGCGCGCCTGCGCCAGTGCGGCATCGAGGGTGGCGTAGGGCAGGATGGCGCCGGCGGGATTGTAGGGGTCGGTGCCGACCGCTGCGCTAGACGGTGTGTAGGTCTGCGCGGTGGTGTCGTTGCCGCTGTTGGCGACGTAGATCAGCCGCGAATCCGCCGCGGGCGTCAGGATCGACCAGCCTTGCGCATCCTGTCTGGGCAGGGAAAACTTGCTGGCCAGGCCGGACAGGTCGGTGGGCGTGGACGAGCCGCCGGTGCCTCCCGTGCCTCCTGTGCTGCTCGTGCTGCCGGAGCCGCCACCACCGCCCCCACCACAGCCGGAGATGAGGGCGAAAAGCGCCGTAACGAAGGCCAGCAGGATCTTGTTCATTATTTACCCCTCCCAATCGAAGCGCGCGTTGCGCCCCGTCTTATGCCGATTCCGGCGAATTCGTTGGTGACCATGATATGCACATGGCTATGCTACGCGCGCAGCCGGCAGCGTTTGGGCGTCGCCAAAACCTGACACAATTCGACATGCACGAAATCACGCCCGGCCAATCCGTCGAACTGCTGAAAGAGCTGCACATCCTGACGCGCGACGGCAAGATGAACCAGGACAGCCGGCGCAAGATCAAGCAGGTCAATCACCTGTGCCAGTTCATCGAACCGCTGCTGGAGGAAGTCCGCGCCGAACACGCCGATATCCGCCTGGTCGATCACGGCGCCGGCAAGTCGTACCTTGGCTTCCTTCTTTACGACCTGTTCCTGAAGGGCCGCGAGGCGGGAGCGCACATCTACGGCATCGAAACGCGCGCCGAGCTGGTCGAGAAATCGCGTGCGCTGGCGGCGCGGCTGGGCTTCCCCGGCATGTCGTTCCTCAACGTTTCGGTCGAGCAGTCGATCACCTCCGATCAGTTGCCGCCGCAGGTGGATATCGTCACCGCACTGCACGCCTGCGACACCGCCACCGACGACGCCATCCGTTTCGCGCTGGCCAAACAGGCTGCCTTCATCGTGCTGGTGCCGTGCTGCCAGGCAGAAGTGGCGGCCGTGCTGCGCAAGAACAAGGGCAAGGTGCTCGTGAGCCCGCTGGCCGAAATCTGGCGCCACCCGCTGCACACGCGCGAATTCGGCAGCCACGTCACCAACGTGCTGCGCTGCCTGCAACTCGAAGCGCACGGCTACCAGGTCAGCGTCACCGAGCTGGTCGGCTGGGAACACTCGATGAAGAACGAGCTGATCATCGCCCGCTACAAGAACCTGCCGCGCCAGCGGCCGGCCG
>PMIH01000077.1 GCA_003158255.1 Rhodocyclaceae bacterium
TCAGGTGCTTGGCGGGCAGGTTTTCCTTTCGGATACCCGACATGGCCAGGCTATAGAAACCGCGAACTGTCGATCCCGCGACGGCAACGTAGGTGCGGCTTACATTGGCATCGGCATGCTGGCGAGCGAAGCGCCGCAGGTATTCGTCCAGCGCTTCAACGCCACACGAGAACGTGCGGCGGTCATGCGTCGAGGCCAGCACTTCGATGCTGACCTGCGGAAAGGAATTCAACGCTTGTCTTGCTGCCAGTTGCGATGGCGCTTCATGGCGGCGGACAACTTCGGCCTGGGTTTGTCGGCGTTGTCCAGCGCCTTGGCGAAGGCGTTCCAGTCACGGGAAGTGAGCGTGATCATCTCCTGCTCCGCCAGGATCTGCCTGGCTCGTTCCTGAGCAGTGCCAAGCAGGAACGCACTTACCGACATCCCCGCAGTGCAGGCCGCCCGGACAATCAGTTCCTTGATTTCCGGCGAGGTACGCAAATCAATGCGTTCGTGGGCTTGGGCAACGGCAGACATGGTGGCTCGCCTTCTGTACGGAAGAATTACGGATCATTGTAGGCCGACCCGAAACGATAGGCAACTCTTGACCATACCGCTGACGTTACCGCGTTCGGAGCGTGACCGCGACGGCTGGCACGGCGATTGCGTTATGTCGCTTGTGGTTTGAACAATCGACTGGAGGCCAACAAAATGATGCCACTTGAACTTCTAGCAATGATCGGGGCTGGCGCCGTTTTACCGTATGTTGCCGAAGGCGCGATCGACTGGATAAAGCACCACGGCAGGCACCTGAAATGTGCACATGCACCAGACTGAAGCAGCGGGCGCTGAAGCTGCGGCGACGCACTTGCCGGCGCGTCTGATGGCATGAAAGTCAGTCGTGGTGGTACGCCGAGCTGCTGTCTTTGCCTGGCGCGATGGCACAGATGAACTGCCCGAGGCGTTTGTCGGTGGTCAGGATATGGTTGACCAGCCAGTTCTGCAAAAATTCGACCAGGGCCTCGCGCGAACCGGGCTTGCCCGCGCGCGCTGTGCTGCGCATGTCGACCACTTTTTCCGAGAAGTGCCGATGCTGGTGCAGGTGCGCCGCCGCTTCCTCGGGCGCGGCGGTGGCGTAGCCGTGCAGCCGCATCAACCCTTCTTCGGTGTCGAAGTGATAGATCGCGTAGGCGAGTAGATCGCGGGTGATCTGGTCGAACAGCGGGTCGGCGATTCCGCCCGTCAACTTGGCTTTCGCCTCGATCAGGGTATCGACCAGAATGCGATGTTGCTCGTCGATTTCCGCGACACCGGTTCGCATGGTGTCGCTCCATTGGGTCAGGTCAGAATTGCCCATGAAAGTCCTCCGCTTTTCCGCGTCACATTCACCGGGTGCCGTCGCTGCCCGTTGGTATTAGCCACGCCGGATCGGGCCGGAACCCGGTCGTCCAGCGCAGAAAGTCATCCGCCGCCATCGGCCGTGCCAGCGCGTAGCCCTGTATCACGTCGCAGCCGAGTTCCAGCAGGCGTGCAATATGGGCCGGCGTTTCGGCGCCCTCGGCGACGATGGCACGACCAAAGGCGCGGCCGAGGCCGATGACGGCTTCGACGATGACAAGATCTTCGCCCCGCGCCAGCATGTGGCCCACGAAAGACTGGTCGATCTTGATCTCTGTTGCCGGCAAATGCCGAAGATGCGCCAGTGTCGAATAACCGGTACCGAAATCGTCGAGCGAGAACGTGACGCCCAGCTCTCGGCATTCCTCGATGACCCGCCGCAGGGAGTCCAATTCGTTCAACGCAGCAGTCTCGACGATTTCGATCTGCAGGCAGTTCGCCACTTCCGGAAATTGCGCGAGGAAGCCGGCCAGTTTGCCGACGAAGTCCGGTTGCACCAACTGTCGAATGAAGGCGTTGACGCTGACGACGAGATCGACGCCGTCCTGGCGCCAACGCACCATCTGCGCGAGGGTTTCGCGGATGACCCAGTCGCCGACGTCGAGGGCGAGATCGCTGTTCTCGATCAGCGGTATGAATTCCGCCGGCGACAAGCGGCCCAGGGTCGGATGCTGCCAGCGTATCAGTGCCTCGGCACCGACGATCCGCCCTTGGCGGCAGTCGACCTTGGGCTGGAAATGGAGATGGAATTGCCCGGCCTTCAATGCCCCGGCGAGTTGCCGCAGGGTCGCCTGCCGCGCTTCGATGCGTTGTTCGAGACGGGTGTCGAACATCTGGTAGCGGTTCTTTCCGGCCTGCTTGGCGACGTACATGGCGTGGTCGGCATGCCGTACCAGCGTGTCCGGATCGGCCGGGTCGGTGGGGTACATGGTGACGCCGATGCTGACCGAGATGATCGTCTGCTCCTGGCCACCCACCGCATACGGTGTCGCGCACGCTTGCAGCAAGCGATCCAGCGCCCGTTGGCATTCTTCGTCGTCCGCCAGGCCGGAGAGCAGGACGATGAATTCGTCGCCGCCGAGGCGGGCCACGGTATCGCCGCCGCGCACCGAGGTCGAGAGGCGGGCGGCAACGTCGACGAGCACCTGGTCTCCGGCCTGATGGCCAAGCCGGTCATTGATGTCCTTGAAGCCGTCGAGATCAAGGTAGCAGACGGCGACGCGGCTGCCGTCGCGCCGGCTCTGCGCGAGGGCCTGTTGCAGGCGGTCGCTGAGCAGCAGTCGGTTGGGCAGGCCGGTCAGGGCGTCATGCTGGGCGATCTGCTCCATGCGATCGGCATGTTGCTTCTGATCCGTGATGTCGTGGATATCGGCGATCACGCAGCGTTCGCCGTCGATGTCCACAATCTTGCCGGAAATCATCACGGTCGCGATCGACCCATCCACCCGCCGCATCGGTGTTTCGTAGCCGAGACTCTCACCGTCGCGCTCCAGCTGCTCCTGCCATTGGCGCCGATGCTCGGCCTCCACCCAGAGCCCGAGATCGCCGGGCAGCGTGCTGCGGCCGACAACCTGATCGGGCGGGTAGCCGAAATACCGGGCGAAACTGCGACTAACCTCCACCACGACGCCGTCGGCGAGGCGCGTCAGCGCAATCGGATCCGGCGTCAGGTTGAAGATGGCCGAGAATTTCGCTTCGGACTTGCGCAAGGCATCTTCCGCAGCCAGACGGGTACTGATGTCGCGGGCAATGGCGATGAAACAAGTTTGGCCATCGTAGTGGAAGGCATCGGAATCCACCTCGATCGGAATCAGGTGCCCGTCCCGGTGGCGGTGCGCAGTAACGAATTTCCGCAGGCCTTCGTTATTCAAGCGCCGGGTCAGTTCGCCTTCCGGACCCCAAAGTTCAGGCGGTGTATTGGGATCGATGTCGGGAATCGACATCTGCAGCAATTCTTCGGCGGGATAGCCAAGTTCCTGCTCTGTTGCCGGATTGACGTAGAGAATGCGTCCGTCCCGGTCGAGCCAATAGACGCATTCACGGGTGGTTTGCAGCGCCTGCATTGCCATCCGCAACTGCTTCTCGTCGCGATGGTGGCTGATGGCGATGCTGGCGACGTTGGCGGCGTGGAGGAGGTAGGCAATGTCGTTGTTGCTCGGCTTCCTGGAGGTGCGCGAGTACATGGCGACAGTGGCTACGACGCTGCCGCGCGTATCGAACACCGGTTGCGACCAGCAGGCGGCGAGGCCTGCACTCGCCGCCAGGTCGCGACAGCGAACCCAATAGGGGTGGTTCTGGATGTCCTCGACCACGACGAGTTCGCCACGGAATGCCGCAGTGCCGCAGGAGCCGACGCCGTCGCCGATCTTCCGGCCATCCATGGCGGCCAGATACGACGCCGGCAGGTTAGGCGCCGCGCCGGTACGCAGTCGTCCTTCGTCGTCCACCAGCATGATCGATGCGAGGCATGCCGGCTGTTGGGCCTCAATGCCGCGCGCAAGGGTATCGAGCAGTGCAGGCAACTCCATGCCTCGGGCCAGCTTTTCCAGGATGTCGCTACGCAGGCGCTCGCGCACATCGCCTTGTTTGCGTTCGGTAATGTCGTGGGCATTGGCGATTACGCAGCGTTCGCCGGCGATTTCCACGATCTTGCCGGAAATCAGCACCGTCACTATCGAGCCGTCCTTGCGCCGCAGCGACGTTTCAAGACCGGCAACCTCACCGTCCCGCTCAAGCAGTTGCTTCCATTGGAGTCGATGCTCGGCATGAACCCAGAGTCTGATATCAGCCGCGGCCGTGGATCGGCCGACGACTTCGTCGTGCCGGTACCCGAAGAATTTGGCGAAACTGTCGCTGACCTCCAGCAACACGCCATCGGCAAGGCGGGTCAGCGCAATCGGGTCTGGCGTCAGGCTGAACATCGCCGAGAACTTTGCTTCCGACTTGCTCAAGTCGTGCCGAATGGTCTCGTTTTCTCGCAGCGCGCGTTCCAGTGCTTCGGTGCGGGCCCGCACCTGCTCCGCGAGCGTCACCGAGTCATGAAACAGATTGAAGTCAGAGTCCTGGGTCTCGGTACTGCGCTCGGCGCGGTCTATCAGTGCACCGACAATCGTGTTGAGCCGCAAGATCTCTTCGCGCAAGCTTGATTCGTCGTTTGCGACGGAAGGCGAAGCGTCTGCCACCGGCGGGTCTCCGTGCATGATTCGATGAGGCAGTGTCTCATTGCCCGTGATCCTTGGCAATCGGGCTGGGGGCTCTAGAATGGTCGACCGGACCAATGGACAGGTTGGAGCGAAAGTGGGAAAGACTCGGCTTGAAGCCTTCAGCGATGGTGTCCTCGCCATCATCATCACGATCATGGTGCTGGAACTGAAGGTTCCGCATGGTGCGGATATCTCTGCGCTGGCTCAATTGCTGCCCGTGTTCCTGAGCTACGTGCTCAGCTTCGTGTACATCGGCATCTACTGGAACAATCATCACCACATGTTGCATACCGTCGACAGGGTCAGTGGCGGCATCCTGTGGGCCAATCTGCATCTGCTGTTCTGGCTTTCGCTGTTTCCGATTTCCACGGGCTGGATGGGCGAGAACCACTTTGCGGCGGAGCCGACCGCGATGTACGGTGTCGTACTGCTCATGGCCGCAATTGCCTACTGGTTGCTGCAGCGAACCATCATCGCCAGCCAGGGCAAGGACTCGCTGCTGGCGCGAGCGGTCGGCAAGGATCTCAAGGGCAAGGTTTCGCCCCTCTTCTACGCGTTGGCAATTCCGTGCGCGTTCGTCTCGCCCTGGATTTCCGAGTCGTTGTATGTCGCCGTTGCGCTGATGTGGCTCGTTCCAGACCGGCGCATCGAGCGAGTTCTGGCCGACTAGCCGCGCAGGCGGTAACCTGCCAATGGAACCCCTGGCCTTTGTTGACCTGGAGACCACCGGCGCCACGGCGACGGTGGATCGCATTACCGAAATCGGTATCGTCGAAGTCGATGCGGACGGCGTGCGGGAATGGAGCCGGCTCGTGAATCCGGAAAGATCGATTCCCGGCTTCATCCAGAACATGACCGGCATCACCGACGATATGGTGCGCGCGGCGCCGACCTTCGACGCGGTGGCGGCGGAAGTGTTGGAGCGGCTGCAGGGAAAGCTGTTCATCGCCCACAATGCCCCCTTCGACTACGGCTTCCTCAAGAGCGAATTCCAGCGCGTGGGCCATGACTTTCGCGCCACCGTGTTGTGCACCGTCAAGCTGTCGCGGCGGCTCTTCCCGGAACACCGCCGGCACAGCCTGGACGCCCTGATCGAGCGCCATGGCCTCCGGGCCGACGGCCGCCACCGCGCCCTGGCCGATGCCCAATTGATCCACCAGTTCTGGCAGCAGCTGCGGCAGAGCCAGCCGGAAGATCATCTGGCGGCGCTGATCGAGGAACTCACCGCGCGGCCGAGCCTGCCGGCCCACCTCGATCCGGGCATCGTCGACGAGCTGCCGGAAGGGCCTGGCGTTTATCTCTTGTATGGCGAGAATGCTTTGCCGTTGTACGTCGGCAAGGCCAAGGACATCAAGCAGCGCGTGCTTGCGCATTTCGCCGGCGGTCGCGTCACAGCGTCGGCGCTGAGCCTCGCCCAGCAGGTGCGGCGCATCGACTGGATCGTTACCGGTGGCGAGATCGGCGCCCAGCTCAAACAGGTAGCGCTCATCAGGCAATTGCAACCGGCGCGCAACCGGCAGCCCCGGCGCGATAGCGAACTTGGCGCCATTGCTATGGCGCCCTGGCCCTTTGCCGGCCCCGCCGGCATCAAGGAAGGCGACGAGGTCCATGTGGTCGATGGCTGGTGTTACCTCGGGTCCGCCAAGTCGGAAGACGGACTCTGGTCGCTGCTCGATCAGCAGCAACCGGAGTTCGATCGCGACATCTATCGCATCCTGGTCAAGGCGGCGGCGAGACTGGTGCCGTTGCAGAAGACCCGGCCGTAAGGCCAGGCCGCCGGCGAACCGAATGCGACAATGGCGTTGCCATCTTTACCCGCACAGGAGTCAAGCTTGAAACAAATCACCCGCGCCGATCTGGCGGCACTTGCGCGACAGGCACAGTCGTCGCCGCGCCGGCGCGCCAACCTCAACCTGCACGTGCAACTCGACGACCCGATCCAGCGCCTGGCCATCGCCATGGAGCCGGACACCTACGTCCGGCCGCATCGCCACCCGCACACCTGGGAACTGCTCTATCCGCTGGCCGGTCGCTTTGTCGTGCTGCACTTCGATGATGCCGGCACACTCACCGATCGCGCGCTGCTCGGCGACGAAAGCCGCGTCATCGAAACGCCGGCCGGCGGCTGGCATGCAGTGCTTTCGCTCGACCCCGGCGCGGTGATTTTCGAGGTCAAGCACGGCCCCTACCAACCCATCGCCGAAGCCGACTACGCGTCCTGGTCGCCCGCCACCCCGCAAGCGGATGCGCTCATTGCTTGGTATCGCACTGCACGGGTCGGCGACCGCTGGCCGGGATAGTCGTCGACGCCGGCTGCGTTCGAAAGTCAGTCGTGGTGGTACGCCGATAGACGGCGGGCTTGGCGTGCTTTATCGCGTCCGTAGATGAATAGGGGGCAGACTGTCCCCTATTATTGGTTTTGCACGATATCACGATACGTGATACCGTCAATCGCGTTTCCAAAAACAGAGGTTAATGGTATGGTATGCGCCAGATCATTGCAATGGAGCGCACGGCCATGGCGATCAGCCAGGACGAAAGAGAGTTCTTTGTCGAGCTAGGCAGTCGCATCGCCCAGCACCGCAAGGACAGCCATCTGACCCAGGTACAGCTTGCGGAAACGCTCGGCGTTTCGCAGCCGACGATGAATGCCTACGAGCTGGGCCAGCGGCGCGTTCCGGTGTCCGCCCTGCCAGTGCTGGCCAAGGCACTCGGCGTCGGCCTGGAAGAACTGCTCGGCGAGTCGCAGGCGGCCACAAAGAAGCGCGGGCCGGCGCCGAAGCTGCAACAGCAGGTGGAGCGCCTGGCCCAACTACCCAAGGCGCAGCAGCGCGTGGTCATGCAAATGCTCGACGGCGTGCTCGCCCAGGCCGGCAGCCGCTGAACGTAATCGACAGGAGTTACAACGATGAGCGCAACTGAACAGGTCTTGATGGAGAAGATCAAACAACTACCGCCGCAACGCCTGGCGGAGGTCGAGGACTTCGTGGACTTCCTGCGCACGCGCGAGGATGAGCTGCGCCTTGTCCATGCCGCCGCCAAGATGGCCGAGGGAAGTTTTGCGGCAGTGTGGAACAATGACGAAGACGCCGCTTACGATCGGCTGTGACGATGGCCCATTCCTTCGGCGATGTAGTGTTGGTACCGTTCCCGTTCACCGACCAGTCGGGCGCGAAGAAGCGGCCCGCCGTCATCGTTTCCGGCAATGATTACAACACCAGCCGACGCGATCTGGTCATCATGGCGATTACCAGTCAGGTGCGCCAGCCGCTCGGCGTCGGCGAGGCGCTCCTCACGGACTGGCAGACGGCCGGACTCATCAAACCTTCCGTGCTGAAACCCGTGTTCACGACCATCGAGCAGGGGCTCGTCGTGCGCACATGGGCGCGCTTTCGGCTGCCGATCTGCGCACGTTGCGAGAGCTCATCAGCCAGATCATCGGCTAGCCAGACGAACGAAGGGCCGCATCAGCGGCCCTTCTTCTTCAGTAGCTACCGCGCATAGCGCGGTGGGTGAGGCTTTTTGCTGCTATCTACTCACTTCGTGGCGTACCACCACGACTGACTTTTGCGGGCAATGCGAATTGAATTCGAGCCCGGCCCCTTATCGTTACGGACGTGAGTGCCGATGGTGACAAACGATTGATGGAGATAGGACTGTCACGCTTCGGTGGTGGTGAAAGTCAGTCGTGATGGTACGCTGAGTGGGGGGCTGGAATGGCTGATGGGGTGCGGCTTTACGGGGTATTCGTGGTGCGTCCCCTATTGTTCAAGGAGCGATGGTTTACGCTGGGTATGGCGAGCGAAGGCAGATTGCTGGCGGTTTCCCATACCTACCGACCAACAGGTCCAGGCAGCGCCCAAGTGCGCATTATTTCGGCGCGCGAAGCCATGCGCCGGGAACGCGAGCAGTACGAGAACGAACCGCGATAGGTGACATCATGAGCCAGGCAACAAGCACGCACGACGACGATATGCCCGCCGAGATCGATTTCTCGACAGGCACGCGAGGCAAGTTCTTCCACCCCGGTACCAAGCTCAATCTGCCGGTGTATCTCGATGATCAGGTGCAATCGCGCCTTGCGGCGCTCGCCAACGCCAAGGGCGTGGACTTCTCGGTCCTGGTCAACGATCTACTCAAGAAGGATATCGAATTGATCGAGATGGCAAGATAGCCGGCCACGCGAAGCCAGCAAGACGAAGGGCCGCGTCAGCGGCCCTTCTCTTAGCGGCCATCCGCCGCTAAAGGCAGATGGGGTGCGGCTCTACGATTAATAGTGTCCCCTATTTGCTATTTGATCCGAATTCCCATCGCTAGCGCGAAGACACCAAGGGCAGCGCTCAGCAGTGCTGGGCCGATCGGGCCGAAGTTATTCACGAGCATTCGATTCATCCCGCCAAGAGCTCCGGTAAAGGAAATCGTTACTCCAAAGAACGCTTGCCCGATCGCTAGGGCTATGCCCGCAACTCCGGTTGCAATCAGAACCGCCGCCGCGCGGCGGCGGCGGGCTGCAAATTCCTCCGGTGAAAAATTGGAGTCGCTACCGAAAGCCATGGCGTTCTCTTTGGTTACACGTCAAAGTCAGAAACAGAACAATTAGAACAATTTTGGGCAGACCCAATTCCGTTCATAAATAGGGGATAGACCACGATTAATGATAGTGACACTGAGGCTCGAAACTTGGCCGTTCGCCCAGTTGTAGAGGATCACTTGATTGGGGTGCGTCGTGATGCCGGGCGTCGGCCGCAACAAATGGCTTGAATGCCTGCATCGTCGTTTCCTCTCAAGATGTTGCGCGGTTGATCGCGGCGGAATCCGGCGGCGGTCAAGAACAGTCTACCGCCGGCATTCTATCCAACGAGAGGCATGTCATGCCGCGGGCGTCATCCGATTGACCGCGGGCGTCAGCCCGAAAGTCAGCCATCGTGGTACGCCGAGCAGCGGCGACCTTGTCCCTACTTGCCGAAGTTGAGCAATCCCGCTTTCAATTCGAGCAGGTCGAGCGGGGTGAGCGGGATGAAGCGCCGGTCCTTGAAGTGGGCGACGATCTTGACGACGCACGCGTCGCCGGAGCGGCGGATGACGGCGGCCTTGATGCGGAAGAAGCGGTCTTCGCTGCCGAGATCGAAGTCGAGGGTGATGTCGTCGCCGCGGCTCATCGGCGGCATGGTGTGGCCTTCGCGGACGCGGATGCGCAGGGCGATGTCGGAAACGTCGACGATGGTGCAGGCGCCGCGCAGNNCCGCGTTGGTCGGTGACGGAGAGGGTGCTGAGCAGCGGTGTCAGCAGCACCATCGGCGATTGCGCGTAGGGGCCGCTGTTGAGGACGAACTTGCGGTCGACTTCGGTTTCCAGGGTCGAGATGCCGAGCGCGCCGGCATTGGACATGAGGGCAATGGCGTTGCCCTTGTGGAACTGGCGGCCGCGGCCGATCATGGCGCGGCGCGGGTAGTCGAGCGTGTTTTCGAGGTCCGAGGTGTCGGGCACCAGGAGCTGGAATTCGCCGACGCGGCTCGCTTCCACGCGCTGGCCTTGGGGGCCGAGCAGGAAGGCGCTTGGGTTGCCTTCGGGGTCGAACTCGATGGCGTCCCACGAGTAAACGAATTCGCCATCGACGCAGTAGGCGACGAGGAGCGTGTCGAGGATGACTTCCTTTTTATACTCGGGGCAGTAGCGGATTTTCTTGCCAATCGGGAAGAATTCCATGACTTGCCGCAGCTCGCGGACAGTCGGCTTCTTCATGAGCGTCGCCAGCGACTCCAGCGGTACCTCGGGCTCGGCAATCGGGTGGCCACCGCCGAAAAATGCCTTCAACATTTGCGGTTCCTCAACATTCGGTCGCTTTCGGTTGGCATGGTGTGGAGATTTTTTGGCAAAGCCGGGGAAAGGTCAATAGGCGGATCATAGCGTGCGAATGGCGACTTCGTAGGCGCCGCCGATGAGGAGGTGTTCGTCTTCGCCCTTGAGCTGGTCCGGCAGCAGGCCGCAGTGGAAGAAAATCTTCGCCGTCGGCACGCTCGCTTCGAGGATGTAGTCGCCGAATTCGCCGGCGCGCTCACGCGAGGCGGTGAATGAGACGAGGTTGTTGAAGAGCACCACCTGGTGCGCGCCGTCGTCGGACAGCACCTCGTGCTCGTCGATGCGATTGATGCCGCGGTACAAAGTCAGCCGTGGTGGTACGCCAAGCCTGCCGTATTCGTATTGGCTGTAGGCATAGACAAGGTCGAGCTGCGCTTCGAGCGCATTGGTGCCGTAGAGGCCGGCCGAGCGCATCTCCAGGTAGCGCAGGTAGGGGGCGGAGGTGAAGTCGCGCAGCGGTTCGCCGTGGAAGCGTGGCAAGAGGCCGAAGCGCGATTCGACCCAGCCCTTGAGTACGGCGCCCTCGCGGCCGTCGGCGTCGAAGCTCCAGCCGCGCAGCACGCGCAGCCAGTTGGCCTTGGCGCGCTTCTTCGAGTGGTCGTTGAAGCCGGCGTCTTCCAGATGATCGAGACAGAAATGGGCCGCGGTGTAGTCGCGGAAGAGTCGCGCCCGTTCGGCCGCGTCTTCGGTGCGGTCGAGGAGTTCGAAGAGGTCGGTGTGGAATTCGGCGACGCCGTCGAGCGCGAGCGGCGTGGGGTGGCGCTGGAAGGTGAGGCTGCCAAGGATCACCGCCGGCAGGTTGCAGCGATTGATCGGCAGGCGGGCCCAGGTCGGCAAGCTGGGGCCGGAATTGTCGCGACTGCTACAAAAGCCGGGGTCCGTGTCGTGCTTTGTCGGTACCGGGCCGCTGGCTGTTATTTCAGTCATTTCATTATGTTACCGTTGTTTCGCACGGGTGGCACGCTCCTTGCCATTTACCTGTCGGGAACACGGGATTTGCCCAACACCCGACAGACTTCAGAGATAAGGAGATTGCACCATGGCTAAACTGCGTCAATGCGCCATTTACGGCAAGGGTGGCATAGGCAAGTCTACCACCACCCAGAATCTGGTTTCGGCCCTGGCCGAAGCTGGTCACAAGGTGATGATCGTCGGCTGCGACCCCA
>PMIH01000186.1 GCA_003158255.1 Rhodocyclaceae bacterium
GATGCATGGCCCGACAGTTCCCGACGTAACACTCGACGCCGATAGTTTCGCCAAGCTGGAGGCATCGATACAGCGCGTATTCATCACCGAGAACGAGACCAACTTTCTGGCTTTCCCCGCCGCCACCGACGCCACCGACGCCATCGCGATCTTCGGCGCTGGCTACGGCTGGGACGCGCTGTCCCGCGCCGAATGGCTGTCACGCTGCTCGATCCACTACTGGGGCGACATCGACACCCACGGCTTCGCCATTCTCGATCAGCTTCGGCGCCGATTCGCGCATGTCGAATCCTTCCTCATGGATCGAGCAACCCTGATGGCCCACCAGTCCCTGTGGGGCAACGAACCGGATCAGGTCGTTCATGACTTGCCCAGTCTCACGGTCGTCGAACAGGCATTATTCGACGACCTCAGAGACAACCGGATTCGCGGCAATCTGCGCCTGGAACAGGAAATGATCGGTTTTGCGCATGTCAAGACCGCCCTGGCCAATCTGCCCTTTTAGAAATCCAGTACATGAGCTTTTTGCAGATGAATACCTTCGTGTGATCGATGCCAACAATTACCCGCGACGCCGCTCGATGCGCGGTGCCATCAAGCGCCTGACCACTTTTCGCCTCTCCCGATCTATCGGTCTTCGTTCGTCAGTGTTTACAACCCGGCCGGTTTAAGTTTACGATGTGGTGAGTTTAAGTTTTCAAAAGTGCTATGGCAAAGCCATCTAGATTTGAAGATCTCGTTCGGACGGTTACCCGAGACGTCGTTGAGCATCCGCGCGACCTCACCCGGCAATATGCTGAACGACTCGGAATCTCAAGGGTCGCTGCCAACCGGTATATCCAACAGCTCGAAACTGGGGGTTGGATTGCTCGAAGTGGGCCATCGACACACCCGGTGTTCAGCCCTGGCTACAAGCGACGTGTGTCGAGTCTTTACGCGCTACAAGGGCTGGAAGAGCATCTAGCGTGGGAACGCGACTTCAAGCCCTACTTCAGTCTCGCGCAGAACATACAAAGTATTGTGAGTCACGGGTTCACAGAGATGGTCAACAACGCGATCGACCATTCCGCCGGTAAGTCCGTTTTCGCGTGGGGTAGCCAGGACGAAGATCGTTTCATTCTGATTATTTCCGATGATGGGGTTGGAATCTTTGCAAAAATTGCGGCAGCCTTCCAACTCCCGGACATGCGTCTTGCGCTATTCGAATTGTCTAAGGGTAAGCTAACAACCGACCCCAGCAAGCATACTGGCGAGGGCGTCTTCTTTACTTCCCGCATGTTCGATTCATTTGAGATCAAAGCCAACGGTTTGCAGTTTAGCCACCGCAATGACTTACCCAAAGATTGGCTGCATGAAGTGAAAGGTACTTTCCCCGAAGGCACAACGGTCTTCATGGAGATCGCGCTTAAATGCGACCGGAAGACTTCCGACATCTACGAGCAATTCACAAACGCTCCGGAAGACTTCGACTTTTCAATAACCGTAGTTCCGATGAGACTTGCGAAATTTGGCGACGAGCAGTTGGTTTCCCGCTCGCAAGCCAAGCGTCTGATTGCTAGATTTGACCGCTTCAGGACCGTAATCCTGGACTTCGACGATGTTCAGGAAATAGGGCAAGCTTTCGCTGATGAACTGTTTCGCGTCTATGCAAATGACCACCCGGACGTTGAGTTGTTGCCTGACAACATGACTCCGCAAGTAGAGCGAATGTGGCTCCGCGCCATCTCGCCGTCAATGTAATAAACCTTTTGCCGTGCCGTATCTCCATTGGCATTCCTTTGAAGACATAGCCAGCGGCGTGGAATCGAAGGCCTGAAAGTCAGCCGTCGCGGTACGGCTCCCCTGACGCATTTCCGCGTGCGCCGACTGCCAACCGGCACGAATACAATGCGCCGACCGCCATCCGAGCCACGCGCCGATCACTCCGGACCGACACCATGACCGCCACCAAAGCCAAGACCAAAAAGCCGGCATTCGCCAGCAAGCCCGCCGCCGAACCGCGCCTCTCGCGGCAACGCCGGCCGGGCGAAATGCCGGTCGAAGATTGGCAGCGCGCGCTGCGGCGTCAGTTCGGCCGGGAGCAGAATTTCTGGCTCGAAAATATCGGCGACGATCCGGTGTTTTCGGAATTTGCCGTCACCAACCCGGAGAGCGGCCGGCGCTATCGGGTGGCCATTCGCGGGGCGAAGCCGGGCGACAACTACTGCGCCTGCCCGGACTTCGCCACCAACGATCTAGGCACCTGCAAGCACATCGAATTCACCCTGGCTCGGCTGGCCGCCAAGCGGGGCGGCGCGGCCGCTTTGAAGCGCGGCTTTCAGGCGCCCTACAGCGAGCTATTCCTAGACTACACAGGCTTGCGGCGGGTGCGCCTGCGCCTGGCCGACGTCTGTCCGGCGGCGCTGCGCGCCAAAGCCGGCCGCCTGTTCGCGATCGCGGAGGACCGCTGCCTGCCGCCGAAGCGCTTCGCCGATCTGCCGGCCTTCCTCGACGCCGCGCGCAAGACCGGCCACGACCTGCGTTGCCATGACGACGCCCTCGCCTTCCTGGCCGAACACCGCGACGCCGAGACGCGTACACGGCTGCTCGATCAGGCCTATCCCAAGGGCGCGAAAAGCCCGGCGCTGAAGAAGCTCTTGAAGATCGGCATGTATCCCTATCAGATCGAAGGGGCGCTGTTCGCCGCCCGCGCCGGCCGCGCGCTGATCGGCGACGAAATGGGTCTGGGCAAAACGGTGCAGGCCATCGCCGCGATGGAACTGCTGGCCCGCCATCTGGGTGTACAACGCGTGCTGATCGTTTGCCCCACTTCCCTGAAGCACCAGTGGCAGCGGGAGATCGGCCGTTTCTGCGACCGCAGCGTCACGGTGATCGGCGGCTTGCGGGCGGTGCGCCAGACCCGCTATGCGCAGGACGATTTCTGCAAGATAGCCAACTACGAAACCCTCGCCCGCGATCTCGACTTGATTCAGGCCTGGGCACCGGATCTGGTTATCGTGGACGAAGCCCAGCGCGTCAAGAACTGGAATACCGTGGCGGCGCGCGCACTCAAGCGGATCGACACGCCCTATGCCATCGTACTGACCGGCACGCCACTGGAGAACCGGCTGGAGGAACTGATTTCCATCGTCCAGTTCGTGGACCAGCACCGGCTCGGCCCCACTTGGCGGCTCCTGCACGAGCACCAGGAGCGCGACGACCATGGTCGGGTGATCGGCTACCGCCAGTTGGACCGCATCGGCCAAACGCTGGCGCCGATCATGCTGCGGCGGCGCAAGGCGGAAGTCCTGACGCAATTGCCGGCACGGGTCGACAACACCCTGTTCGTGGACATGACGCCGCAGCAGGCCGGCCACCACGAGGAGAACCGGGAAATCGTCGCCCGCATCGTCCAACGCTGGCGCAAGACGGGCTTTCTCTCGGACAAGGACCAACTCCGCCTGACCTGCTCATTGCAGAACATGCGCATGTCCTGCAACAGCACTTACCTGCTCGACCACGAAACCGATTTCGGCCACAAGGCCGACGAACTGGCCGCGCTGCTCGACGACATTTTCGAAGACCCGCAAGCCAAGGTGGTGGTATTCAGCCAGTGGCTGCGCACCCACGAGCTGATCGCGCGCCGGCTGGCGACGCGCGGCTGGAACCATGTGCTCTTCCACGGTGGCGTGCCGGGCGAAAAGCGCGGCGCGCTGGTGGATCGTTTCCTCAACGATGCCGAGTGCCGAATCTTCCTGAGCACCGATGCCGGCGGCGTCGGCCTCAACCTGCAACACGCGGCGGCCATCGTGGTAAACATGGACATGCCCTGGAACCCAGCGGTGCTGGAACAGCGCATCGGTCGCGTGCATCGCCTGGGCCAGACGCGTGGCGTGCAGGTCGTCAACTTCGTCGCCCGAGGCACCATCGAGGAAAGCATGCTCTCGGTATTGGCCTTCAAGAAATCGCTCTTCGCCGGCGTGCTTGATGGCGGACAAAGCGAGGTCATGTTCGAGGGCACGCGCTTGTCTAAGTTCATGGAGAGCGTCGAACAGGTCACTGGTGCCGCGAGCACTCTGGAGGCGGAGGCCGCGACCGAGGCAGAACCCGAACGTAGCGATGCCGATACGGATGACGACCGCCAACCCGCCGAGCCAGGAATCGCCGCCAACGCGTCGGTGGCCGAACCAACGCCACCGACGACGCATCCCACTCCGTCAACTCCGCCAAACCAACCCGGCGTGGCCGCTGGCGCCGATGCCACGACAACGCCAACCGAGGACCTCTGGGCGCCGCTTCTCGCCGCCGGGGCCCGCTTCATCGGCGAAATCGTCGCGACCGCGCAAGAGGGCACGCCGTCCCCCTGGGTGGAGACCGATCCAGCCACAGGCCAGCGTCATCTGCGTGTGCCGCTGCCCGCGCCACAAGACGTGCAACGCATCGCCGACGGCTTGCTGAAGCTACTCACCGGGCTGCGGTAGCGTCACGCGCAAAATACAGAAGGAAGCTCAACCTTCCATCTTCCAAGGGGGCGGAGTCGTTCGGTTTCCTGGCAAGGACAAGTATCTCTGTCCCCTTCGGCCAGATGCGCGGATCATCCGTGATAGACGCCCTGAAGGAATGGGTGTAATTGGTTGTGGTATTGGCATCGGCTCGTCCACCCGTATCGAGGGCAGCCGCCCGTCGGACCGTGAAGTCGCGCGCCGGCTGTCCAACCTGTAGATATGACTGAATTTTTCCGCGACGAAAGTCTGCCGTGGTGGTACGGCTATCGTTGACGGCGCTCTGCGCAGCCTGAGCGTGGCGTACCACCACGACTGACTTTCGCACTGCGCCTTCACGCATGTTAGAGCGTCGCGGCGACTTCGGTCCCTTGCGCGATGGCGCGCTTGGCGTCGAGTTCCGCCGCCACATCGGCACCGCCGATAAGATGCACTTCGATGCCCGCCGCACGCAGCGGCGCTTCGAGTTCGCGTAACGGGTCCTGGCCGGCGCAGAGGATGACGGTGTCGACCGGCAGCACGTGCGTCTTGCCATCGATGGCGATGTGCAGACCAGCGTCGTCGACGCGCTCGTAGTTCACGCCCGAGAGCATCTTGACTCCGCGGCGCGCCAGCGTCGCGCGGCGTATCCAGCCGGTCGTCTTGGCGAGGCTGTCGCCGACCTTGGTCGCCTTGCGTTGCAGCAGCCAGACTTCGCGGCCGCTGGTCTTCTCTTGCGGCTGGCAGACACCGCCGCGATTGTTGTAACTCGCATCGATGCCCCACGCATGGCGATAGGCGTCGAACTCGTCGGTGCCATTCGCGGCATGCGTGATCAGTTCGCAGACATCGAAACCGATGCCGCCGGCGCCAATCACGGCGACGCGCTGACCGACCGGCTTGGCGCCGGTGATCGCCTCGATGTAGCTCATCACCTTGGCGTGCTCGATGCCGGGAATCGCCGGGCGGCGCGGCACGATGCCGGTCGCCAGCAACACCGCATCGTAATCTTGAAAGTCAGTCGTCGTGGTACGCCGATTGAGAACGACATCCACGCCCGCCCGCTCCAGGCGACGGCCGAAATAGCGCATCGTGTTGGCGAACTCTTCCTTGCCGGGAATGCGACAGGCAAGATTGAACTGGCCGCCGATGCGATCATTCCCATCGAACAGCGTTACGCTATGGCCGCGCTCCGCAGCCGTCGCGGCGGCCGCCATGCCCGCTGGGCCGGCGCCGACCACGGCGACGCGCTTCTTCGTGGTCGCCGGCATGATGACGAACTCCGTTTCGCGGCAGGCGAACGGATTGACGAGACAGGTGCACGCCCTGCCTTCGAAGATATGGTCGAGGCATGCCTGGTTGCAGGCGATGCAGGTATTGATGTCTTCAGAACGGCCGGCGGCGGCCTTGGCGACGAAGTCCGGATCGGCGAGGAAGGGCCGCGCCATCGAGATCATGTCGGCATCGCCGCGCGCCAGCACGGCTTCGGCGATTTCGGGCGAGTTGATGCGGTTCGACGTAATCAGCGGTACTTTCACGGCACCACGCAGCTTCGCCGTCACCCAGGTGAACGCGGCGGCCGGCACCATCGTGGCGATGGTCGGCACACGCGCTTCATGCCAGCCAATGCCGGTGTTGATAAGCGTCGCACCGGCCGCTTCGACGGCCTTCGCGAGTTCGACCACTTCATCCCAACTGCTGCCCTCTTCCACCAGGTCGATCATCGACAAGCGATAGATGATGATGAAGCGCTCGCCCACCGCCGCGCGTGTGCGACGCATGATCTCGAGCGCGAAGCGGAAACGGTTCTCGGCGCTGCCGCCCCAGCGATCGGTGCGTTGGTTGGTACGCGGCGCGATGAACTGGTTGATCAGGTAGCCCTCGGAACCCATGATCTCGACGCCGTCGTAGCCGGCGGCTTGGGCCAGCGTGGCGCACTTCACGAAATCGGCGATCGTGCGCTCGATGCCCTCCTCGTCCAGCGCGTTGGGAGGAAACGGGGAGATTGGCGCCTTCAATGCGGAAGGCGCGACGGCGCGCGGATGCATTGCGTAGCGACCGGAGTGCAGGATCTGCATGCAGATGAGTCCGCGCTCGGCATGCACGGCATCGGTGATCGTCCGATGCTGAAGGACGCCGGATTCGTCGACCAGCATCGCCGCGCCGGGCAGCGCCCGTCCGTCCTTGTTGGGCGCAATGCCGCCGGTGACGATCAGGCCGACCCCTCCTTTGGCCCGCGCGGCATAAAAGGCGGCCATGCGCGCGAAGCCGTTGGGCGCTTCCTCGAGGCCGGTGTGCATGGAACCCATCAGCACTCTGTTCGGCAGCGTACAGAATCCGAGGTCAAGGGGAGCGAAAATCCTGGCAAATGAAGTCATATCGATTATAAATAATTGAATGAATACCTATTCTTGCGGCAGCGCAAAATGCATGAGTATTTTACTTATGTAATAGTGAGGCCACGTATTTCTGTGATGTACACACGGCTTGACGCGGAGGAGATAAAGCTCATGGAAGTCACACGGCGACAGTTCTTCAAGGTCTGCGCCGCCGGCATGGGAGGATCGAGTGTAGCCCTGATGGGCTTCTCGCCAACCAATGCCCTGGCGGAAGTGCGAACCTACAAATTAGCCCGAGCGACGGAGACGCGCAACACCTGTCCGTACTGCTCGGTGTCCTGCGGCATTCTGATGTATTCGCTGGGCGACAAGGCGAAGAATGCGAAAGCCGAGATCATCCATATCGAAGGCGATCCGGACCATCCGATCAATCGCGGCACGCTGTGCCCAAAAGGCGCCGCGCTGCTCGACTTCGTGCATAGCCCCAATCGACTGCGGCATCCGGAAGTGCGCGAAGCCGGCAGCAACGAGTGGAAGCGCATCTCGTGGGACGAGGCCTTCAGCCGCGTCGCCAAGCTGATGAAAGAAGATCGCGACGCCAACTTCATCGCGAGGAATGCCGATGGCGCGACGGTGAACCGCTGGCTCTCGACCGGTTTCCTGGCGGCTTCGGCATCGAGCAACGAATCCGGCTACATCACCCACAAGTTCGTCCGCTCGCTGGGCGCGGTCGCCTTCGACAATCAGGCACGTGTTTGACACGGCCCCACGGTAGCCAGTCTGGCTCCGACGTTTGGCCGAGGTGCGATGACGAATCACTGGGTCGACATCAAGAATGCCGACGTAGTGTTGATCATGGGTGGCAACGCCGCCGAAGCGCATCCCTGCGGTTTCAAGTGGGTCGTTGAAGCGAAGAAGCACAACAAGGCGAAGCTCGTCGTCGTGGACCCGCGCTTCACGCGCTCCGCGGCGCTTGCCGACTACTACGCGCCGATTCGCACCGGCACCGACATCGCCTTTCTGGGCGGTGTCATCAACTACCTGCTCGCCAACGACAAGATCCAGCACGAGTATGTGAAGGCGTACACAGACTTCAGCTTCCTGGTGAACAACGAATACGCTTTCGACAATGGCCTGTTCGTTGGCTACAACGCCGACAAGCGCAGCTACGACAAGTCGACCTGGGGTTACCAGATGGGCAAGGACGGTTACGTGATGACCGATCCGACCCTGCAAGACCCGCGCTGCGTGTTCCATCTGATGAAGACGCACTACAGCCGCTACACGCCGGAGATGGTGGAGAAAATCTGCGGCACGCCGAAGGACCAGTTCCTCAAGGTGTGCGAGACGCTGGCCTCCACCTCGACGCCGGATCGCACCACGACCATCATGTACGCCCTCGGCTGGACGCAGCATTCGCAAGGCTCGCAGATGATCCGTGCCGGCGCCATGGTGCAACTGCTCCTGGGTAACATCGGCATCGCCGGCGGCGGCATGAACGCGCTGCGCGGCCACTCCAATATCCAGGGCCTCACGGACCTCGGGCTGCTCTCCAATCTATTGCCTGGCTACATGACCCTGCCGGGCGAGAAGGAGACCGACTACCGCACCTACATCGACAAGCGCGCCTCCAAGCCGCTGCGGCCCAACCAGCTTTCCTACTGGCAGAACTACGAAAAGTTCCACGTCAGCCTGATGAAGGCATGGTACGGCGATGCGGCGACGAAGGAGAACAACTGGGCCTTCGACTATCTCCCCAAGCTCGACAAGATGCACGACGTGCTCCAGGTATTCGAGGACATGTACCAGGGCAAGATGAACGGCTACGTCTGCCAGGGCTTCAACCCCCTCGCCTCGTTCCCGAACAAGGCGAAGCTCGGCACCGCGCTGGCCAAGCTCAAGTACCTGGTCGTCATTGATCCGCTTGCCACCGAGACTTCCGAGTTCTGGAAGAACTTCGGCGTGTACAACGACGTCGATTCGACCAAGATCCAGACCACCGTCTTCCGCCTGCCCTCGGGCTGCTTCGCCGAGGAAGACGGCTCGCTGGTCAATTCCGGGCGGTGGCTGCAATGGCACTGGAAGGGCGCGGAACCGCCCAGTGAAGCGAAGAGCGACATCGAGATCATCGCCGGCCTGTTCACCACGCTGCGGGGCATGTACAAGGCCGACGGTGGCGCTTTCCCCGACCCAATTCTGAACATGACCTGGCCGTACCGGATTCCCAGCGCACCTTCGGCGGAAGAGCTCGCGAAGGAGTATTCCGGCAAGGCGCTGACCGACCTGGAAGATCCGAAGGACAAGACCAAGCTCGTCAAGAAGGCCGGCGAACAGGTGGACGGCTTCGCGCAATTGCGCGACGACGGCACAACATCCTGCGGCTGCTGGATCTTCTCCGGTTGCTGGAGCCAGGCAGGAAACCTGATGGCCCGACGCGACAATGCCGATCCCTTCGGCAACGGCCAGACCCTGAACTGGGCCTGGGCGTGGCCGGCCAACCGGCGCATCCTCTACAACCGCGCTGCCGCCGACCCCGCTGGCAAGCCGTGGAACGCGAAGCGCAAACAAGTGTGGTGGAACGGCACCGCCTGGACCGGATCGGACATTCCCGACTTCAAGCCTGACTCGAATCCGGCCGACGGCATGGGGCCGTTCATCATGAACCCGGAAGGCGTGGCGCGTTTCTTCGCGCTGGACAAGATGGTCGAAGGCCCCTTCCCAGAGCACTACGAGCCCTTCGAGACGCCCATCGACACCAACCCGATGAACACCAATCCGAAGGCGATCAGCAATCCGGCTGCGCGCGTATTCAAGGGCGACATGGAGGTGTTCGGTAAATCGAAGGACTTCCCCTACGCGGCCACCAGCTATCGCTTGACGGAGCACTTCCACTACTGGACCAAGCACTGCCTGATCAACGCCGTCCTACAGCCCGAGCAGTTCGTCGAAATCGGCGAGGAGCTGGCGGCAGAGAAAGGCATCAAGGCCGGCGACAGGATCAAGGTGCGCTCCAACCGCGGCCAGATCATCGCCGTGGCCGTGGTGACCAAGCGCCTGCGGGCGATGATGGCGGACGGCAAGAAGATCCATCACGTCGGTATCCCCATCCACTGGGGGTTCAAGGGCATGACCAAACCCGGCTACATCGCTAATACGCTGACGCCGTTCGTCGGCGACGCGAATACGCAGACGCCGGAATTCAAGTCGTTCCTCGTGAATATCGAGAAAGCGTGAGGAGACCGATATGGCACTGCAATCGCTAGACATCGCGCGCCGCTCGGCCACCACTACCGACAGCCCTTCGGTGCGGCAAACCACGGAAGTCGCCAAGCTCATCGACGTCACCACCTGCATCGGCTGCAAGGCCTGCCAGGCGGCGTGCATGGAGTGGAACGACATCCGCGACGAGGTGGGCAGCAACTCGGGCATCTACGACAACCCGCGCGACCTGTCCGCCGAATCGTGGACCGTCATGCGCTACTCGGAGGTGGAGGAAGCCGGCAAGCTGGAATGGCTGATCCGCAAGGACGGCTGCATGCACTGCGCCGATCCGGGCTGCCTGAAGGCCTGCCCGGCACCGGGCGCCATCGTCCAGTACGCCAACGGCATCGTCGACTTCCACGAAGAGAACTGCATCGGCTGCGGCTACTGCATCACCGGCTGCCCGTTCAACGTGCCACGCATTTCCAAGAAGGACAACAAGGCCTACAAGTGCACGCTGTGTTCCGATCGTGTTGCCGTTGGCCAGGAGCCGGCCTGCATCAAGGCCTGCCCGACCGGCGCGCTGCAATTCGGCAGCAAGCAGCAGATGAAGGACTACGCTGAAGAGCGCATCGTCGACCTCAAGGAACGCGGCTTCAAGGATGCCGGGCTTTACGATCCGCAAGGCGTTGGCGGCACGCACGTGATGTACGTGCTGCACCACGCCGACCGGCCGCAGCTCTACAACAATCTCCCGGAGAACCCGAGCATCAGCCCGATGGTTGCGCTGTGGAAGGGCGTTGCCAAACCGCTGGCAACACTGGCGCTGGCAGGCATCGCATTCAGCAGCCTGTTCCACTACGTCATCAAGGGACCGAACGAGGTGAGCAAGGAACTGGAAGATGAACTGGAAGAGGAGGATGCATCGTGATCCGCAATCCAAAAGACCTCCAGCGCTACACCGCGCCGGAACGCGCCAACCACTGGGTCGTGGGCATCTGCTTCATCCTGCTCGCGCTCTCCGGGCTGGCGTTCTTCCATCCGGCGTTCTTCCCGCTCGCGCAGCTGTTCGGCGGTGGCACCTGGGCGCGCATCCTGCATCCCTACGTCGGGGTAATCATGGCCTTGTCGTTCGTGAGGATGTTCTTCCGGTTCCGGGAACTGAACCGGATGACGCCCGCCGACCGTGAATGGCTGAGCCGCGTCGGCGAGATGGTGGACGGCAACGACCACAACATGCCGGTGCAGGGCAAGTACAACGGCGGCCAGAAGCTGCTGTTCTGGGCGCTGGTCGTTTGCATGGCGCTGCTGGTGATCTCGGGCATCGTCACCTGGCGCGCCTGGCTCAACCTGCCCGTCGTCGTCGTGCGCTTCGGCGCCGTCATCCATGCTGCCACCGCGGCGGTGATGATCGGCCTGATCATGGTGCACATCTATGCGGCCATCTGGGTCAAGGGCACCATCCGCGCCATGTGGTACGGCACGGTAACGCGCGGCTGGGCCAAGCAGCACCATCGCGCCTGGTATCGGCAAATGACAGGAAAGTCGTGAGCGGCATGGCGGAAGCGCAGACGATTCCGATCACTCCCGCAGGCCAGCCGCCGCAGGTGATTGCGCCCGACGCCACGCACATCTTCGCCGCTCGTGCGAGACGCTTCGAGCAACTGGCAGTGGGCCATAGCCTGAGCGACTGGCTGCGCTTCCTCGCCGTCGTCTCGCGTGTCCAGCAGGAAGCATTACAGGCCTTTCCCGCCATCGCATTGCCCGACGCCGCCGAACTGGCGCGCGCGCGCGAACACCGCATGCCGCCGCTGCCCGCGCAGTCCTGGCCGCGCGACCCGGCCTGGCACGAGGCGCTGCGGCAGATCGCCGCCGCCGTCCGCCCCGCGGCGCCATCTGCCGCGCGCGCCGCGCTAGACCGCCTGGTCGAACTACCGCCGGATCGCCTCGAAGAACTCGCGCAGCGCGTGCTTCAGACCGAACTTTATGGCATCGACGCCGCCCTGCTGCCCTACGTCGCCGCCGCCTTGCAGGTGTTGTGGACGGCCGGCGCATCGCGCCTCGGCGCCAACGGCATCGCCATGCTCGATGTACCGGGTGTCTGCCCGTGCTGCGGCTTCCTGCCCGTCGCCAGCGTCGTCAAGCGCGCCGGCGAAGTCGAAGGTTTGCGCTACCTGCACTGCGCGCTGTGCAACACCGAATGGAACCTCGTGCGCGTCAAGTGCGCCGCCTGCGACGCCAACGAAGGCATCGCCTACCAGCAGCTACAGAACCACGCGGACGCCGCCGCGACCACCGATCGCGCCGCCGTGCGCGCCGAAACCTGCGACAGCTGCAACAGCTACCTGAAGATCATCTACCCGGACAAAGGCGCCATCGACCCCGTTGCCGACGACCTCGCCACCCTTGCCCTCGACATCCTCGTAGACGAACTCGGCTACGCCCGCGCCGGCCCGAACCTGCTCCTCGTGCCGGGAGGCTGATCGCGAAAGTCAGTCGTCGCGGTACGCCTCGTAGGGGCGGTAGTCGGCCAGGAGCGGGCATAGCGGCCCGAAAAATTGTGCTATACGAGCGGCCGCCAAGTGATCAGATACCTGTCGCTCGAGATTCTGGGGTGGCAATCCAACCCTCAGCCATTGCCGCCGGCGAGGCTCCGTGCTGCAGCAGGCTCCAATAGGGGACGTGCCGGCCATTAACAAAAGGCTCTCCCACTCGGTGTGGTACTCAACCTCTTTCCCGAACCTCCCGCCGCACGGCCTGAGGTGGCAGGCCGAAGCCACGCATGAAAGCCTCCCGCATATGGCGCCGGTCGTGGAAACCGGTTTCTCGGGCGACCACCTCGAGCGGGTGACGGCTCTGTTCGATCATCAGTCGTGCCGCTTCCAGGCGCAGCCCCTCGATGGCCTTGGCAGGCGACTGGCCGGTTTCAGCCGTGAATACGCGGCTGAACTGGCGCGGACTCAGATTCGCCGATTCCGCCAGGTCATCCACGGTCAACACCTGGTGGAGATTCTTGCGCGCGTAGTCGAGCGCGCGCTGGATGCGATCCGACTTCGGCGCCAGATCGAGCAATTCGGAATGCTGCGACTGCCCGCCCGAGCGGCGCTGGTGCATGACCAGCCTATGCGCGACCGAGCGCGCAATTTCCGCACCGAGATCCTTTTCTACCATCGCCAGTGCCAGGTCGATGCCGGCCGTCATGCCGGCCGAGGTCCACACCGGGCCGTCGATGATGTAGATGCGGTCGTCCTCGACATGGATATCTGGATACAGCCTCTGCATGTCACGCGCATAGGCCCAATGCGTCGTCGCGCGCCGACCGGATAGCAGGCCGGCTTCGGCCAGTACGAATGAGCCGGTGCAGATCGCCGCAATGCGGCGGGCCCGCGGACTCACCCGACGCGCGAAAGCCAGTTCGGCAGGCGCCGTTGGGCGAATCAGCGGCTGAATCACACCAGTGAATATCCAGGTGTCCGCCTTGCTGCCGGCATCGAGCGCGCGCGTAGCCACGGATAGACCCACCGAGGCGCGGACCTCGCCACCGGCAACCGAGAAGTTCTCCACTTCGTAGAAAGGCTCGCCAGCCACGATGTTGGCGAACTCGAAGACGGACTGCGTGGCGATCGACAGCACCTGAAAGCCTTCCGTCAATACATAGCCGATCCGATGCATGTGGTGCGTCCTTTTTGGGCATGGCCGGAATCAGCACTATATGCGTCATTTACGCCACGCACAAGTAGGCCTACCATGCACTCACCAACCGACCCGGCTCCCCAATTCTCCATATCCCCGAAAGGACACATGATGAAACTCAACGACAACACCATCCTCATCACCGGCGGCGCATCCGGCATCGGCCGCGGTCTGGCCGAGGCATTCCATCAGCGCGGCAACAGGGTCGTCATCGCCGGCCGCCGCAAGGCACTGCTCGACGAAGTCGTCGCCGCCAATCCCGGCATGGAAGCGATCGAACTCGACGTCGCCGACCCCTCCGGCATCCAGGCCGCAGCGCAAGTCCTGATTGCCCGCTATCCGTCGCTCAATGTGGTGATCAATAACGCCGGCATCATGCCCTTCGACGACGCCAGCGGCACTATCGACGACAAAGCCGCGTGCAGCGTCATCAATACCAACCTGCTTGGCCCGATCCGCCTGACCTCGGCGCTGATCGAGCACCTGAAGCGTCAGCCGCGTGCCACGATCATCTACAACACCTCCATCCTGGCCTATCTGCCTCTGGCGACTTCTGCCGTTTATTCAGCTACCAAGGCCGCACTGCACTCCTACGCGATGTCCCAGCGCTTCATGTTGCGCGACACGAATGCCACTGTGCAGGAAATCGCCCCACCGTGGGTGGACACCGACCTCATCGGGAAGAGCGGCGATCCGCGCGCCATGCCCCTTGATGCCTTCATCGCCGAAACCATGACGTTACTGGCGAGCGAGAACGAGGAACTGGTCGTGGAGGCCGTGCGGCCGGTCCGCGCCAATCCCGGTCCCGGCGAGCACGCGATGTTCAAGGCATTCAACGCCGATCTGATGGCCAATCCGCCCGGCCAAGTTTGAAACCAGTCCCCGGACATTCACTCCCATTTACGTGTAAGAAAGGAAGAATCGTGTCGAAATCCAAAGTCGTGGTAGTCACCGGCGTCTCATCCGGCATCGGTCGAGTTGCCGCAGAGAAGTTTGCCAAGCTGGGATGCCAAGTGTTCGGCACGGTGCGCAGCATCGCGAAAGCGACGCCAATTGCCGGAGTTGAATTGGTCGAGATGGACGTACGCGACGACGCCTCCGTTGAGCGCGGAATTCAATCCATCATTGATCGGGCCAAGCGCATCGACGTACTCGTGAACAATGCCGGGGTGGCCATGCTTGGGGCGACGGAGGAAACGTCGATTGCCGAGGCCACGGCGATGTTCGATACCAACGTGCTCGGCACCCTGCGCACCAGCAAGGCAGTGCTTCCGCACATGCGCGCGCAGCGCTCCGGCAGGATCGTCAACCTCAGTTCGGTGCTGGGTTTCCTTCCTGCCCCCTACATGGGGCTGTATTCGGCCTCCAAGCATGCGGTCGAGGGGATGTCGGAGACCATGGATCATGAGGTACGCCAGTTCGGAGTCCGCGTGGCTCTTGTCGAACCCGCCTACACGAAGAGCAATCTCGACGCCAATGCGCCCCATGCGGCCAACAAGATCGCAGCCTATGACGGCCAACGCGACCTCGTATCGCGCGCAATCGCCAGGAATATTGGCACTGCCCCCGAGCCGGACGGCGTGGCAAACGCAATCGTTTGCGCAGCGCTCGACGCCTGGCGCATGCGGCATGCCCCCAAAGGCAAGGCCGCCTTGTTGAGCAAGCTGCGGCGCTTCATGCCGGCCGCTCCCGTCGATGCAAGCTTGAGGAAGGATTTTGGCCTCGGCTGACATCTTCCGTGATGTCGCCTCGTTTCTTCCGCGATGGTCAAGCGTTACTCTCGTAGCCAAGACAAAAGGAGTTCATAACCATGCTTTTCCTTGAGGACATCACCGTGGGACAGATCTTCCGTTCAGGTCGGATGCAAGTCGATCAGGAACGGATCAAGACCTTTGCCACCGAGTTCGATCCACAACCCTTCCACCTCGACGAGACGGCCGCACAAGATTCAATATTCCGTGGCTTGGCGGCCAGCGGATGGCACACGGCCGCGATCACCATGCGGTTGTTGGTTGAAAGCGAGTTCAAACCCGCCGACGGCATAATTGGCGCCGGCTTCGACGAACTCCGCTGGCCGCATCCAGTCCGTCCCGGGGACGAGTTGAGAGTGGAGAGCGAAGTGCTTGACGCGCGACCGTCGAAATCAAGGCCCGACCAAGGACTGATCAAGGTCCGCGCGACGACGTTGAATCAGGATGACGAAGCCGTGCAGGTCTTCATCGGCAATCTCGTCGTGCCGCGCCGCCCAGGTTAAATCGGACCCGCCGCTCTACCTGACTTCTCCATCAACCTCACCCTTCACGGCAAGGCTTTGAGCTCGGTGTCGTTCAATACATAGTCCGGATTGTCCGTCAGGCGCTCGACCGCAAAGTCGATGAACTGCCGCACTCGCGCGGGCTGCGCGCGCCGACTGCCGTAGAAGAGCGCCACGCTCATATGATCCGTCATGTGCTGCGGCAGCAAGGGCACGATGCGCCCTGCGCGGATGTGGGGAGCCGCCGACATACTTGCGAGTTGAGCGATCACCTGGCCGTCAAGCACGGCCTGCAGCTCAAACTCGATGTCGTTGGTGGATAACGCGGGCGGCAGATCGCGGCGGACCACTTCTCCATCAACCTTCAGGAACCAGGGAAACACCTCGCCGGTTGCTGGATGGCGGAACACGCTACAGCGATGCGCTGGCAGCGCATCCAGGGTCTGCGGTGCTCCGTGGCGCTCAAGATAGGCCGGTGAGGCGCAGATGATCAACTGGACGGGGAACAGCCTGCGCGCGATCAAGCCATCCTCCGGCGGAGCGCCGATGCGAAAGCCCACGTCGGCGCGCTCGTGCACCCAGTTGCCGACCTGGTCGTCGAGGTGAAGATCGGGCTGGATGCCGGGATATTTCCGGCAGAACGCATCGACGACCGGCCACAGCACCGAGACGAAGCCCGAGCGCGGCGCCACGATGTGCAGCGGCCCGGCAATTTCGTCCTTCGCCGCACGCACGCGCTGTAACGCCCGCTCCAGAATCGCCAGTGCCGGCTTGGTCGCTTCCAGGAACTGTTGGCCTTCCTCGGTCAAGGCAATGTTCCGGGTCGTCCGATGCAGGAGTCGTACGCCCAGATGCTGCTCCAATTGGGACAGGGCCTGGCTCACCGCCTGCGGACTCAGGCCCTGCGCGGCGGCGGCCTTGCGCAGGCTGCCAAGCTCCACGGCTTTGGCGAAGGTCTCGATGGCGCGCAATTCGTTGATTGGCATCGCTGTTCTCCAAATCCTCAGTCGGTTCAAGCCAGTTCATTATCAACTTTCTATTGCTTGTGGTTCAAGTCTTTAGTGGCTAGTCGCTGGATAGTCCAGGAGCTAAGCTTCGTCACATCGAATGATAACGACCTTCGCCAAACCCTCGGGCGTGTATTGCGTACGTTACCGAACTGAGTGGACGCCGCGCCACGAGCATCGTCCACGTTCCAAATATTCCTGACAGGAGAACATCATGAAGAAGCGCACACTCGGCAACGGCCTGGAAGTTTCGGCCCTGGGCCTGGGCTGCATGGGTCTGAACTTTGGCTACGGCACTGCGGTGAGCAAGACGGACGGCATCGCGCTGATCCGCGCCGCCGTCGACCTCGGCGTCACCTTTTTCGACACGGCTGAAATCTATGGCCCATTCACCAATGAAGAAATGGTCGGCGAGGCGCTGCGTCCCTTCCGCGACAAGGTCGTGATCGCCACCAAATTCGGCTTCCAGACCTTTGCGGCAGATGCGCCGGGCAAGACTGCGCTCAATAGCCGCCCCAAGCACATCAAGGAAGTTGCGGATGCTTCGCTCAAGCGGCTTGGTATCGAGGTGATCGATCTCTTCTACCAGCACCGCGTCGATCCTGCGGTCCCCATCGAGGAGGTCGCCGGTGCGGTGAAGGAATTGATCGCCGCCGGCAAGGTACGCCATTTCGGCATATGCGAGGCTAGCGCGCAGACGATCCGGCGGGCTCACGCGGTTCAGCCGCTGACGGCAGTACAAAGCGAGTATTCCCTATGGACACGCGGCCCCGAAGCGGAGGTGTTGCCCACGCTGGAGGAGCTGTCCATCGGTTTCGTGCCGTACAGCCCGCTGGGCAAGGGTTTCCTGACGGGCAAGATCGACAGCGCGTCCAGCTTCGCCAAGGGTGACCTGCGTAACAGTATCCCGCGCTTCGCGCCCGATGCCCGCGACGCCAATCAGGCCCTCGTGGATCTGCTCAAGCACGTGGGCGACCGACACCGGGCCACGCCGGCCCAAGTGGCGCTGGCCTGGCTGCTGTCGCGCAAGCCCTGGATCGTTCCCATCCCCGGCACCACCAAGCTGCACAGACTGGAAGAGAACCTCGGCGCCGCCGAACTCAGTCTGACGAACGACGACCTGACCGAGATCGAGACAGCCGCATCGAAGATTTCCATCCAAGGCGCCCGCTATCCGGAGCAGTTGGAAAAGATGACCGGCCTCTGAACTGACCAAACGGAGATAGACACCATGACGCATCAAGTTCGCGCTTACGCCGCTCATTCCCCGACCACTCCCCTGGACCTGTTCAGATTCGACCGCCGCAGTCCCCGCGCCGACGATGTCGTCATCGACATCCTCTACTGCGGCGTCTGCCATTCCGACCTGCACAACGTGCGTAACGACTGGGGCAACGCGCTCTACCCAATGGTGCCCGGCCACGAGATCGTCGGCCGGGTGATCGAGGTCGGATCGAAGGTGACGCGCTACAAGGTCGGCGATCAAGTGGCGGTCGGCTGCCTGGTCGATTCCTGCCGCCACTGCCATCCCTGCGAGAAGAGCCTGGAGCAATACTGCGAGAACGGACGAACGGACACCTACAACAGTGTCGATCGTCATGACGGTACACGTACACAGGGCGGCTACTCCGAAAGGATCGTCGTCTCGCAAGACTTCGTGCTGAGCGTGCCGGGCGGTCTGGATCTCGCCGGGACGGCGCCGCTTTTGTGCGCCGGCATCACCACCTACTCNNGGGCTGGGCCACATGGGCCTGAAGCTGGCAAAGGCCATGGGTGCGGAGGTGAGTTTGTTCACCCGGTCGCCGGGCAAGGAGGCCGATGCCCGCCGACTTGGCGCCGACCACATCGTCTTGTCGACCGACGCAGCGCAGATGGCGGTTGTGGCCAACAAGTTCGATCTGATCATCGATACGGTGCCCTATGTTCACGACGTGAACCCCTATGTGCCGACGCTGGCCAACAGTGGCACGCTGGTGATGGTGGGCTACCTCGGTCCGCTGGAGCCGGCCTTGAACACGGGCCCCTTGGTGCTCAACCGCCTGAGTGTCGCGGGCTCACTGATCGGTGGCCTGGCCGAAACCCAGGAGATGCTCGATTTCTGCGGCAAGCACGGCATCACGTCGGATGTCGAGGTGATCAAGATCCAAGATATCAATGATGCCTACGAGCGCTTGTTGAAGAGCGACGTGAAGTACCGCTTCGTCATCGACATGGCTTCGCTGAAGTCATGAGCGGCGGTCACCACTTACATCCGGCAGTCCAATGACTGGCAGGCCTGCCATACAACATTCCCACTACGTGTCTAACGGAGATTTGGTATGAAAGCACGCAAGCTTGGAAATTGCGGTCTTGAAGTTTCAGCCCTCGGTATGGGTGCGATGAATTTGAGTTTTGGAACCGGTAAAGCGGTAGATGAAGGTATTGGCATCAAGGTGCTGCATGCCGCAGTTGAACGCGGGATCAACTTCTTCGACACGGCGCAGGCTTACGGCCCGTACACCAACGAAATTCTGCTGGGCAAAGCCCTGGCTCCGTATAGAAAAGACCTGATCATTGCCACCAAGTTTGGCTTCAAGCTGGAGAACGGCGGCATCGTCGGCACTGACAGCCGTCCGGCAACCATTCGTGCAGTCGCGGAAGCCTCGCTGAAAAGCCTGAGGACGGACTATATCGACTTGTTCTATCAGCACCGGGTTGACCTGAACGTGCCGATCGAAGATGTCGTCGGCACATTGAAGGATCTGATTGGCGAAGGCAAGATTCGCCACTATGGCCTGTCTGAAGTCGGCGCCGCCACCATTCGTCGGGCACATGCCGTACATCCGGTTGCCGCCGTGCAAAACCAATACTCGCTCTGGACGCGCGAGCCGGAAGCAGAAGTCCTACCTATCTGCGAAGAATTGGGAATAGGTTTTGTGCCATGGGGACCATTGGGAACTGGATTCCTCACCGGCACGATTGATCCATCAACCAAGTTCGACAGCGGCACTGACTTGCGGGCAAATTTTCCCCGCTTCACCCCGGAAGCGATGAAGGCAAATATGCCCGTTGTGGACATGCTGCGGGTCATCGCTACGAAGAAGAATGCGACACCCGTGCAAGTGGCCCTGGCCTGGTTACTCGCCCAAAAGCCTTGGATCGTGCCAATCCCCGGCATGGATAAAGTCGAATACATCGAGGACAACATCAAGTCCGTCGATTTGGTCCTAACAGCGACCGACTTGGTTGAAATCGAGCAGCAGTTGGCCCAAATCAACATTCAGGGCGCCCGGCTGGATGAGGGACTGTTGTCCATGTCGGAGCAATGAGCTCGACATCCACAAGGCGAAATGAAGTGATGCGTCCCACAGGCCAGAAGGCCGATGAAGGACATGGCATGACAACGAAATCCGACGTCGACAGAAGTAGCGAACACGAAGAGGTGACTCCACTGGAGTTGCTCTTCGATCTCGTCTTCGCCTTTGCCGTGTCGCAACTATCTCACCATCTATCTGCCCACCTGTCCTGGCAAAGTGCGGCCGAAACGGTAGTGATGCTGCTGGCTGTCCTGACTGTGTGGTCCTACACGAGTTGGGCGGCGACGATGGTCCGCGCCGATCAGTCGAAGACCCGCTGGATGATGCTTGCAGTAATGCTGTTTGGCCTGTTCATGAACGCCGCGATTCCGGGCGCCTTCAAGACATCTGCCTGGGAATTCGTCGTCCCGCTGCTGCTGATCCAACTTGGACGCACCGTCTGGACCATTGTCACGGCACCCGATGCGATGTACCGCGAGCACTATTTCAGGGTCCTGGGGTGGCTCGTTGCCACGACACCATTGTGGATTGTCGGCGCCAGCACTGACCCATCCACCAGCTTGGCTTGGTGGGGGCTGGCCGCCGGCATCGATCTCGTCGGTACCTGGCTGGCCCATCCCGTTCCGGGCCGGAGGCTGCACTCTGAGCGCATCGTCTTCAATGCCAGTCACATGCTGGAGCGCTGTCGCCTCTTCTTGCTCATCGCGCTAGGCGAGACGGTGCTCA
>PMIH01000161.1 GCA_003158255.1 Rhodocyclaceae bacterium
GTTGCGCGGTTCATCGCTGAAGTGGGGCCGCTCATTGACGTTGATGCCGGCATCCTTGGCAAGTTCGGCTTCGCGCTCGGCGATCAGCGCAAAAAGTTGCTGGATGTCGTGGATGGTGGCCTCTTGCAGCGGGTGGGCCACGCCGGGTGCGGGGGCGGTGTCCTTGACGATGTTGCCGAGCGTCTTGCGCAGCACGCGCAGGATGCGTTGTTCCTTCGAAAGCCCTTCGATGTTCATGATTGTTCCCCTTCATTGCGGATCGCTCCGCGCATCATACCGCGCGGCTCATGCGGCCTTGGCATGGCTCTGCACTCGCCAAAGTCAGTCGTCGCGGTACGCTGAGCCTAGAGATAGCCGAGCGTGCGCGGCAGCCAGAGCGCGATCTCCGGCACGAAGGTGACCAGGAACATGGCGCCGGCCATCGCCGCCACCATCCAGAGCACCCAGGGAATCGTCGATTCCATCGACACGCCGGCCATGCGGCAGGTGACCATCAAATTCACGCCCAGCGGCGGATGGAACTGGCCGAGCGCGAGGTTCATGGTGATGATGACGCCGAACCAGACCAGATCCCAGTTGAAGTGAATGGCGATGGGGATCAGGAAGGGCAGGAAAATGAAATAGATCGAAATCACGTCGAGGAACATGCCGGCGATCAGCAGCATGACCTGCATGCTGATCAGCATGACGATCTCCGGCAGGCCGGCGCCGAGCATGAATTTCGCCAGGCTGTCGAAGGTGCCGAGCGTGCTGCTGGACCAGGCGAAGACGCTGGCCAGCGCGACCACGGTGAGGATCACCGACGAAAGCTCGGCCGACTCGACCAGCACGTTGTAGATGTCACGCCAGCTGAGGTTGCGATAGACCAGCATGCCGACGAACACCCCATAGAAGACGGCCACCACCGCCGCTTCGGTTGGTGTGAACAGGCCGCTGCGGATGCCGCCGAGGATGATGACCGGCGCGGCCAGGCCCCAGCCGGCTTCCTTCAGGCTCTGCCAGAACGGCGGCCGCGGTGCGGCGGGCGCCGACTCGAAGCCGTTTTTGACGGACAGCCACCACGAAACCAGCAGCAACGACAGGCCGGAGAGGATGCCGGGGATCATGCCGCCGGCAAACAGCGCCGGCACCGAGGCTTGCGGCACCAGCAGGCTGTAGATGACGAAGGCGATCGAAGGCGGAATCAGGATGCCGGTCGAGCCGGCGGCGGCGATGACGCCGGCGGTGAATGGGCGCGGATAGCCGGCCTTGAGCATCGAGGGCAGCATCACCGCGCCCACGGCGGCGGAGTCCGCTGGCCCGGAGCCGGAAATGCCGCCCATGATCATGGCGACGATCACCGCTACCATGGCCAGCCCACCCTGGCGCTGGCCGACCACCGCCGAAGCAAAGCGAACGATGCTGGCGGCGACCCCGGCGCGTTCGAAGATCAGACCGGCGATGACGAAGACCGGAATCGCCATCAGCGGATACTTGGCGACGCCGGTATAGAGATTGGTCGGCAGCGACATCATGCCCAGCCCGCTCGCGGCGACGACGGCGGTGCCGGCCAGGCCCATGGCGACGGCCAGCGGCACGCCGGAAACCATCAGCGCGATGAAGATACCGAACAGCAGCCAGTCCATCATGGGTTCGGCTTCCGCAGTACGCCCAGCAGGCGCACCACGATCAGTGCCGACAACAGCGGCAGCCACACCGTGTACCACCACTGCGGCACGCCCAGCGAAGGCGAGGTGACTTCAAAGCGGCAATCGTCCCAGGCCATGCGCGTGCCGTACCAGGCGAGCAGCCCGAACATGAGCAGCGAACTCAGCGTGGCCAGGCGTGCGGCGGCGGGACGCAGGCGCGGCACCTGCTGCACGAACCAGCCGATGGCGATGTGGTGGCGGCTGGCAAAGGCATGCGAGGCGCCGACCAGTGTCATGACTACCAGCAGCACCACCGAAATCTCCTCGGTGAAGGCAAAGGAGATGTCGGTGAAATAGCGCACTAGTACGTTGGCCATGGTCAGCAGGCACAGCGCGCCCATGGCCAATGCCATGAGAAACCGCTCGACGGCGCCGAGGCGGTCACCGCCGTTGTTCGACGACGACATGAATCAGCGCTTGGCGATGGCGGTTTCCGCTTTCTTGACCAGATCGGCGCCGATGGTCTTGGCCCACTTGTCGTAGACCGGTCGTGTCGCCTTGACGAAGGCATCGCGCTGCTCGGGTGTCAGGGTGGTGACGGTGACGCCGCTGGCCTCGATCTGTTTCAGCACGGCGTTGTCGCTGCCGGCGATACCTTTGCGCGCCTTCTCGACGTTCTCGCGCCCGGCTTGCAACGCTGCCTGGCGGACGGCCTCCTGGTCGGCGGGCGTCCAACTGGCCCAGACCTCCTTGTTCACCACGAAGATCAGCGGGTCGGCGACATAGTGCCACAGCGTCAGGTACTTCTGGCCGACGGTCGGCAGCTTGGCGGCGACGAAGACGGAGAGCGGATTTTCCTGGCCGTCGACAGCGCCGGTCGCCAGCGCGGGTTGCGCATCGGCCCAACTCATCTGCGTCGGGTTGGCGCCGAGCGCGGTGAAGGTCTCGTTGTAGAGCGGCGAGCCGACGACGCGGAACTTGAAGCCCTTCATGTCCGCCGGGGTGGCTACCGCATGCTTCGAGTTCGACATTTCGCGGAAACCGTTTTCGCCCCAGGCGAGCGGCACCACTTCACGCTGTTCGAGAATCTTGAACAACTGCCGACCGACTTCGCCTTGCGTCAGCGCGTCGATGGCCTTGTAGTCCGGCATCAGGAAGGGCAACGAAAACAGGTTGAGTTCCTTCACCTGCGGCGACCAGTTGATGGTCGAGCCGATGGCGAGGTCGATGACTCCTTGGCGGATCGCGGTGAACTCGCGCGTCTGGTCGCCGCCGACCAGCGAGGTGCCCGGATACAGCTTGATGTTGATGCGGCCCTGCGTCTTTTCTTTGACCAGTTCCGCCCAGCGCTCGCCGGCCTGGCCCCAGGCGAAGGCCGTGCCGAGCACGGTGGAGAGGCGATATTCGGCGCGATAGGCGTCGGCCCACGCGGACCCGGCGGCCAGCACCACGCAGGCTGTCGATGCAGCCAGGAATGTTCTACGCAGCATTACCTTCTCCCCGTCTGATTGTGAAGCCGTCGATTATGTCCGCTGGGGCGGGAGCAGGCAACCCGGAATGCTTCGGGGTCAGGCTTGCTTGCTGTCGCTGCGTTCCAGCTCAATTGCTGCGGCAAGCAGCGCCAGCCGCGCGACGACGCCGTAGGCGTAGAAGCGGTTGGGCGGCGCGTCGGGACCGAGGAAGCAATTCGGCAGGGAACAGCCGCACTCGAAGTCGAGCGGCTCGAAGCGCATGCCGGGGGCGTTGAGATTCTCGTCGATGCCGCGTTGCGTGTTCACGCGGTAGAAGCCGCCGACGACATAGCGGTCGATCATGTAGATCACCGGTTCAGCCGTGCCGGCGTCAACCGTCTCGACGGTCGGCACGCCTTCCTGGATCATGACCTCGGTGACCGCCACGCCTTCCTTGATTACGGCCATCTTGTTGCGCTGCTTGCGATTGAGATCCTTGACCTCGCTGGCGTCCTTCACGGTCATGATGCCCATGCCATAAGTGCCGGCGTCGGCCTTGACGATGACGAACGGCTCGCTGTCGATGCCATGTTCGCGGTACTTGGCGCGGATGCGGTAGAGCATCGCGTCGACTTGCGCCTCCAGGCATTCCTCGCCGGTACGTTCCTGAAAATTGATCTGGCCGCAGACTTCGAATTCCGGATTGATCAGCCACGGGTCGATGCCGATTTCCTGCGCGAAAGCGAGCGCGACCTCGTTGTAGGCGGTGAAATGGCGCGACTTGCGACGCACGTGCCAGCCTGCGTTGAGTGGCGGGATGACGAATTGCTCGTGCAGGCCATTGAGGATGTCCGGCACGCCGGCCGAGAGGTCGTTGTTGAGCAGGATGGCGCAGGGATCGAAGCCTTCGAGGCCAAGCCGCCGGCTGCCCGGGCCGAGGCGCTTGAGCGGCTCCAGCGTCAGCGTCTGGCCGTCGGGCAGCGTCAGAATCGTTGGCTCCGTCACGTCCGGCAGCAGCGAGCCGACGCGCACGTTCAGGCCCGTGTGGCGCAGGATGGCGGCCAGGTGCGCCACGTTCATCAGGTAGTACTGGTTGCGCGTGTGGTTCTCGGGGATCAGCAGCAGGTTCTTGGCCTCGGGACAGATCTTCTCGATGGCGCCCTGCGCCGCTTGCACGCACAGCGGCAGGAAGGCCGGGTTGAGGTTGTTGAAGCCACCGGGGAACAGGTTGGTGTCCACG
>PMIH01000078.1 GCA_003158255.1 Rhodocyclaceae bacterium
CATCTACGACAACTGCAATTCTCTGCACACCAACGCCTACGACGAGGCCATCACCACGCCAACCGAAGAGAGCGTGCGCCGCGCCATGGCCATCCAGCTCATCATCAACCGCGAGTGGGGCGTGGCGAAGAACGAGAACCCGAATCAGGGCGCCTTCATCATCGACGAGTTGACCGATCTGGTCGAAGAGGCCGTGCTACAGGAGTTCGAAGCCATCGCCTCGCGCGGCGGCGTCCTCGGCGCCATGGAAACCGGTTACCAGCGCGGCAAGATCCAGGAAGAAAGCCTTTACTACGAGCAGAAGAAGCACGACGGCTCATATCCGCTGATCGGCGTGAATACCTTCCTCAATCCGCATAATTCAGGCGTGGCGACCGAGATCGAACTGGCGCGCTCGACCGAAGAAGAGAAGCAGTCGCAATTGACGCGGCTGCGCGATTTCCAGTCGAGGAATGGGCAGGAAGCGCCCGTTTGGCTCGCCAAGCTGAAACAGACAGTCATNNGGAGGACAGTACCGCCGCAGCATGTAACCCAACAGCGAAAGCCAGATAACACGCACGAGGAGAATCGTATGTCTGCTGTCGCTGCATTTAACGAGGCCCGAGATTTCCTGCTGGCCAACAGGACCGATTACGCCAAGGCCTATGCCGGTTTCCGCTGGCCGGTTCTGGATGAGTTCAATTGGGCGCTCGACCATTTCGACGCCATGGCGCGTGGCAACGACCGCCCGGCACTCTGGGTGGTGGGCGAGGACGGCTCGGAACAAAAGCTATCGTTCGCCGAAATGTCGGCACGCTCCAACCGCGTTGCCAACTTCCTGCGCGACGTCGGCGTCGGGCGTGGCGACCGCATCCTGATGATGCTCGGCAACGAGGTGGCGCTGTGGGAGATCATGCTCGCGGCCATCAAGCTCGGCGCCGTGCTGATTCCCGCCACCACGCTGCTGGCAGCCGACGACCTGCGCGACCGGCTCGATCGCGGCAACGTCAAACATGTCATCGTCGGCCCCGGCAACACCGCCAAGTTCGACGAGCTACCCGGCGCGTACTCACGCATCGTCGTCGGTGCGAATGACGAGAATGCGGTTACCGGCTGGCGGCGCTACGACGCATCCGGCTTCCCGGCCGAGTTCATCCCGGACGGCCCGACCAAGGCGAGCGATCCGCTCCTGCTCTACTTCACTTCCGGCACCACGTCGAAGCCAAAGCTGGTGCTGCATTCGCATCAGACCTATCCGGTCGGCCACCTGTCGACCATGTACTGGATCGGTCTGCAACCCGGCGACGTGCATCTCAATATCTCCTCGCCGGGCTGGGCCAAGCATGCCTGGAGCTGCTTCTTCGCGCCCTGGAATGCCGGTGCCTGCATCTTCATCTACAACTATGCCCGCTTCAATGCCAAGGCGCTGCTCGGCGTGCTGGAAAAGCATGCGGTCAATACGCTGTGTGCGCCGCCGACCGTCTGGCGCATGATGATCCAGGAAGACCTTGCCGCCTACCGTGGCCGCCTGGCACTGCGCGAAGTCATCGGTGCCGGCGAGCCGCTCAACCCGGAAATCATCGACCAGGTGAAGAACGCCTGGGGTCTGACACTGCGTGATGGCTTCGGCCAGACCGAGACCACGGCGCAGGTCGGCAACTCGCCCGGCCAACTCCTGAAGCCCGGTTCCATGGGCCGGCCGATGCCGGGCTATCGTGTCGCCCTGCTCGATGTCGATGGCAACGACAGCGACGAAGGAGAAATCAGCCTGATGCTCGATCCGCATCCGCTCGGACTGATGCTCGGCTACATGGACGATCCGCACAAGACCGCAGACGTGATGCGCGACGGCTACTACCGCACCGGTGACGTCGCCAGCCGCGACGCCGAGGGCTACATCACCTATGTCGGTCGCGCCGACGACGTCTTCAAGGCTTCCGACTACCGCATCAGCCCGTTCGAACTCGAAAGCGTGCTGCTCGAACATCCGGCCATCGGCGAAGCCGCCGTGGTGCCGAGCCCCGACCCCGTGCGGCTCGCCGTGCCCAAGGCCTTCCTGATCCTGGCGCAGGGCCAGCAGCCGAGCCGCGAACTGGCCAAGGAGGTGTTCGCCTTCCTGCGCGAACACCTCGCGCCCTACAAGCGCATCCGCCGCATCGAGTTCTCGGACCTGCCGAAGACCATCTCCGGCAAGATTCGCCGCGTGCAGTTGCGCGCCGCGGAAGCCGAGCGGCGTCAGAAGAACGAGCGTGCCGAGTGGGAATTTTTCGAAGAGGACTTCCCCGAACTGAAGGCCTGAAGCCAACGACCCGCGACGGCTGAAAAGTCAGTCGTCGCGGTACGCCGAGTCGAAGGCGGCGACTGCTCCGTGCCCGTCAACAGACCTTAACCAATCCGGTCAGTCGCGACTCTCCGGTGCCGCCGTTCAAAGTGTTCGCCTGCCTTCGCTATTTCGGATGTCTTAGCTTTTGAGCACTGAACTCAAGGACGGCACCAACGATGAATCCAATACTCGCGACGACCAAAGCGGCGTTGCCATAAAACTCGTCCTTGAATTCAGTCCCTCCGAGTGCCCATGCCGCGAGAACGGTCACTATAACCATCGCGCACATTGCCATCAGCGACATCCCTTCAATGAAACGTACGTCGCCCTTCGCCATATGAAACTCATTCAAAGAAGTGGCCATTTTCGTCTCCTCCTCGGCTTGTTGATTGAGAGTGCTGCCGAATTTTGTTTATAGACCATTAGGCGTAAGGATGCATTGAACAAACCTTGTCTGCATTCAACTGGCGTTTGGCTGACTACTGCCGATCGACCCTCCCTTCCAATCTTGGCGAAAGCCACCCATGAACCAAACTCGATTGGACGCGCTAGACTGCCGCAACATCAGGCCTGTTGAACCATGAACCGTAACGTCATCGCAATCATCGCTTCGGTCGTCGCCATTGCCGCCATACTGGCCGGCACCTATGGGGCGTTTTTTGCGCTGGCGGCGCAGATTCCTGCGGGACGAACCTTGGGACTGATCAGCGCCGCATTGATGGTGGCCAGCGGCTTGGCGTGTGCGGGAGCCGGCTACCTGGCCTCCAGATGGGCACAGCGGCGCCCTGACCTGCCGGGCTGATTTGTCGGCGCCTATTTCGTCGCGCATGTCGTCGGCGCGGAAATGGGGTTGCGTCACGGCGGAACTATGGCGGATAGAATCGGTGGCATGGATATTCACATCAAGATCGACGACCTGACTGATCCGCGGATCGCCGAGTTCATGGAAGACCACCTGGTCGACATGCACGCGACCTCGCCACCGGAGAGCGTGCACGCGCTTGACCTCGACGAATTGCGGAAGCCGGAAATCACCTTCTGGAGCGCATGGAGCCAATCGGCGCTGGTCGGCAGCGCCGCGCTCAAGCGGCTGGACCCCGAGCACGGAGAACTCAAGTCCATGCGCACGTCGCCGGCGCACCGGCGGTGCGGCATTGCGGCGCTACTGCTAAACCATGTCCTGAGCGAAGCGCGACGCGCGGGTTATCGGCAGCTCAGCCTGGAGACCGGCTCGATGGAGTTCTTCGCGCCGGCCCGCGCGCTTTACGAGCGCCACGGCTTCGAGTACTGCCCGCCGTTTGCGGACTACGAGTTGGACCCAAACAGCGTCTTCATGCGCCTGGACCTGTCAGCGGCGTACCACGACGACTGACTTTCGTCGGTATTTCGGCGACTGCTATTGGGTGCGGACTTGTATCTCGATCGTCGTGTGCACAATCTCGGCATGGATGGCGAGCCGCTCTCGAATCCTGGCCGGCGTCAGGGCAGGATCGTAGGTCACGACGGTAAGCGCGCAAGAGTAGGCTGCCCTGCCGACACGCCATACGTGCAGGTCCGCTATGCGCGTTTCACCCGCATCCGGACCCGTTTCGACGACCTCGCGAATTTCTGCCACCACCGGGTGGTCCATTTCCCGGTCAAGCAGCACCTTGCCGGTTTCGGTCAGTAACCCCTTGGCCCATTTCGCAACCAGAACGGCGCCGACGATGCCCATCACGGGATCCAGCCAGGACCAACCGTAAATCCAGCCACCGATCAGGGCGACGATCGCCAACACCGACGTTGCCGCATCGGCGATCACGTGGACGTAGGCCGATTTCAGGTTCAGGTCATGGGAATGTCCGTGGCCATGATCGTGACCGTGGTCATGACCATGATCATGATGATCGTGGGCTTTGCCGAGGATAAGCGCGCAGACCAGATTGACGATCAACCCGAGAGTGGCAACGACCACCGCTTCCCGGTAGTGGATCGCCTGAGGGGAAACGATGCGCTCGACAGAACTGAAAGTCATCAGGGCCGCGACGCCCAACAGGAAAATCGCGCTGGCGAATCCGCCCAGCACTTCGATCTTCCAGGTGCCGAAGGCAAACCGGGGGTCGTGCGCATGCTTTCGCGCGGCCGAATAGGCAAAGGCACTCAAGCCGATGGCGACGGCGTGGGAGCTCATGTGCCAGCCATCGGCCAGCAGCGCCATCGAGTTGTACCACCAGCCGGCGGCGATCTCGATCACCATCATGGCAGCGGTAATCCACGTTACCAGACGGGTCCCTCGTTCGGCGACCTGGCTGCCGGTGTCGAACACGTGGTCGTGCGACCAGTCGGAAAGATTGTCGGGTTGCATCGTTACCTCAGTCCATTCAAGGGCCAAACCCATTCACGGCGCGCGCTTCTTCAGCAAAAGATACCAGTAGCCGTTGAAATCGCCTTCGCGCAGAAGCTCGAAGCCTACTCCGCGGGCCAGGGCGCGCCATTCTGCCCTTCCTCTCAGAAAAAAGGAAAGTACGTTCGCCACGGCAAACATCATCCAACCGGGAACCCAGACTACGAGGAGGAAGTGGGCACCGGGCTTCAAGACGCGCCACATCTCGGCGAGACCGCGTTCCGTGGCGTGTCCCAAATGGTCCATGGCATGCGCACTGACCGCGGCATCGAAGAAATCGTCGGCGAATTGCATGGCGGTCAAATCGCCTTGAGCGATTTGCAGTCGATCGATGAATCCGGCGTGCGTGGCATTGCGCGTCAGCAAAGAACGGCCGCCGTCTTGAATGTAGTCGGAATCGAATCGGTCGACGGCCACGAGCTTGGCCTGCGGATAGGCGTTGGCGACGGCCAGGCTGGTTCGCCCGGCGCCGCAACCGCCATCCAGAACGACGCCTTGCCCTCCCGGCAACAGATCGACCATGGGTAGCGGAGCAAAGTGGGCATCGGTGGTCGTTTTGGCAATCAAGTACCCGGCAAACGCGCCGGCTCCCAGGAGTCCGAAAAGAAATGCGACCGGCCACCATAAAGGCCACGAGAGTTCGATTACGACGGCGAGTGCCCACAACACGACGGCAAAGAGCAATGGGCCGAGCGTCCATGCCGGCGCCCACCCGAAGTCGAGAGGGGATTGCGATGTGCTCGTAACCCGCGGCCGCGATCGACGCCAGCGACTCCGGAATGTGATACGAATCGATGTCAGCGCGATCAACGCGCCCAGCAGATGAAACCCGGCCACCAGGAACAGGGTTCCCGATACCGCTTTCAAGGTCGGGACGTAAATCATTAGTGCCAAGCCCGCTAACAGGCCTGCGACGCCAACCAACCACATATGGCTATGACTTCGGGGGGGTGCTTGAGTCGACATGCTTCTCTCTCCTCGACGGAATTCGTTGCCTGGCAGACCGAATCGGCCTGTTGTCCCAAACTGGACACGCGTCTATGATCAGGGTGGGTACGTCAGCGGAGAAGAACGATCGAGGTTCGACTGCCCGTTTCCGAACGAAATTGCGTCGATTGTCCAGAAAGCCAGCAGCGATGACCCAACCGAAAACCGACGACCGACGCATCCTGCGGACACGGAGGACATTGACGGCAGCGCTCCTGTCTCTCTTGTCGGAAAGGGGCTGGGACGAGTTGTCCGTGCAGGACATCTGCGATCGGGCAGACATCGGGCGTTCGACCTTCTACGCGCATTTCCAGAACAAGGAAGAACTCCTGGCAAGTGGTTTCAACCACCTGCGCGAGGCGCTCCAACAGAAATCCACGAGCGACGGCTCGGAGCCGTTGGTGCGATTTCGCTTTGTTGGCGGGCTGCTTGATCATCTCTACGAGAATCGGAGCGTTTTTCGTGCGATCGTTGGCCGTCGTAGCGGGCACGTAGTGCAAACGCGTTTCCGTGAACTCGTCTTGCAGTTGGTCGCGAGCGATCTGGAGAAGGTGGGAAGCTCAAAATGGCGGCGCGACGCCACCGCGCATTTTCTTGCGGGGGCGCTGTTTGAACTATTGGCCTGGGCTGTGGACAGCGACAGCGCGCGATCCGCCCGCGACGTCGAAGCGCTTTTCCAGCGATACGCGGAATCGTGTTCAGCCTACTGCGCGTCCGGTGTGCGCCGAACGTGACCGACATAACCCCGGCGCCCGCGCCTGAGCAGTTCAGCCAGCCTTCTGCCGGCCTCCTGCGGGGTGACAAAGAGCTCGTCCAGGAACGCATTGCACGCCGCCCAGCGTCCTTCCGGTGTGCGCAATACGGCAACCGGGCGGCCGCCGTGAAGGGTCGCGACGATGCAGCTCGTCTCGTCGCCCCACCAGGAGGCGGTCACCAGCTCCATCGCCTCCTTGCGCGGCACGCATAGCGCGACAAGCGCATCGATCGGCGAGTCGCAAACAAGGCAGACGATTGCGGGGAAGTATTTCAATCTCGTGGTCCCGGTTCCAGGTGATCCGTCAGGCGGTACAGGCGCAGTATCCTATCAATGCGGGCGACTATTGGATAGACGGGTACACTCCGACCTCGCCAACTTGGAAGAAGCCCATTTCGCATGCCCCCTGAGGTCAAAGAGAAACTCCGTACCGCCGTCGTGGCGGCCGTCCAGCTGCCGTCTGTGAGTGATGTCGAGTTCGAGGCGTCGCTGGCTGAATTGCGCGACCTCGCCAAGACGCTGGGGTTCAAAGTCATCCAGACGTTCATACAGAAGCGCGGCGCCTTCGACGCAGCGGCGTATCTGGGCGTCGGCAAGCGCGAGGAAATCCGCGATTTCGTGAATGGTTCCGAGACCGACGAAGCCAACGACGGTGGCCCCATCGAGGCGGTGTTCGTCGACCACGAGATCTCGCCGTCGCAAGCGCGCAATCTTGAAACCGAAGTCGGTTGCGAGGTGATGGACCGCACCATGGTCATCCTCGAAATCTTCCACCGCAACGCGCGCTCCCGCGCCGCGCGTGCCCAGGTGGAGATTGCCCGCCTCGGCTACCTGGCGCCGCGCCTGCGCGAACTGGCGAAGCTCGCCGGCCCGCAAGGGCGGCAGCGCAGCGGCACCGGCGGCCGCGGTGCCGGCGAATCGCACACCGAGCTGGACAAGCGCAAGATCCGCGACCGCATTGCCGAACTGCAACAAGACATCGTCGCGATGGATGTCGAGCGCAAGACGCAACGCGCGCGGCGGCAGGACCGCCAGGGCGGCGCCAACGTTGCGCTGGTCGGCTACACCAATGCGGGCAAGTCCACCCTGATGCGCGCGCTCACCGGCAGCGAAGTGCTGGTGGCGGACAAACTCTTCGCGACGCTCGACACGACCGTGCGCGCCTTGCATCCCGAGAGCGTGCCGCGTGTGCTTATCAGCGACACCGTCGGCTTCATCAAGAATCTGCCGCATGGGTTGGTTGCCTCGTTCAAGTCGACGCTCGAAGAAGCGCTTGACGCATCGCTGCTGCTGCACGTCATCGATGCCAGCGATCCCGGCTTCGAGCGACAACTCGAAGTCACCAATCAGGTGCTGGCCGAGATCGGCGCCGGGGAGGTGCCGCGGTTGCGCGTCTTCAACAAGATCGACCACGTGGGCGATGCCACGGCGCAAGCCGAATGCACAGCCGCGTTGCGCGCGCACTACCCCGATTGCATCGTCATGAGCGCGCGCCGCCCCGACGACGTGGTCAGGCTGCACAAGGCCATCGTCGCCTTCTTCCAGCGCGACCTGGTCGAGGCCGAACTCTTTCTGCCTTGGTCGGCTCAGCAGCTGCGCAAGGACATCTACGCAAACTGCGAAGTGATGCAGGAACGCGCCGACGATGAGGGCGCGTTCTTCCACGTCCGCGGCGAAAGCGATACTGTGAACCGCCTGAGCGAGCAGTTCAGCCGGGTGCGATAAATTCGGGGTATGGGTACTCGAAGAGGAGGTAGGCAAGCATGAGTCATGTGAAATCGCGCGAAGTCGTTCTCGCCCTCAAGATCACCGACGACCTGCTCGAAGGGCTCGACGCGATGCGCGACGGCTGGCGGCGCGATCCCCATTCGGTGCCGAAGGGGCTCTCCTGTTCGGAATCCAAGGAGGGACAGTTCGTTCTGGTGGCGGCCGAATCCGCCTTCACCACGATTCCCGGTGCCTGCATCATCAAGAGCCTGGGGGCGGTGGAACTGGTCGGCACCGAGCCGCTGTTCGAAGACGGGGCCAGCTCGAAAACCCTGGTGCTCAAGGACACGCCCGAGGGCTGGAAGTTCTCCGTCAAATACGTCCCGCCCATTGTTCGCGAGCGAAACAACCGGCAATGAGCCACCGCTTCACCGTCCCGCCGGACGAGGTCGAGTTTTCCGCCATTCGTGCCCAAGGCGCCGGTGGTCAGAACGTCAACAAGGTATCCAGCGCAATTCATCTGCGCTTCAACATCCACGCATCCTCGTTGCCCGAAGCGGTTCGCGAACGCCTCCTGAAACTTGGCGATCAGCGTATCAGCAAAGACGGTGTCGTCATCATCAAGGCGCAGGAGTTTCGCAGCCTCGAAGGCAACCGCGCCGAAGCGCTGCGCCGCCTGCACGAGCTGATCGACAGCGTCGCCGTCCCGCCCAAGCGGCGCCGACCAACCAAACCGACTTACACGGCAGTAGTGAAGCGCCTGGAAGGCAAAACCCGGCGCGCCTCCGTCAAGGCGGGGCGCGGGAAAGTGAGCGAATGATGTCGTTCGCCGATATCGCACGACTCCCGGCGGGTGGCGGGTAAGGCTGAGATCCGGTTGGCCGTTGCGCCCGGTCGCAGGTCGATCCGCCAATGGCCGCTGCGTGGCGGTTACCGGTCGCAGACTCATAAATCGCGGTGAGGTGCAGATTTCACTTCGGCGCCACGTCGGCGGCGCCCTTTCCTGCCTGATGACATATGGCAGTTGTCAGGTCGATTGCGCACCATGAAGCGGGCATATGCGACTAGTATTGAAATATGCCTTGTGGATTATAGATGCGTATCAATTCGGTGCACACATAACCACGCCCTCGTCGATCCAGCCACGGGCCAAGACTTCCTGAATGGCGGCCGGACTGCTAGTAATGCGATGATTGGAATCGATTCCCCGGGCAAATCCATTGTTATAGGCGCGGTAGACTTGTTGCGTGCCTGGGGGGCACATCCCGTTGATAGGCTGAGTTGAAACAAAACGAAATCCCTCGAAATTCCACCGTTTCTGTGTGGCCGGCGTGCTTGCCTCTAACTGCCTCAGAAAGTCACATTGGTTGGAATCGGCCGTATAGAAATGTGAGTTGGGTCCGGGTGACTGACTGCCGTAGAAGCGACAGACGGCGGCATTGCCGCCCGACTTGAAGGTATAACCGGTGCGCTTCCAAGACCCTGCAATACCTTTGTCGATGGACGCTGCCTCGCCTAAATCGGCAGTGATGAAGTAGTGGTCGAGGTCGGCGTTGTAGAACTCGACAACTACGCCGATTCCCGACGTCGGCGCGGTGTAATCGATGACTACCTTATCCTCCAGTCCCCCCACAACACTTTTTTGCCGTAGGAAATTTGCCAGTGTGCTCGCGTTGCCCTTGACGTAAGCATCTAGAAATGGGATGGCCCAGCCAAAGACATCGCCGGCATAACTGTCCTCATACCCATGTGGAACACCTGTCAGCGCAATCATGTAGCGAGAATTCCGGAATAGGTTCATGGCCTGCTCCATGCGATCCATCGGTGCCGCTGTGTCCGCCGTACCGCAAATCGCCAGGTAGGGCGTGTCGACATTGTTGGCAGTGACGTTGTCCTCACCGAAGGCCGGTAGAAAATGCTCGCCGGCAAACGGTACGTAGCCCACGGCTGCCTTGATCCGCGGATCGCGAACCGTCGGATGCGCGTCGTGGCTGAAGAATCCGTCTGTGACCGAAGCACCGAGCAACAACGTCATCGCCGCGCCCCCCATGCTCGCGCCGAAGCCACCAATCTTGTTTGGATTGATGCGCGGACCGAAGTCCGGATGAGTAAGCAATGCATCGACCGTGGCTTTCAATGACACAGGGCGAAGTGCTTCCATTTCCACGAACAGATCAAAGTTGTTGAGCACCGAGAACAAGTCCCCGATATTGCCAACGTGGATCTGCGAAAAGCGCGCATCTCCGTGGAACGGCGCGGCGACGATATAGCCAAAGCTGGCAAGTTTGCCGATCACCGTCAGCGTATTGGTGCTGAGCGGACTCCCGGCCAGCCCGTGGGAGAGGACAAGAAGTGGCAGGAGATTGGGATCGTCCTGACCTTGCAGTATTGGAGCCGGGTCCACCGGAGGAAATATCGGCTTTTGTCCGGTGCGCTGCATTTTCGGGACGACCTGCGCATCCGGCAATGGGTAGTCTGGACGCGTATTACCGGGGCTGGTTGGGTAGCAAACGATTACTACAAACGGCACTTGCGTGTTCCAGGTTTGCTTGTAAAGGCCACTGTCGTTCGGCACTACCGGATTGATTTGAATCGTGTCCTGAGGTTCGAGCAGAACATCCGTGAAGTACCGGGGTTGCCCATTCTGCGGATTGCCTTCCCAGAAATCAGCCGGGCTGCCACCAACTAGATTCATCCTGGCAACGTCAATTGCGACGTCGCTACAGGCTACCGGAAACGGGCCTGTAGCAAGTGGAGCGACTTCGATGTTTCGAACGGCTGCTCCACTCCCCGTAGCAAGGCCGGCCAAAAGGACGAACACGGCGACGGCGCCAATTCGATGTATCACTGAGATTGAGCGTAGCATCGTGAATCCAGAATAGGAAATAGACACACCGATGTCTTGCCAAGCGCGAGCCCGTGTCGTCACGAAGTAAGAGAAGACCGCACCCAAAAGAACTCGCCTCGCAACTGGCAGCAACAAATTGCTGGGCCAGTAGGTTCGCCATCAGCATCGCATCCGACGTCGACTGACGACCACAATACACGGCGGTACATGGCAAGAACAGTGCGGTAACCAACATTGCGCGGTGGGAATAAAGCTGATTCGATAGTCTGTCCATCGCGCTGAACTGAGCGTCGGAGACTGTGGGCAAGGGAAGACAGCGGGTCTTGCGGGAGCACCTCCTGTACGCTGCGCGTGACCGCTTGCGGCGCAAGTCATCATCATGCCCCCGGCTATTTCGGCAGACTGGACGGCCGCTTGTGACGCTGTCAACAGCCGTTCCTGCCAGGATTTCGGCGATCCGTCGTGGGACCGCTCCTAGCTGGACTGGGACTCTAGATCACATCTGCCAATTCGTCTCAAAGGGCTTCGCTTCAACTCGGTCTCGAATGCGCGCATCCGGCAGGTTGCAGTCGTTGGAGCCACCTCAGTTGTCCGGGCGGCGTATGCTGACAATGTACCGGTGAGGTCGGATGGATAGTGCCGGAGCTTGCCAACTGTTACTGTGAAAGGAGTGCGACGATGGGGAAGATTCGTGCTTGGGCGGCTCTGGCCGCCGGGCAGCGGCTGGAACGCTACGAGTACGATCCGGGGCCGTTGCGCGACGACGAAGTCGAGATTGCGGTCGAATATTGCGGCATCTGCCATTCCGACCTGTCGATGATCGACAACGCCTGGGGCGGCAGTACCTATCCGCAGGTGCCCGGCCACGAGGCCGTCGGCCGCATCGTCGCGATGGGTGCCGCGGCCATGGGCCTGCAGCTTGGCCAGCGCGTCGGCGTGGGCTGGACCAGCAGCAGTTGCCTGCATTGCCATCCTTGCGTCGGCGGCGACCAACAGCTATGCAAGGACTCGAAGGCCACGATCACCAACCGCGGCGGCTTTGCCGAGCGATTGCGCGCGCAATGGGTCTGGGCCGTGCCGCTGCCGGAAGGCGTGCGTCCCGAAGTGGCCGGGCCGCTGTTCTGTGGCGGCATCACGGTCTTCACTCCGCTATTTGAATACGGCGTCTTGCCAACCAGCCGTGTCGGGGTGGTGGGCATCGGCGGCCTGGGTCACCTGGCGGTCAAGTTCGCCTGGGCCTGGGGCTGCGAGGTCACCGCCTTCACCTCCAGCGTGTCGAAGCACGCGGAGGCGCTGGCGATGGGCGCACACCGCGTGGTGGTGAGCAACGACTCAAGCGAAATCGCCAAGCTCGCCGGCAGCCTTGACCTGGTCATCGTTACCGTCAACGTTCCCCTCGACTGGGCGGCCATCATTGCCACGCTCGGGCCGCATGGCCGGCTGCATTTCGTCGGCGCCGTGCTGGAGCCGGTGCCAGTCAAGGTGTTCTCGCTTCTCAACGGCCAGAAGAGCATTGCCGGCTCAGGGATCGGTTCGCCGGCGGCCATGGCGACGATGCTCGAGTTCTGCGCGCGCCACGGGATCGAGCCGCAGGTTGAGCACTTTCCGATGAGCCGGGTCAATGATGCGCTCGATCACCTGCGTGCCGGCAAGGCGCGCTACCGCATCGTCCTCGATGCCGATTGGGATGGCAAAGCCACGTGACTTCAATCGCAACCACAGCCAAAGCGCTCCT
>PMIH01000103.1:0-381 GCA_003158255.1 Rhodocyclaceae bacterium
GCCGATCGACATCCTGATTACCGTTGTCTGGGTTTCGTATGCCATCGTGTTCTTTGGCACGATCGGTATCCGCAAGACGCCGCATATCTATGTGTCGAACTGGTTCTTCGGCTCAATGATCATCGCTGTTGCGCTCCTGCACCTTGTCAATAGCGCTGAAATTCCGGTGTTTGCGGCCGGCATTCTGACGCCCAAGTCCTACTCGGCGTATGCCGGCGTACAGGATGCGATGGTGCAGTGGTGGTACGGCCACAATGCGGTCGGCTTCTTCCTGACCGCAGGCTTCCTGGGCATGATGTACTACTTCGTGCCGAAGCAGGCTGGCCGTCCGGTTTATTCGTATCGCCTGTCGGTGGTGCACTTCTGGGCCCTGATCTTCAC
>PMIH01000103.1:386-6401 GCA_003158255.1 Rhodocyclaceae bacterium
AAACTGCGCGACGACCCGGTCCTGAAGTTCCTGATCACTTCGCTGTCCTTCTACGGTATGTCGACGTTCGAAGGCCCGATGATGTCGGTCAAGACGGTCAACGCCCTGTCGCACTACACTGACTGGACTGTTGGTCACGTGCACTCTGGTGCGCTGGGCTGGGTGGCCATGGTGTCCGTCGGCTCCCTGTACTACCTCATCCCGCGCCTGTTCGGCAAGACCGAGATGTACTCGACCCGGCTGATCAACGTGCATTTCTGGCTCGCCACCCTTGGCACGGTGCTCTATATTGCTGCGCTGTGGATTTCCGGCGTGATGCAAGGCCTGATGTGGCGCGCTACCAACCCTGATGGCACGCTGACCTACTCATTCGTTGAGGCGGTCAAGGCGTCCTACCCGTTCTGGACAATCCGCGTCGTCGGCGGCTTGCTCTTCTTGGTGGGTATGTTGATCATGGCCTTCAATATGTTCAAGACCATAGCGAGCGGCAAGGCTGTCGATGTGCCGGTTATCGCGCCGGCTCACGCTCACTAAGGGAAGGGTGAATAAATCATGCTGACTCACGAGCAAATCGAAAAAAGCAACACCTGGATGATCATTCTCACCCTGCTGGCTGTCATCTGGGGTGGCTTGGTTGAGATCGTTCCGCTGTTCTTCCAGAAGTCCACGACAACGCCAGTCAACGAACTGGTGAAGCCCTACGACGCCCTGCGTCTTGCCGGACGGGACATCTACATCCGCGAAGGTTGCTACAACTGTCACTCGCAGATGATTCGTCCTTTCCGCGCGGAAACAGAGCGCTACGGCCACTACTCGGTGGCGGGCGAGTTTGTGTACGATCATCCTTTCCAGTGGGGCTCCAAGCGCACCGGACCGGATCTGCAGCGCGTCGGTGGCCGGTATTCCGACCAATGGCATCATATTCACCTGCTGAATCCCCGCAATGTGGTGCCTGAGTCCAATATGCCCGCTTACTATTGGCTCGATCGCCCGCTGAAGGATCCGGTAATCGGCGCCAAGATGGCGGCTCTGCGCATCGTCGGTGTTCCCTATTCCGACAAGGAAATCGCGGAAGCTCCGAAGGCGCTTGAGGGCAAGACGGAGTTGGATGCGGTCATTGCCTATCTGCAGGGCCTCGGCACTGCCCTCAAACAGACGCGCTGAGCCTCATGGACATCAACGACCTGCGCTCCATTACGACGGTGATGATGTTGGTGATTTTTGCCGGCATCGTCTGGTGGGCTTATTCGAGTCGATACAAGCAGGCATTCGAAGAAGCGGCGCGGCTCCCCCTGGACGACGATTCCGAATTCGTCCCCATGGAGCAGCGCGGCGCGGGTCATCTGGACAAATAGGGGAAACCGAAAATGGATTTCAAGTACACGAACGACTTTGTTAGCAACTTCTGGAGCATGTACGTTGTCGTGATTTCGCTGGTTGGTATCATCGGCTGCGGCGTATTCCTTTGGATGCAGGGCAGCGTGAAGCACAATCCCGGTCAGACGACCGGTCACGTTTGGGACGAAACCTTAGCCGAGTACAGCAACCCGTTGCCGAACTGGTGGCGCTGGATGTTTTACATCACGGTGGTTTTTGCTCTGGTCTATCTGGTGCTGTTCCCGGGACTGGGTACCTTCAACGGCAAGCTGGACTGGACCGCGCGCGGTCAGTACGATGCGGAAATGAAGAAGGCCGATGAGCAGTACGCGCCGATCTTCAACAAGTTCCTGAAGCAGGACATCATGACCGTAGCGGCAAACCCTGAAGCCAAGGAAATGGGCCAGCGCCTCTTCCTGACATATTGTGCCCAGTGTCACGGTTCGGATGCCAAGGGAGCGAAGGGTTTCCCGAACCTGACCGATAGCGACTGGATGTGGGGTGGTACGCCCGACAAGATCAAGGAAACGATCACCAAGGGTCACGATGCGGTTATGACTCCGAAGGGTACCAAGCCTGATATGGATGCCGAACAGGTCAAGGACGTCGTTGCCTATGTCCGTTCGTTGTCCGGCCTTTCGAGCGATTCGATCCGTGCGCAACGGGGCAAGGAACTGTATCCGCAAGCTTGCGCTGCCTGTCACGGACCGGAGGCCAAGGGTAATCAAGATGCCGGCTACCCGAACCTGACGGATAAGGTTTGGCTCTATGGCAGCTCCGAGGCTGAGATGATCTACGGTGTCACCAATGGCCGAATCAACCGCATGCCGGCGTGGGGCGATTTCCTCGGCGAGGCCAAGGTTCATCTGCTGACCGCCTACGTTTGGGGTCTGGGCGGGGGCGTCAAGCCTGCGCCCGTCATTGCCCCTGCCGCAGCCGAGCAATCTGGCACCGCTGGCACGCCGGTCGGCGCCGTTGTTCCTCCGAGGCAAGAGACAAACTGAGTATGTGATGTTAGCGAGGGCTCCCCGGCTCACCAGCCGGGGAGTGCGTGATGATGGACACGCAGTCGGGGGAAGTGCTTGCCGGGTCATGTTGGCATGCAGTGCGTGGCGGATGTGGACATGTTCGAGATTGTTGTGTTAGCCGCAAGGGCGTAACGGGGGAACGTTCGCGCTGGTTCGGTTAGACTCTGAGTCTCATCACCTTTTGTTATCCACTGAGCATAATAATGAACCCTGAATCCCCCAATACTGTTGCGGCACCGGGCGAAGAGCCCGCCGGCACGCTCTATGAGGTGCACAAGAAGATCCACCCAAAGGCGGTCACTGGCCTTTTTTCCAATTGGCGCTGGGCTGTCGTCTGGATTACTCAGGCCCTGTTTTATGGGCTCTGCTGGATGCCTTGGAATGGGCGTCAAGCTGTCCTGCTCGATGTTGTTCAACGCAAGTTTTATCTCTTTGGGCTCGTGTTCTGGCCGCAGGATGTATTCTTCCTGGCGGTACTGCTTATCATTTCGGCCTACGCGCTATTTCTGTTTACTGCCGTTGCCGGGCGCCTGTGGTGCGGCTACGCTTGCCCACAAACGGTGTATACCGAGATCTTTCTCTGGATAGAGCAGAAGATCGACGGTGATCGCAATGCCCGCATCAAGCTTGACGCCGCTCCGCTGGATGGCGCCAAAGTGGCCAAGCGGGTACTCAAGTACGGTGTTTGGATATTGCTTTCACTCTGGACCGGCTTCACCTTTGTTGGCTACTTCACGCCTATCAAGGACCTCGTGCAAGAGGCCACCACCCTGTCGTTCGGGCCTTGGGAATGGACTTGGGTCGTTCTCTATTCCGCCCTGACATTTGGGTTCGCCGGCCACTTGCGAGAGCAGGTTTGCAAGTACATGTGCCCGTATGCACGCTTCCAGGGCGTCATGTTCGATCCCGATACGCTGGTGATCACCTATGACGAAGAACGCGGCGAGCCGCGGGGAACGCGGCGCAAGGAAGTCGACTACCACGCGGCTGGTCTCGGGGACTGCATCGACTGCGATCTTTGCGTTGCCGTTTGCCCCACCGGCATTGATATCCGCAAAGGCCTGCAGTATGAGTGCATCGGTTGCGCGGCGTGTGTTGACGTTTGCGACCAGGTGATGGACAAAATGGGCTATCCCCGCGGGTTGGTTCGTTATTCGACCGAAAACGCGTTGGCAAAGCATTGGTCCATGAAGGATATCCTCGGCCACATAGTGCGGCCTCGCATCATTGTCTACGTGGTGATCCTCATAGCGATTTCGGTCGCGTGGGTCTGGGGGCTGGCGACCAAGCCGGAACTACGGGTGGATGTGATTCGGGATCGCATGACCTTGGCGCGTGAGGTCGAGGGCGGCGTTATCGAGAATGTGTTCCGCCTTCAGTTCATGAATGTGTCGGAAACACCACGGCGTTATTCGGTAGTTGTGGCGGGGTTGGACAAGATCGAACTCATGGGCGATCCAATTGTCGAATTGGGAGCTGCGAGCAACAAGAACGTGACCTACCAAGTCCGCGTGCCGCCCGAATCCGCGAATGCAGGCTCACACACAATTTACTTCGATATCAAATCGATGTCAGATGACAAAATTTCTGTTCACGAGAAAGCCATTTTCCTGATGCCATGAACAAGGACATGTCAGCGCACATAGAGAAACCCTGGTACCGCGAGCCTTGGCCGTGGTACTTGATGGCTGGCCCGGCTATCGTGATCGTGGCTGCCATCGGTACCGCGTGGCTCGCCGTATCAACCAGTGACGGGCTGGTTACCGACGACTACTACAAGAAAGGGTTGGTTGTCGATCAGACGCTGGCCCGTAGCAAGGAAGCGGCAGAGCTTGGTCTGGAGGTTCGCGCGCGCTTTACTGCCGAGGGTGTCGATCTTCACTTGGCTGCCGCGGCGGGTCAGGCTTTTTCGCTACCGCAATCGTTAGTGCTGACGTTGTCGCACCCAACAAGGGCGGGGCTCGACCAAACGGTGCCCCTCTCTCTCCAAGACGGGCACTACGTTGGCAAGGTGAGGCTGCCGGCGTCGGGGCATTGGCTGGTTCTGGTCGAGGATGATGCACGAAGATGGCGCCTGATGGGCAACGTCGTGCTGCCCGCGCTGGGCGAAACGGTAATCGGAGGAGCACCCGCCGACAAGGGCAGTTGATTTTTTCTTTAACGCAAGGGGAGAGCACCATGGTGGCACTCAAGGAACTGTTTGGAAGCGACATTGGCCTGCTGAGCGTATTTACCATCGGATTTATCATCGTCATGGGCATATACCTCTGGGGCTATGCGAAAAAGCACATGGCAGAGGACGCGCGCAACGCCAACAAGTAAGTCGGCGGCTCGTTGAGGAGCGGCGACCGCGGTTTCATCCGCGCGCCGCCGCTCTTTCCAGATTCCGCTGCTATTCTGGCCCGACGCCAATCGGCGGCGGGGCTAGGTTCACGATCCTCGAGAAAAGATCACGAAATTCGTGATCGGGCTTGCTGCCGAAACGAGGGTCACCGTTCTCACCGAATGCTCTCGCAATCTCAGTCCAGTCGTCAGCGTGGAGGTGTTTGCGCGCCAGCGGCATAAGGATTTTCTCCTCGGTGGCCATGTGTTGCCAAGCCTCGTCCATCAATTGATCCACTGCCGTCGAGAATAGCGCCAGCCCGTCGGATACGCCCGCTTCCAATCGCGCCAAGGCGTGCTCGAGATTTCGCCCAAGTTGAGCACTCTCTGCGTGTTGCTTTTCCAGCACGTCCAGAATGTCATCGGCTTCGTGCGTTCGCTTGCGCAATTGGGCAAACAGGTAGGTGCTCTCTTTCGGGTTGTGCAACTTTTCCGAAAACGCATCCAAGTAGTAAAGCATCGCCCCAAGCAGACGGAAGTCCGGCCCCTTGTTTCGCTCTCGCATCTCTCTAACCAGGTGCCGGAGGCCGTGCAGCACCGCCGACAGAGATCGGTGTTCATCAAGGATGATGGCGATAGCTTCGTTTTGCATGAGCTCGACGTCAGCGGTACACGAGCACCGGAATCTTTGAATGCGTCAGCACCTTCTGTGTCTCGGACCCTAACAGCAAACCGCTAATTCCGCGCCTGCCATGCGAGGCCATGAATATCAGGTCGCAGCCAGCTTCATTGGCTGCCTCGATAATTGCCTGATGGGGAATATCACTGACCCCGCTTGCAACGGCGCAGGCAACGCCGGCTGCTTGAGCGACTGCCCTCGCCTGGGCGAGGATGTCGTCGGCCTGCCGGTTGGCGATTTCGGCAAATCTTTCCGGCGTGGTTGGATCGATTAGCGCTCCTTCCCCGTAAAAGGCGACCGGATAATCGGGCTTGGCAAAGAAGAAAGTGATCTTGGCACCCACTTCCTTCGCGAGTGTAGTGGCCCGGGCAACCGCTTCCGATGAAAGCTTGGAACCATCGGTGGGAACCAGAAAATGCTTGAACATGCGCACCTCCACAGGAACGACTTGCATCTCATTATCGGAGTGGCTGCCGTTGGTCCGTTGATGCACGTCAACATTCAGAGAGTGGCGCCGCGCAGAATCATAGCTGAATATGCGCATCAGATTGTGCGGCGCTGCATGAAGTAATTGCCCTGCTTTCTGATTGACTCAAGTGAATGTGGCGA
>PMIH01000103.1:6411-8183 GCA_003158255.1 Rhodocyclaceae bacterium
GTCACCTTGCCACTGATGCATGCGCAATTGGCCTGGATGATGCACCCACAGGAACTTGCAGAGGCGACAACCCGGTTTTCCGGCAAGATGCTGGCGTTGCAGTGGCATTCATGGCAACGAGCCTTCGGTTTGCCAGGGCAGGACGTGGAAGCCCCGAATCCCGACGATACGCGCTTCGCCGATCCCGTATGGACCGAGTCCGCCAGCTGGGACATCGCCAAAGAATGGTACTTGGCGAGCACGCACCATATCCAGGACATGCTTTACGCCACACCCGGACTGTCCGGTCATGAGCGCCGCCGGGCGGCATTCTGGTCGCGCAAGTGGCTCAATGCCATGGCGCCGACGAATTTCTTGCTGACGAATCCAGTTGCGTTGCGCCACGCCGCCGAAACCAACGGCGAAAGCCTGGTCCGTGGTGTGCGCAACTTCATCGCCGACTTGCAGGCGGGCACCGTGCGGATGACCAATCCCGACGACTTTCAGGTCGGCAAGAATCTGGCGACAACGCCCGGAAAAGTGGTTTTCCGGAACCGATTGTTGGAGGTAATTCACTATGCTCCCAGCCAGCCCAAGGTGCGTCCGGTGCCTCTCGTCATTGTTACGCCCTGGATCAACAAGTACTACATCCTCGATCTCAATCCCAAGAAAAGTATGGTCAGGTTCCTGGTCGATGAGGGCTTCGATGTCTACATCACCAGTTGGAAGAATCCGGACGAGAGCCTGCGGGCGGTGAGTTTCGATGATTACCTGACCGAGGGCATCGATCGCATTGTTGATGTTGCCCGCGCGATATCCGGATCGGCAACAGTTAACGCCGCGGGGTACTGCATTGGCGGCGCCGCGTTGGCGACCTACATGGCATGGGCCAATCGCCACTACTCCGCAGGCGAGGTGCCCGTGGCTTCGGCGACTTTTCTGACGACGCTGGTTGACTATCACAAGCCGGGTGACATCGAGGTCTTTCTCGACCAAAGCAGCATCAACTGGCTGTCCAAGTCCATGGACAGAAAGGGCTATCTCGATGGGAAGGAAATGGCGGCTGCTTTTCGGCTGTTGCGATCAAACAGCCTGATCTGGCATTACGTTGTTCACGGCTACCTCTACGGTGAAACGCCGCCGCCGTTCGATGTCCTCTACTGGAACATGGATACGACCCGCATGCCCGCCACGATGCACAAGTGGTATCTGAACGAGTTCTATCTGCAAAATGCCTTGGTCAAGAAGGATGTGCTGACGCTGGCGGGGGAAAAGATCGACCTCGAAAAGATAGTTCAGCCCGTCTACGTGGTTGCGGCGACCGACGACCACATTGCACCGTGGAAACAGACGTTTCTCCTCAATAACCATATTTCAGGATCCAGGCGATATGTGCTGTCCAGTTCCGGCCACATCCTGGGAATCGTCAATCCGCCAGTTGTTCCGCCCAAACGCGACTACTGGGTGGCCGGGGCCGAGCGCCACGACTCAGCCGAGAGTTGGCATGATCGGGCCGAGCACCGGCGTGGTTCGTGGTGGGAGGATTGGGTTGCGTGGCTGAGACCATTGTCGGGCAAGTTGGGAGAGCCGCCGGCGCCGGCTACAGACAATTACCCGGCGCTTGCCGATGCACCCGGAAGCTACGTCCTGGAACGCTGACTGCTGCCGCTCACAGCGGGCGTTGCGGGGATCGGCTATCATTGCACGGTTTGGCCTTGACGTAACCGGAGGAGCCGGCCGCGAGAGCCTGGGATAACGATATGAAATGTGTCGACGACTTCCGCCTGCGGCTT
>PMIH01000049.1 GCA_003158255.1 Rhodocyclaceae bacterium
GCTGGCCTCGACGCATGACCGCCGCACGTTCTCGTGTGGCGTTGAAGCGCTGGACGAATACCTGCGGCGCTTCGCTCGCCAGCATGCCGATGCCAATGTAAGCCGCACCTACGTTGCCGTCGCGGGATCGACAGTTCGCGGTTTCTATAGCCTGGCCATGTCGGGTATCCGAAAGGAAAACCTGCCCGCCAAGCACCTGAGCCGATTCCCCAACTTTCCGCTTCCCGTTGCGCGCCTCGCTCGCCTGGCCGTTGAAACGCGCCATCAGCGGCAAGGGCTTGGCGACTTGCTGCTGGCCGACGCATTGCAGCGCTGCCTGCGGCTTTCAACCGAGATTGGCATGATCGGCGTCATCGTGGACGCCAAGGATGAACAAGCGCGGGGTTGGTACGAACGCTACGAATTCGAGCGACTACCGGATTCGCCCTTGACGTTGTGGTTGCCGACCGCTGCGATTGCTTGTCTGTAGGTGCAGAATCCTATAGTTTGCAATAGTTGCATGGTGGTACGCCAACCTGTCGCAAACACGACATTGTCCTGAGTAGCGCACGCTCTGATGCGGCTTCCCGGCCGGCCCGGTTCTTGCGTTTAGTCTCCCAACCCCATAGGAGACAAGCCATGATTTCCTCCGAACTACAAAAAAATATACTGACCGGACTCGACGATGGCAGCATCGTCCCCTACCTCGGCTCCGGCGTTCTCGCCGACGTTCGCCACGCCGTTACCGGCGTGCCGATGCCGGCCACCAGCGACGAGCTCATCATCGCCATGAACGGCGGCAAACCCATGGCACCGAAGCTGATGTACGAGTTTCCGCGCGCAGCGATGAACATCGAACTCAAGCGCGGCCGCTCTGCCGTCACCAAGTTCCTCGACGCCACCTATACCGCGCCGTGGACGCGCAGCGCGGTGCATGACTGGCTGAAGGCGCTGCGGCCTGCCTACGTCATCGACATCAACCGCGACACGCAGTTGCTCGATTCCTACGCCGGCATTCCGCACACGCTGGTGCTCGGTTGCGCCCGCCTCGGCGGCTCCGACTTCCGCTTCAAGCTGTTCGCCCACGACGGCGACCACTACAACGCCATCGCGCCCGAGCAGGCGGCCGAAGGCTTGCCGGTCCTGTTCAAGCCGATGGGCGCACCCAAGCCGCAGTCGACCTACATCGCCTCGGACGCCGACTACGTCGACTACATCACCGANNGGCATCCGCTTCAACCGCGACAGCGAGCGCATGGTGATGTCCGACCTCATCTACGGTGCCGCCGCCAGCCCGGCCGGCTGGGCGCTGATCGAGAAACCCACCGACAAGGAACGCCGCTTCCTCGGCAAGATGGGCATCGAGATCGTCGAAGGCAGCGTTGCCGAACTGATGGGCATCGAGGAGGTTGCGACATGCTGAACTGGCAACCCGAACTTCACGCCGTCGGCGTCGCCGAGATGGACGGCACCCACGAAGCGTTCGTGCAGGAACTGGCAGCGCTGACCACCGCCAGCGATGCGGAATTTCCACGTCTCTTCCACGCCCTCGCCCTGCACACACGGGCGCATTTCGAAAACGAGGGCCGACTGATGCGCACCTGCCGCTTCCCCGCCATCGGCGAACACGAAAGCGACCACCAGCGCGTGCTCGGCGAATTGGCGCAGATCGGCCGCGGCGTTGCGGCCGGCCGGCTCGGCCTCGCCCGCGCCTACGTCGCCATCGGCATGCCCGACTGGTTCCACAAGCACCTGATCACGATGGACAGCGCGCTGGCTGCACGCCTCAAGGCGCAAGCGACAGGCTGACCAGCCGCCGCGCCTGCGTTGCGCAGGCCTCGCGCATTTTCGGATCGAGCGCTTTTACCCAACGCACCGGCAAGGCATCGCGGCCGTAGATCGCGCCGGCGAGCATGCCGGCGATGGCGCCGGTGGTGTCGGCGTCGCCGCCGCGATTGACGACGTCGATCAGGCAGTTCTCGAAACTGTCCGTCGCCAGCAGTGACTGCAACACGGCCTGTATCGTTTCGATCACCCAGCCACTCGGATTTTCGCGCCGCCGCGAACGATGCGTAAACACCGGATGCCGCTCGATGAACGGCTGGATGCCGCGCCGATAGACACCGCGCAACTTGCCGCCACGCAAGCCTTCCTGCACCGCCAGCGCCAGGAATTCGGTGGCGGCGTCCGAGTCGGGATTGTTGTGCGTCACATGCGACTGAGCGCGTACCGCCACGCGCACGTCATGCTCATCCTGCCCCAGCGTCGCCAGCGCCACCGGCAGCACGCGCATCGCTGCACCGTTGCCGGCATCGTGTTCCGATGGCGGCGCAACCGGATCGCCGCTGCGGCGAAAGGCCACCAGGTTGCGGCGCACCGTATTGCCGATATCCACCGGCTTCGCCCGCATCCAGGCATCGAAGGCGTGCGCGCAGGAAAGCGGCTCGACACGGCCGCCATCGACGAGGATCGCCTCGCCGAGCGCCAGGCTCATCGTCGTGTCGTCGGTGACCGAGCCCGGCTTCAGGCGCAGCCAGCCACCGCCACGGATTTCCTTGTGGACACCGAACTGGCCGCGAATCTCGCGCGGCATCATGAACTCGACCGTGGCGCCAAGCGCATCGCCCAGCGCCAGGCCGAGATAGGCCGCCTCGGCGCGACCAATCAACTCAGCGGCTGGGATACTCGACGAGGATGTCCTCATCGCGGATAACCATTTGGCAAGCCAGCCGCCACTCGTTGGGCGGGAAGTCGTCGATCATCATCTGGTCGATCTGCTTCTGGGTGATCTTGCCCATTTCCTTGAGCACCTTCTGCTCGCGCTCGTTGAGCGGGTTGCCCATGCGCGGCTTGTTCTGGTCGATGACCTTGACCTTGACCAGGCAGGTACCGCATTCGCCGTCGCCGCAGGAGAAGTCGATGGGAATGTGGTTGTCCTTGGCGATTTGCAGAATCGTCTGCGTGAGGCTGCCGGCCACGGCATAGACGGTCTTGTCCTTGTGCAACGGACTGGAAAAGGTGACGAGGGCCATACGGTGCTCCTGTAGGTTGATTGGAATTCGCTTACGCCGGCTTGACGACGACTTCGCCGCCCAGTACCTGCGCCTGGCAGGCGAGCCGATGATGGCTGGGCGCCAGATTGTCTTTCAGCACCTGAGCTTCAAGGACAGACGGCGCGGCCAGGTTCTCGTCGCCGGAAATGATCTTCGTCAGGCAGGTGCAGCATTCGCCTTCGCGGCAGCCGTAGGTGATGCCGGCGCCGACCTTCTCCGAAACTTCGATCAGGCGCGTGCCGGCCGGCACCGTGACGGTGACGCCGACATCTTGAAATGTGACATTCGCTTTGGGCATTTCGGTTTTCCTCTCAGGCCAGCGCGGCCATGTCGATAACGGTGGATTCTTGTCGGCCGGTCAGATGCAGGGCCAGCTCACGACCGAGGGCGCGGCACTCGCCGAGCTCCTCGACCGTCGGAATCAGTCGGGCGCGCACGCCCTTGACGGGCACACGCAGCTTGAGGCCGCGCAGGCGGTCCTCGACCATTTGCACGGCCTCGCCGCTCCAGCCGTAGGAGCCGAAAGCGGCGCCCACTTTTCCGCGGACATTGACGGCGGTGAGTGAGGACAGCAAGTCCCAGACGGGCTTCACCGCGTCGCCGTTGATGGTCGGACTGCCGAAGGCGAGGCCGTCGGCCTCTTCGATGAGATCGACGAAAGGCGCCACTTCGCCACCTTCGATGTCGTAGAGCGAGACGCGCACGCCCGACGCATCCTCGGCGCCGGCCGCCAGCGCCTCGGCCATGGCGCGCGTGCTGCCGTAGGCGGAGAGGTAAAAGATCAGCAGCGTCTTCTCGTCGGCGGCTTCGTTCTTGAGGCCCGAGGCCGACAGCTCGCGGTAACGCGCAACGTAGCGCTGGGGCGCCTCGCGCAGGATGGGCCCGTGTGCGGGCGCAATGAGTTTGAGTGGCAGCGGTGCGATCAGGTCCAGCGCTTCCAGCACATGACTGCGGAACGGCCGCATGATGTGGGCGTAGTAGTACTCGAACGAGAAACGGAAATCGCCGACTGCGTCGTTGAACAGGCGCTGATCGCAGAAGTGGCAGCCGAACACGTCGCCGGAGAACAGCACGCCATCCTCTTCGATGTACGTGCATTGCGTGTCCGGCCAGTGCAGATACGGGGTTTGCAGAAAGCGCAAGGTCCGGTCGCCGAGGTCGACCGTCGTGCCGGTTTGCGTCGGCACGTAAGCGAGACGATCACCGTGCAGCAGGCCCTTCAGCATCGGCTGGCCGCGCGAGGAGATGTAGAGCTTGGCCTGCGGCGCGCGCCGCAGCAACTCCGGCAGCGCACCCGAATGGTCGGGTTCGAGGTGGTTGAGGACGATGGCGGTAATCTCGCCGTAATCCGCCACCGATTCCAGGCGACGGAAGAAGGTGTCGGAAAAGTTCTCCTTCACCGTATCGATGACGGCAACGCCCGCGCTGCCGCGCACGACATAGCTGTTGTACGTCGTGCCGTTGGCAGTCTTGAGGATGATATCGAAACTGCGCAGGCCCGGGTCGAGCGCGCCGACCCAGTGCACACCGGGAAGGAGTTGAATCGCGCCTTCAGCAGCCGCGCAGTTTGTCGGATTCGTGACCATGGTCATGGTCGTGCCCGCAAGGGTGGTCGTGAGCGTGTCCCTGGCAGACATGGCCTTCCTGGCCGTGCTGGCAGGCTTCCATGTCCTCGTCGGGCAGATCCGCGCCGAGTCCGATCCAGGCGTCGATGGCCGCGACGTCGAAGCCGACCTTGCGCACGCCGTCCACTTCCAGCAGCGGGCGACGGATCAGCAGCGGATACTTTTTGAGCAAGGCCAACGCAGCCGCCTCATCGTAGTCCGCCGGCACAATCTCGCCGCTCTTCACTCCCGCCGAGTTGGCGTTGAACCATTCGACCACCGGCAGCGCACCAAAGAACGCGCGCAGGCCGTCGTCGGTCCACGGCGTCTTGAACAAGTCGCGCGGGACGACCGTGTGGCCGGCGGCTTCGAGGATCTTCTTCTGCTTGGCGTTACCGGAGCAACCCGGCTTTTCATAAAACGTGACGACGGCCATCTAGGCTCCTGTTCAGCGTGCGGCGATTTCGCGCTGGGCGGCTGCCCAACGCGCTGGCGGAATGCCGGTAAGCGAGCCGGCCGGATTCATCGGCTCGTTGAGTTCATTGACGATGGCGCCTTCGATCGGGCAGATCTCCACGCACTGCGGCTTGGCGTGGTCACCCAGGCACTCGGTGCATTTGTCGGCATCGATCAGGAAGTGCGGCGCGGCTTCGAAGATCGCCTTGTTCGGGCACAGCGGTTCGCAGGCCCAGCAGTTGACGCAGGATTCGATAATTTCGAGAGCCATTATGCGCACCTCTTGGTTTCGGCCGCCGCTGGCGCGTTCAGCAAACCGGCCGCCAGCATTTCGTTCCAGACCGCCATCACCGCTTCCTCGACTGGCTCCATGGCATGCTCGCCGTTCGGGCGGATGCCCGCCGCTTCCAGTTCGCCCCAGGGCTCGTAGCCGATCTTGGAACACAGCACCGCTTCGCAACCTTCCAGCGCACGGATGGTTTTCGCCAACACCGACTCGCCATCACCGCAGGTATCACCACCGTCGCAGTAGAGGTCGGTCTTGCGGTGGCCGATCAGCTTGGCACCGGCAGCCGTCGCTTCGTAGACCAGAAACTCGCGGGCATGGCCGAAGTGTTCGGCGACCATGCCATGTTTGGCGGCGACGGCCATCAGTGCCGGGCGACCCATTTGAGAGTCAGTCGTCGTGGTACGCCGATGAATGGTGACCACCGCCACGCTGGCCGGCTGCGGCTCGTGCGCCTTCTGTTTCTTGGCCTCGTTCTCCGCCGCAATCTGCTCGCGCAACGCCTTGCGCTTCGCCATGGCTTCGGCGAGGAAGGCGTCATCCATTTCCATNNACCGCGTCGGCGCGGCACTGGCGGCAGTGGCGCATCATGTTCATGTCGCCCTCGCAGGAATCCTGCAAGTTCTTCAGCTCAGCGGGGCTCGGGCTGCGCTGCCCCATGATGCCGTAGAAGGTGCCGTGCTCGGCTTCGGCGATCAGCGGCATGACGTTGTGCAGGAAGGCGCCCTTGGCCTTGACCACCTTCGACACTTCCTTGAGGTGCTCGTCATTGACGCCCGGAATCATCACCGAATTGACCTTGACCAGGATGCCGCGCGCCACCAGCATCTCCAGGCCCTTCTGCTGCTGGGCGATGAGGATTTCCGCCGCCTCGATGCCGCGAATGCGCTCGCCCTTCCAGAAGATCCACGGATAGATCTTGGCGCCGACTTCCGGGTCGACACAGTTGATGGTGATCGTGACGTGGTCGATGTTGTGCTTGGCCAGTTCCTCGACGCTGTCGGGCAGTGCCAGGCCGTTGGTCGACACGCAGAGCTTGATGTCCGGCGCCTTCGCTGCCAGTTCGCGGAAGGTGGCGAAGGTACGCTCCGGATTCGCGAGCGGGTCGCCCGGCCCGGCGATGCCGAGCACGGACATCTGCGGAATCGCCGCCGCGACNNTCGTACTTGCGGTTGCAGTAGTGGCACTGGATGTTGCAGGCCGGCGCCACTGCGGCGTGCATGCGCGCGAAGTGGTGGTGTGCCTGCTCCGAGTAACAGGGATGGTCTTCGACTTTGCGGCGAATCTCTTCCGACAGGCCGGACATCTGGTCTGAGGTTGAACCGCAGCTACCGGCGCTGCAACCGCTACTCTTGGCCTGAGGGGTCAGGGGCGCTACTTGGGCAATCACTGGGAGGTCCACGATGATTCTCCGCTTGGTGTTTGCCTTCCTATTGCAAGGTCGATGCCAGCCGCTAACTCATTGATTTAACAAAACAGGCAATTCTCGTTGTCGGGAACACCACAAGCGCCGGATGGCGGAATTGCGACGTTTGGCGACGCCATAGCCGTAGCACGAAGCTGACACAGATCAAGGTCCCGCGAATGACGTACACCTATGCTGACGTCAATAAACATGGATAATCCACGAACTGAAAAGTGGTCATGACATCAACGAATGGGGGGATGCCTGTCATGTGGAACGATCTGAAGATCAGCACCAAGATCGTCGGTAGTGCTTGCCTGGTTTTTGTACTGTTCGCGGCGGCGGAGTACTTCGGCTATCTCAATCTGACCAAGGTGGTCGATCGCTCGGCGAAGGCGAGCGACATGCAGCAGATCGTCGTCGGCATTCTGGAAGCGCGCCGACACGAGAAGAATCTCCTCCTTCGCGGCGACGCCAGCTATCGGGACAAAGTGTTGCAGACCGTTGACGAGGTCAAGCGCCAGGCCCTGGACGCCAAGGAACATTTCCGCCAAGCCGACAACAAGAAGCTGATGGACGACGTCGTCGCCGCAGTGACCGATTACGAGGCGGCCTTTCGCCAGATGGCGACAGCCGTGCTGGCCGGTAACGCCCCCAAGGCAACGCTCGACGACTTCGACAAGAAGATGGTGGCCGCCGCACGCCAGGCGCAGGCCGCATGCGAAGCCGCCAGAAAGGATCAGCAAGCAGAAATGGCCGAGGCGGTTGCTGCCGCCAACAGAAACATCGTGGTCTTCTCCATACTGGTCTTGCTGGCCGGTGGCCTGGCCTCCTTCTTCATCGTCAAGGACATCATGAAGTCCATCAAGACGGTAGTCGAGAGCGCCCGCGGCGTCCAGGATGGCAACCTGGACATCCCGCCCCTCAAGGGCGGCGCGAACGAAATGGGACAACTGGGTGATTCGTTCAATGGCATGATCGCCAACGTGAGTTCCGTTGTCCGGAATGTCACCGCGACGGCGGCGAAGGTTTCCGTGTCCGCCTACCGCATCCACCTCGTCGCGGACCAGATCAGTCGGACCGCCGCCGACGTCGCCTCGCAAACCAGCAGCGTTGCCGGCGCCAGCCAGGAAATGGCCAACAGTTCGGAAGAGATTTCCGACACCTGCCAACTCGCCTCGGCGGGGGCAAAGCGAGCCACGCAATCGGCGCAGAATGGCTCGGCGGTGGTCGACAAGACCGTCCACCTGATGAACCAGATTGCCGAAACCGTGCAGGAATCGTCGCTGACGGTTTCCCGCCTGGGCGAACGCAGCAACCAGATCGGTACGATCATCGGCACCATCAAGGAGATCGCCGCCCAGACCAACCTGCTGGCGCTCAACGCCGCCATCGAGGCCGCCCGGGCCGGCGAACATGGCCGTGGTTTCGCTGTCGTGGCCGACGAAGTCAGGGCCCTGGCGGAGCGGACGACCAATGCCACCCGCGAGATCGGGGAAATGATCAACACGATTCAGGAGGAAACCGGCAACGCCGTTGCCGCCATGCAGCAAGGCATGCACCAGGTCAAGGCCGGCACGACCGAAGCGGCGCATTCCGGCGAAGCGCTGAGCGACATCCTGGAACAGGTCAAGGCCGTAGCGACGCAGGTCAACCAGATTGCGACATCGGCAGAACGGCAGACCTCGATTACCGAAGAAATATCGAGCAGCATTCAGTCGATTACCGCCATCATCAAAGTGACGGCCAGCGAGTCCGAGGCGTCCGCCAAGGCCGCCAGTGAAATGAACGCCATCGCCGAGGAACTGATGGGCGACATCGGCAAATTCAAGGTCGAGGAAGACGCTGCACTGGCCATCAACAAGGCGAAGAGCGCACACATGATCTTTATCGGCAAGATCAAGGCGCACGTGGACGGCGTGATCAAGCTCGACGCCAACGCCCTGCCCAGCCATCTCACTTGCGCATTCGGCAAGTGGTATCAGAGCAAGGGCAAGGAGGCATTCCCGTCCGACGCCATTTTCAGGGCTATCGACGGCCCGCATGCCCAGGTGCACGAACTCGGCAAGCAGGCGGTCAGTGTCTTCAACGCCGGCGAACAGACCAAGGCGCACGCCATCTGCACTCAGATGGAGCAGACGTCCATGGAATTGGTCGGCATGCTCGACAAGCTGAGCGCCTCAATTGCGGGCAAGAGCCGCTAGCGTTTCGGTCGGCGCTCAGTCCGCGACGGGCAGCGCCGTCTTGTCCACCACCCGGCGCAGGACGAAACTGGAATGGACGCCTGTCACGCCCTTGATTCGCGTGATGCGATTGAGCAATAGCTCCTGGTACGCGTCCATGTCCTTCACCACCACCTTGAGCTGGTAGTCGGCGTCCTGACCGGTAATGAGTAGGCATTCCAGCACTTCTGGAATTTCCCGCACCGCCTTTTCGAAGGCATCGAAGCGGGCCGGTGTGTGCTGGTCCATGGAAATGTGGATCAGCGCCATCAGCGACAACCCCAGCGCCTTCGGGTCGACCAGCGCGCGGTAGCCGACCAGAAAGCCGGCCTCTTCGAGCGCCCGCACGCGGCGCAGGCAGGGCGACGGCGACAGGCCGATGCGCTCGGCGAGATCCTGGTTGCTGATCCGCCCGTCCTCTTGAAGCGCGGCGAGAATCTGGCGGTCGTAACGGTCAATTTCCATTGCAATGCCTCCATTGCGACGTATTGCGCAATATTATGCCAAAACATCGCACTGAACGGCCACAAAACGCAAGCACATTTCGCATAGGCACTTCTATCATGGCGCCATACCCATTGAGGACCATCGCCATGTTGAAACAGCCCGCCACGAAGTACTCGCCCTTCCCGCCCGTCGGCCTCACCGACCGCCAGTGGCCGAACCGCGTCATCACCAAGCCACCGGTCTGGATGAGCACCGATTTGCGTGACGGCAACCAGGCGCTGTTCGAACCCATGGACGTCGAGCGCAAGATGCGCATGTTCAAGATGCTCTGCGACATCGGCTTCAAGGAGATCGAGGTCGCCTTTCCGTCCGCCTCGCAGACCGAATTCAACTTCGTGCGCAAGCTCATCGAGGAAAAGCACATCCCCGACGACGTCACCATCGAGGTGCTCACGCAGGCGCGCGAGCACTTGATCCACCGCACCATGGAATCGATCAAGGGCGCGCGTCGCGCCATCGTGCATGTGTACAACGCCACCTCGAAGCCCTTCCGCGACGTCGTCTTCAACATGAGCCGCGCCGAGGTGATCGACATGGCCGTCTCGTCCGTCAAGCTCATCAAGCAACTCGCGGCCGATATGCCGGAAACGGAGATCCAGCTCCAGTACAGCCCGGAAACTTTCACCGGCACCGAGCTCGATTTCGCACTCGAAATCTGCGACGCCGTCACCGCCGCCTGGGGCGCCACGCCCGCGAACAAGGTCATCCTCAACTTGCCGACCACGGTCGAACTCGCCACGCCCAACATCTACGCCGACCAGATCGAGTGGATGCACCGCAACCTCGCGCGCCGCGACAGCGTGCTGATCAGCCTGCACCCGCACAATGACCGCGGCACCGCCGTCGCCGCCGCCGAGATGGGCCTCATGGCCGGCGCCGACCGCGTCGAGGGCTGCTTGTTCGGCAACGGCGAGCGCACCGGCAACGTCGACGTCGTCACGCTCGCGCTCAACATGTACACGCAGGGCGTCGCACCCGACCTCGACTTCTCGGACATCAACGCCGTCGCGCGCGAGTTCGAGGACTGCACGCGCCTGCCCATCCACCCACGCCATCCGTATGTGGGTGATCTCGTCTTCACGGCCTTCTCCGGCTCCCACCAGGACGCCATCAAGAAGGGATTCGCCGCCCACAAGGCGGCGAGCGTGACCAACGCGCCGTGGAACATCCCCTACCTGCCGATCGACCCGGCCGACCTCGGCCGCAGCTACGACTCGGTGATCCGCGTGAACAGCCAGTCGGGCAAGGGCGGCATCGCCTACCTGCTCGAAACCGGCTACGGCATCGTCATGCCGCGTCGCCTGCAAGTCGAGTTCGCCGGCGTCGTGCAACGCGAGACCGACGCGCATGGCGGCGAGATGACCGCCGCCGACATCTGGCAACTTTTCTCGCGTACCTACCTCGACACCACGACACCAGTAAAGTATGTCGAGCACCACCTGTTCGAACACGGCAACGCGCAGGGCATCCGCCTCACTGTCGAGGTCGATGGCACCACGCATCTCCTCACCGGCGAAGGCAACGGCCCGATCGACGCCGCGGTTCATGCCCTGCGTAGCGTCAGCGCCGGACTTCAGGTGCGCAGCTACGAAGAGCGCTCGATGGGATCGAGCAGCGAAGGCGGCGACGCCCGCGCCTGCGCCTTCCTCGAAATCACCCGGCCCGGCGGCCGCGAATGCTATGGCGTCGGGCTGGACGCCAACATCGTCACCGCCTCGATCAAAGCCCTGTTGAGCGGCATCAACAGGATGGGCATGGCCGCCACCGGCTCGGAGAGCAAAGCGGCCTGAACATAATGGTAAATTGTCTGCCAAGTACCTTCGCCTGAACCCATAGGCGCAGGGGGATTGGGGTGGCTCCACACTCACCTTGTAGGCAAGGCATGCGCATCGCACTCGTCTCGGACATTCACGGCAACCTGGCCGCACTGGAAGCGGTCGCCGCAGACATTCGGCGCCGCGGCGTCGATCGCGTCGTCAACCTTGGCGACAATCTCTCCGGGCCACTGCTGCCGCGCCAGACCGCCAGCTTCCTGATGGCATCAGGATGGCTGCATCTGGCCGGCAACCACGACCGGCAACTCCTCGCCATGCCGAATGCCGCGGGCACCACGCTTTCCGACGAATACGCGCATGCGCAACTAAGCGCGGTGGAGTTCGACTGGCTGCGTACCTTGCCTCCTTCGGTTCGGCTCGACGACGAGGTGTTCCTTTGCCACGGTACGCCGACGAGTGACTGCGAGTACTTCCTCGAATCCGTCGAAGCGGGACGGGTCCGTCTCTCCAGCCCGGCTGAAATCGCCGGCCGTCTCGCCGGTGAACGCTCGTCGATCGTTGCCTGCGGGCACACGCACGTGCCGCGCGCGGTCGGCACTCCAAGCGGACAACTCATCGTCAATCCGGGCAGCGTCGGCTTGCCAGCCTACAGTGACGACGATCCCCTGCCGCACGTTGTCGAAACCGGCTCCACCGACGCCCGCTACGCCATCATCGAGCGCACACCGGGCGGATGGAATGTCCAGCATATCGCCCTGCCTTACGATCACAAATCGATGGCGGCCCTGGCGAACCAGCGTAATCGCCCCGACTGGGAACATGCGCTACTGACCGGCTACGCGAAGTAACCTGACCCTCGATCGCGAACAGTTGTTCTGCCATTGCCTTTGACGCGATTACGGTGGCATTATGCCGGCTTTGTAATTCGCCTCCCACCTAAGGTGCCCCATGAAGCTATTCAGTTCGCTCGTTGCACTGGTTGCGTTGTCGTTGTCACAAGTCGTCCCCGCGGCAGCGGAGGCCGACGATGGCCCGGACCTGCCATCCCGGATTTCCCGCCTCACCATTGGCTATGTGCTCAACGACGACGGTTCGTTCACGGAAACGCGCGAGATCGCCGTCAAGGCGTTGAAGGAAACGGCGGTCAAGTCGGTCAAGCACTCGTCGGTCACCTTCAGCACCAGCATCCAGAAGGCCGAAGTGCTGCGGGCCTACACCCAAAAGGCAGATGGGCGCACGCTCGATGCGCCCAAGGCCAACCTCCAGGTCGAAGCGAATTCAGGACAAGGCCAGAACGCACCGGCGTTCTCCGATCTGACCACGCTGTCCGTCGTGTTCCCGGACGTGGAAATCGGCGACACCGTCGTGTTTTCCTACAAAATCACGGCCAGCGAACCCATCTTTCCGAATCACTTCTCGGCCCAGAATTACTTTCCGAAAACCGTCGCCTACGACGACGTGCGCATTCGCATCGATGCCCCGGCGCAGCTATGGACCCAGCACCAGGCACGCTCATTGACCGAGGTAACCGATACCGTGGCCAACGGGCGCCACGTTCTCGAATGGACCTATGCGAATCCGAACCCGATCAAGAATCTGCGCAAGAATTATTCGGCGTATGACATCGAGCAGGAACCGGGTTTTGCTTTCTCGACCTTCCGCGACCACGCCCAGATTGCGGCTGCCTATGGCGCCCGCGCCATCCCCAAGGCCGCGCCCACGGAGCGCGTGCAGAAACTGGCCGCGGAGATCGTCGGCAACCGAACCAATCCGCGCGAAATCACCAAGGCGCTGTACGAGTGGGTGGCTACCAACATCACCTACGCCGGCAACTGTATCGGCATCGGCGCCGTGGTGCCGCGCGACCTGGACGTAGTGCTGGACAACCGGATGGGCGATTGCAAGGACCACGCGACCTTGTTGCAGGCGCTTCTGGCGGCGAAGGGAATCGACAGCACGCAGGCGCTGGTCAATTCCGGCAGCGCCTATCGACTGCCCAAGATTCCGCTGGTATCGATGGTCAATCACGTCATCAACTACATCCCGGCATTCGATTTGTATCTGGACTCGACCTCGAACTCGACGCCGTTTGGCATCCTGCCGTTCGAAGATGCCGACAAGCCGGTATTGTGGGTGCAGGGCGTCCGGGACGGCTCGAAGACACCGGCCGATCAGATCGGTCTGAACGAGCAGACCATGAAGACAACGCTGAACGTGCGCGACGATGGCTCCGCGTCCGGTGAGGTGACAGTAACGTTGAAAGGCCGCTACGCCGCCGACGTCAGGTCGCGCATGAAGCCGCTGCAAAAGGAGATCGAAGCGGAACTGGTGAAGAACATGTTCAAGGAAATGGGCTACGTCGCCACCGGCACTTTCGACAAAGACGACCCTGCCGGACTCGGTGACACCTATCGCTACGGCGCGAAGTTCGACGTCGCCAAGCTGGTGCAATACCCCGGCGTGGGCGCCTTCGCCATCAATCCCCTGATCTTCAACGAGGCGCCGATCTGGCATTACGTGGCCGGCGCGCTCCAGAACGACAACGAAGCCCACGAGGAAGCCTGTAGTAACGGCCGCTCGATCGAGGAATACAAGCTCGTCCTGCCCAAGAAGATGCAGGTCCTCGGCGCACCGGAGAACATGAAGGTGGTGAACGATTTTCTGACCTACGAAGCCACGTCGGTGCGCAAGGGCAACGTCCTGACCGTGCGCCGGGTTCTCGACGACCGCACCCGCGGCAATCTCTGCAGCCAGCAGATTGCGGACGAATACCGGAAGTTCGCCAATCAGGTGCTGCCCAACCTCAAGGCGCAAGTCGTCTTCCGCTAGACGGCAGGACATTGCGAAGTGCCGTCGCTTGCAGCATCGCATGGCGGCGGTACTTTATCTTGGGCTAAGTAACGTTTGCTACATACGGCGCCAACGCATCTTTCTAGGATGCGTTGCACCGTCGGCCTTGCCTCTTGTTGTCGGCTCGACGGCCCGTGTTCAACCCACTAGCAAACGAGGTTAGCCATGAAGAATGCAGCGCTTGCGTTGATGTTCGCGATTCCCATGATGTGCTCCGCCTCGGCCAGCGCCGCCGACGCACCGCCACCCTTCCCTCTCGCCAAGGGCCATACCGCGCTTGTCGTCACCGACCCGCAGCACGACTTCCTCGACCCGAAGGGCGTCGCCTACGGCCTGTTCGCCGACAATCTGAAGGAACTCAACGCCATCGACAACATGGAGCGGCTGTTCAAGACCGCCAAGCAGTCCGGCATGCCCGTGTTCGTGAGCCCGCACGGCTACTTCCCGACTGACCACATGTGGGAGAATCCCGGCGCGCTGCAGAAGCAGTTGCTGCAACTCAACATCTTCGGCCGCAAGGACGCCGTCTATGCCAGCGACCTCAACGGCAGCGGCGCCGATTTTCTGGCGCGCTACAAGCCCTACATCCTCGACGGCAAGACCGTCGTCACGAGCCCGCACAAGGTCTTTGGACCAAACAGCAACGACCTGCTGTTGCAACTGCGCAGCCGCGGCGTCGACACCGTGGTACTCGCCGGCCTGGCCGCCAACCTGTGCGTCGACTCGCACCTGCGCGAACTGGTCGAGAACGGCTTCAAGGTCGTCGTAGTGAAAGACGCCGTCGGCGCGCCGGGCGCCGACGCCTACAAGGCCGCGGTGACCAACTACGGCTTCATCGCCAACGCCGTCTGGAACACCGACGAAGCCGTCAAGGCGATGGGCCGCTAATGGCCTGAACCCGTGGGTGGAAGGCGCCTTCCACCTGCATCGCATATCGCCGAACTAGCCATCGCGCCTACAATGGGTCTCCCCGCAATTGCGCGCATTCGACGAGGAGACACACGATGAACTACAAAGGCAGCTGTCACTGTGGTGCAATCTCTTTCGAGGTCGAAGGCGAGTTGAAGGAAGTCGCCGACTGCAACTGCTCGATCTGCTCGCGCATGGGATCGCTGCTCTGGTTCGTGCCGCGCGACAAGCTGCGCCTGCTCACGCCCGAAGCCAACCTGGCCACCTACACCTTCGGCACCGGCACCATCAAGCACCACTTCTGCCCCAAGTGCGGCATCCATCCCTTCGGCGAAGGCTCCCACGAAGGCCACCCGATGGCCGCCATCAACGTGCGCTGCCTCGAAAACGTCGACTTCTCGGCGCTTCCGATCAAGCATTACGACGGCAAGTCGCTTTAGCCGCCGGGAGTCGGCCGCGCCTTCACTTGCGGAGCCTAACTCGTTGGACGCCGCAGGCGGCACTTTGCCGTGGGCATTGTCCAATGCCGCAAGACGATGGCATCATATGCGCCCATGAATCGGAAATAGCGCGCTGAAGGATCGTGACGCCGTCCGCCGCCCTTTAGGCTCCACTAAAACTGGCTAAGTGATTGAACTAACATGATACTGGTTTTTTATACAGCCTACATGATGGAAAACATTCCGTCAAATAGGCGGTCCACATAACGTTGGGCCTCACAACCACCACGCAGCTCATGAACCAAGACATTGCCAAAGACCTATTCGCCGCGTGCGAGCGAACGCTAGCGGAACTCACCGCGGCGGAACAAGTAATCCTGAGAATCTCAGATGCAGAGGAAAGGTCGCTCCTCTTGCGAGGCCTGGGAGGTACGATCGGCGAAGTTCTCGAAAAATTGCGGGCTCCTGTTCTTCGCCAATACCCGGCACTTGAGCCCGCCGTGGAGCTTGGTGAGCCTGACACCGTACTCGACGACGCGAGCTTGAATGTCGTGTCACAACTCACTTCGGACGACATTGCGCACATCGACAGGGCCCTCTTGGCCGAGTGCGCCCCATCTTGGCGAAAGGTTGCTCGTGTCGTCGGCGCGGCAATGAGCTCACTGAAAACGCAGTTTCCTGGGCTGCCCGATGGCTACTATGCACAGCGAGTTGTCGCCCTGGTCCATGCAGCCAATCTCGAGTCCCAGGGTAACCTTCAGTACATGCGCTTTAGTGAAGTCAGGTTGCCACAGAGGTAGTCGCGGTGCGGCGTAGACTGAACAATGAAGTGCAACAAACCTCAAGACGCCTGCTGCTCACCTTGCGAAGGGAATCCCGATGATCGCAGCGCTGGTTCAATTCAAACTTCCGCAGCCGCTTACCCGTGATGAGGCACGCGAGATTTTCTCCAGCACGGCGCCAAAGTACAGAGAGATTCCGGGGCTCATTCGGAAGTATTACGTCCTGTCGAAGGATGGTGGTTCGGCGGGCGGGATGTATCTTTGGCAATCGCAGCAAGATGCAGAGCGCCTCTATACGGACGAATGGAGGAAATTCATCCGGGACAAGTATGGCGCCGAACCGTCAATCACCTACTTCGAGAGCCCTGTCGTCGTTGACAACGCGGCGGGAGAAATCATTACCGACGCCTGAGAGGCACACAACGTACCGTTATTCGCAGGCTCAAGACTGGATAAGGCGCATGGGTTCCCGCTAACCCCGGGGCAGCCACCGCAAGGGAGAATCTCAAGTGCATACAATCTTCGGCGGCACGATCGCCGTCATCCTCCTCGGCATCTACGTGCATCTGTTGCGCGTCGCCTACCTCATCGTCGACTGCGCCACGCAAACCGGCTGCACGGAACGGACACCGGCCGATTTCAACGATGTCATGGCGCAAACGCTCTCGGTCATCGGCGGTCTGGTATCGGCACTTGTGATTGCCGAACTCGCGATCACCAAGCCGGGCGAAACGCCGGGGGCGCGGGCGCTTTCGGTCGATGCGTCGGCCAACGCCAAGAACCTCCTCAAGGTTGTCACCATCGTTTACGTGATTGTGTGGCTGGTCGCCGGGCTGACCGCGTTCATCACTGGCATGTACCACCCGCAAGTGCTGCCGCCGCTCACCAGCGTCGGCCAATCCTGGCTGGGGCTGGCGGTCGCCGCCGCCTACGCCTACTTCGGCCTGCAACCAAAATGAGATCCGACCCGGGAGCTGGGCGATGAGGCATTCATTCCTGCTGCCCGCCTGCCTGGCGTGGCTTCTGGCGGGCTGCGCCACGACGGGTATCAAAGAGAGCCTGGTCACGCTTGACCCCGCCTATTTTCCAGACTCGCCGCGATCTGCCGTTGCGATGGCGGCGCCGGCCAACGACAGGCTGCGCGCCGCGTGGCGGCAGGTGACCGCCCCGGACGGCGGCGCGACCGATGCGCGAGCTTTGGCGCCCGGATCCGAAATCCCGCCGCTACCGTCCTATCTGGTCGCGGAACCGCTGGTACGAAAGCTGGTTGTAGCCGCGCACGAAGCCATCGTCGATCGAAAACGAACCACCATCGAACTGACGCGCGACGATCTGGCGGGGCTCACCCGAAGCCTTAACGAGACCTTCACGGCGGCGAACATGGATCGCGCCGTCACGGCGCGCGATGCGCAAACTGCCGGCCACGGCATCCTCAGGAAGTATTTCGTCGCCTACTACGCCGACCACGACCACGGATTTGTCAACCGCGAAGGCGCCACTTACAAGCGCCAGGAGATCAAGAACCGCATCGGCAACGACATCATCACCGCCGTGGTGGCGATCGCGCTGGAAGCGATGTTCGACAGCGTGCTGGAAACGACGGTATACGTCGACAAGAAGGGCAAGTTCCAGACCGCCGACGGCTTGGAACCCTCTGCGCACCGCTACCAGGTCGCAAAGACGGAGGCCATTGTCGACCGCGGCCAGCCCGGCATCGACGACCTCGAACTCAAGGCCATCCGCTACTTGTCCGGCCTGGCCGGCGACCAGTCGAAGACGCTCTCCGGCGCAGCCTACCGCGCGTTCGGCGGCGTCGAACTCAGCTTCGTGATCGGCGGCAAATTCTCGATCGGCGACAACGATACGCTGGCGAAGGTCTTCGACACCGTATTCGAGATTGCGTCCAAGCGCATCGTCGAAGAAACCGCCCGCCAAGGTTTCGAGAGAATGACGTTGCACTATCCGGGAGGCCTGCGCGCCACGGCCGATGCCAGCCCGGCCGCGCGTCTGCTGCACGATCTGGAATAGGCAACCCCGGACAAGCCGTACTACGACGGCTGACTTTCACGCCAACAAAAGTCAGCCGCTTCAGCGGGAAACTTCAGCGCGTGGGCGGACCGAACATGTCCTGATGAATGGCTTCCCATTCCTGGGGTGGCGAGCGCATCAGCTTGCGGAGCGTGTCGGCCGGCATGGGTTCGTAGCGGCGTTTGTTCTTCGACATACGCACCTCACGCCAACCGGCGAGCACCATCCACTCCCAAAACGCCTGGGATATCGGGTCGGTCAACTTGATGAGCGCCCTCCCTCTAACGACGGAGGCACCCACATTGGGACGCGGCCCCGGCCGGGGCAGGCGACGCCTTTCATTGGCCGGCTTGCCGCCTCCCAACAACATGTTGCGCAGCTTCTGTAACACGATGCATTGTTCTCCGTTGGCAAGCTTCGCCCACTCGACGCGATAGCGATGCGCGGATTCTATAGGACCTCTGCCTTTCGGCGGAAAATGCCCGCCATTTGGCGTACCACCACGACTGACTTTGGCATCTTCGTCGGCCGCCTTGTTATTCCATATGATTCCCCGCAAAATGCGTCCCTGACACCACGCAACATGCAGTGTTGACCCACCCGGATCCACCTTCTCCCTCCGAGCGTACTTATGTTCAAGACCACTCTTCTCGTAATCATCGTCGCGGCATTCGCCCTCTGGTTTTTCCGCGACTCGGAAACAGTTCATGCCGTGACGAAAACCGTTGAACCCGCCGTCAGTCCGAAATTGCTGGAGACGGTGGAAGCGGACTTCAAGGCGGTTGCCGCGAACGCCGTCGGCGGCCCGGAATCGGCGCCGCCGAAGATCGAGGGCATGAAGAAGTGCCAGACGCCGAAAGGCACGCTCTACACCGACCGCCCATGCCCAAAGAGCGTCCAGGAGCGCAGCATCACCAAAGGCAGCGTCACCGTCGTCGCGAAACAGCACGTCGAGGTGGCACATGATTCCAAGTTGCCGAACGCCCGCGACCTCCTGGTTGACAAGAACCAGACCACCATCCGGGACCAGCAGATGGAGCAGACCATCGACAGATAGGCTTGCTCCGGTTGCCCCGGATGCCTCACTTCAGGAACCAAACCATGCGTCGTAGTCTTTTCGGTCTCGCGATTCTGCTCTTCGGCGCCTGCGCTTGCGCCGAAGAAGCCGCCACCAAGGCCAACCTCAAGCAGCAGGTGATCGCGACGGAGCGCGCCTTTGCGCGCACGATGGCCGATCGCGACCAGGCGGCTTTTGTTTCCTTCATCTCTGTCGAAGCCGTCTTCCTCTCTGAAGATCGACCGCTCCGCGGCAAGCAGGAAATTGCCAGTCGGTGGCAGCAATATTTCCAGACGCCGGACGCGCCCTTTTCCTGGGAACCCGAAACGGTCGAGGTGCTCGATTCGGGCGCACTCGCCCTGAGCACGGGACCGGTTCGCAATGCCAAAGGCAAGCTCATCGGAACCTTCACCTCGATCTGGCGCCTGGAAGAACCCGCGACATGGCGCATCGTCTTCGACAAGGGCAACTGCGTCTGCGACCAGCCGTGATGCACGTACGCCTGGGGACAGACCGACCGACAATGAACGCTTCGCCTACTGTCGTCGACTCATGAACCCCGCCGTCACGAACATTGCCGCCCCGCCGGCCGCCCGCATCAGCCAGGAGATTCCGGGTTCATATTTTCACGATTGCTACGAGATGCCGCTCGCGCACGAGGATTGCTCGGCGCTGGCGATTTACCTGAAAGTGGTTGCGCGAACGCCCCGCTGGGTGGAGTCGCTGATGACGCTGCGCAATCGCGTCGTCTCACTCCTGGGACTGAAGAACCTCGGCCATCTCGGCGCGCTGCCGCCGCTCAAAGAAGCGTCGGCCTATCGCGTCGGCGACCGCGTCGGCATTTTTACGCTGCTCTCCCTCACCGACGACGAGGTGATTCTCGGCGATGCCGACAAGCACCTCGACGTGAAGGTGTCGGTGTGCAGGCTGATGTGCCAAGCGCGCGAGTCGATTGCGGTAACGACCGTAGTACACATCCACAACCTGCTCGGCCGCGTCTACATGTTCTTCATCACGCCAATGCATCGACTCATCGTGCCGGCCGTCATGCGCCGCGCCAGCCCGGCGTACCACGACGACTGACTTTCGCCAAGGCGTCATAACCGCATCGGCTACCGCAGTTTTCCGCATTCGATCCGAAGTCGTCATCCTGTTCACGGTTCGGAACATCAACGGTGCCCGCGCCTTTGCCGCGTCGCCAGATTTGAAGCAGAGGATGCAGGCGGTCGGCGTCGTGGACAAACCCGACATCTACTTTCTCGACAATTGACGGTGGGCCTTGCTTGCCTGCCGGAGCTCAGAACTGCTTCACCTCGATGTTGAGGATCTGGATGCGGTAGGCGATCTGGCGCGGCGTCATGCCGAGCAGGCGCGCGGCTTTGGCCTGCACCCAGCCGGCTTGCTGAAGCGCGGCGATGACCTTGCTGCGCTCGTCGAGTTCGGGGTCACCGAGGTCAGTCGAACGCGGCGTGGGCGATGCTGCGGCCTCATCATCGGCGCCCGCTTCGGCAAGAGTCAGCCGTGGCGGTACGCCACCTTCGCGGTCGCCTTCACGTTCCCGTACCCTGCCGCGGCCGCGGTCGGTCTTGATCTGCTCGCCTTCGATGGTGCCCGAGGTTGACATGACCGCGGCGCGCTCCAGGCAGTTCTCCATTTCGCGCACATTGCCGGGCCAGCCGTATTGCGTCAGACGGCGGATGGCGCTGTCGCCAATGGCCAGCGGTCGGCCCTGCGCCTTGCCCAGTCGGCCGACCAAGTGGCGGGCAATCTCCGGAATATCTTCGACCCGCTCGCGCAGCGGCGGCAGCAGGATGGGCATGACGTTGAGGCGGTAGTAGAGGTCTTCGCGGAAATCGCCTGCGTCCACCGCCGCTTCGAGGTTGCGGTGGGTGGCGGCGATGACGCGTACATCGACCTTCAGGCTGCGGCTGCCGCCGACGCGTTCGAACTCGCCTTCCTGCAGCACGCGCAGCAGTTTGGCCTGGAAGGCTGGCGAGATTTCGCCGATTTCGTCGAGGAACAGCGTGCCNNCCACGCGCGCGCGGCGAGTTGTAATGGATGGCGTTGGCGATCAGTTCCTTGCCGGTGCCGGTTTCGCCGCGGATCAGCACCGTGGTGTTCCACTTGGCGACCATGCGGATCTGTTCGAAGATGCGGCGCATGACAGCCGAGTGGCCGACGATGTTGTCGAAACCGTACTGGTGACGAACGGTGCGGCGCAGGCTGTCGCGCTCTTCGGCGATGCTCTTCTTCTCGGCGGCGACGTCGAGCGCCAGGCGGACGCTGCGGCCGATCAGGCTCGCCACCATTTCGACGAAGCGGGCGCGCTCGTTGAGCAGGCCGTCGTCGGGTTCGTCCGGCTGCACCGCCAGCACGCCCTTGAAGCTGCCGCCGACGTTGATCGGCGCGGCGATGAAGGGCAGCGTGCGGTCGTAGATGCCCATGCGGTTGAGAAAGCGCGCGTCGCGTCCGGCCACGGGCAGGGCGATGGAACGCTTGTCTTCGAGCAGCACGCCGAGGATGCCCTCGCCCGGCTGGTAGCGCACCGGTTCGGCAGCGTCCATACCGTGTACGGCGTGCACGACCAGATCGCCGCTTTCGGGTTCGACGACACTGACCATGCCGCGCGACAGGCCGACTTCTTCGTCGAGGACGTCGAGTACCTGGCCGACCGTTTGCGCGCAATCGAGCGAACGCGACAGGATCTCGCTGACGCGGTACAGGCAGTCGAGTTCGGCGCGATGAAGTTGGGAAATCAGGCTCATGATGTTTTCAGCGGCAGCACGACGCGCACGCGGCAACCGCCGGCATCTGCGGGATCGATCTCGATGGCGCCGCCGTGGTCCTGCGCGACTTGCAGCGCGGACGACAAGCCGGTGCCAAGATGGCCGCCGTTCTTCTTCGTGGTGTAAAAGGGCTCGAAGACTTTCAAGCGCACGCCGGCGGGAACGCCGGCGCCACTGTCTTCAATGACGATTTCGATGGCGCCGTCCACGCTGCGACTGATGACCGCCAGTTCGCGCTCGCGCCAACCCTTGACGTTCATTGCCTCGATGGCGTTGTCGACCAGCGCCTTGAACATGGCACGCAGCCGATTCGGGTAACCGTTGATACTCGGCAGCACCGCCTGTGGCCGCCAACCGACACGGATGCCTGCCGCGAGCATGCGGCCGGTGGCA
>PMIH01000026.1 GCA_003158255.1 Rhodocyclaceae bacterium
TGTCGCGCACGCCGGGCGTGCAGGACTTGCTGCCGCAGGGTGATTTCTTTCGCGCCGCGCTGATCGTCCATGTCGATTTATCGGTGTTGATCTGGTTCATGGCTTTCGCAGCCGTGTTGTGGAGCCTCGCTGGCAGTGGAAGATTTGCGGCGTTGGGTGTTGCCGGCGTTGGCTTGGCCTCTGTCGGCACGGTGCTGATGGTGGTCTCGCCATTCTTTCCGGATGCGCGGCCGCTGCTGAACAACTACATCCCGATCCTGCGCCAGCCGGTGTTCTTCGTCGGACTGATGCTTGCCGGTGCCGGCTTCGCGCTGGCGATGCTGCGCGGGCTGGCGACGATCAGGTTTGCCATCGCCGAGCCGGCGCGTCTGGCGGTGGCGCTATCGACCGTGATCGGCACGATGGCGTTCGCGGTCACGGCGCTTGCGTGGGCGATGCTGCCGGACGAGTTGGCGGGGCAGGGCTACTTCGAGATGTTGTTCTGGGGCGGTGGCCACGTGCTGCAATTCCAGCATGCGCTGCTCGCGGCGGTCGCGTGGTGCTGGCTGGCCGATGCGCTTGGCGTACCACCACGGCTGACTTTTGCGCGGGCCAGTGCGTTGTTTGCGCTGGCGGCGCTGCCCGTGCTCGCGGTGCCGCTGATCCTGATCGTCGCCCCGGCTGGCTCGGGCGAGCATGTTGCCTACTTCGCGCGGCTGATGGAATTCGGCCATCCGCTGTTGCTGCCTTTGCTGGTGCTCGCGCTCGTTGCCCTGTGGCCCGCACGCGGGCAGGTGTCGCCCGCGAAGTCGGCGCTGGCGGCGTCGCTGACGCTGTTCGTCGTCGGCGGCGTGTTGGGCTATCTGATTCGCGGTGTGAATGTCGTGATCCCCGCGCATTACCACGGCGCCATCGTCGGCGTGACGCTTGCCTTCATGGGCCTGACCTACGTGCTGCTGCCGAAGCTTGGCTTCGGCGAAGCGAATGGGCGCATGGCGCGCTGGCAGCCCTACGTCTATGGCGGCGGCCAGTTGCTGCACGTGCTGGGGCTCGCCTGGTCGGGTGGCTACGGCGTGCAGCGCAAGGTGGCGGGCGCGGAGCAGATGCTCGTCACGCTGCCGCAGAAGCTCGGCATGGGCCTGATGGGCCTGGGTGGGCTGATTGCCGTGATCGGCGGTGTGATATTCGTGCTGGTCTGTCTCAAAGCGATGCTCGGCGGCCGGAAGTGATCTGAGCGTAGTCGGTGGCCATCGTGGCCGCATCGTGCGGCCACGAGAAGGTCGCCTTCAACTTTCCTTGTGGGTCGATCAGGTACACGACCGCGCTGTGGTCCACGACATAGCGCTTCTTGTCCTGAGTGTCGTGACGTTCGTACTGGACGCCGAGGTGCTTGACCAGCGACCCTAGCTCGGCATCGTCGCCGGTCGCGCCGATGAAGGCGGGGTCGAAGAAGCGCACGTAGTCGGCGAGCCGCGCGGGCGTGTCGCGTGCCGCGTCAACCGAAACGAAGATGACCTGCGGCGAGGCCGTGCCGCTGGCTTCCAGTTGCGTCTTCACTTCCTTCAGGGTCGCCAGCGTCGTCGGGCAGGTGTCCGGGCAGAAGGTGTAGCCGAAGTCGAGCAATGTCCAGTGGCCGAGCAGGTCGGCATTGGTGAGCGTGCTGCCCGCGCGACGCAGTGCGAAAGCCGGTAGCGGCACTGCATCATCGATGAGCGTCGAGGAAGACAGCCGGCCCGATGGCGGCAGTGCCGGCGCGGGCCCGGGCCAGTGCCGCCACGCCAGGAAGGCGCCGGAAAGCGCCAGCGCCACGCCCAGCGCAATCAGCCACTGGGCGGTCGATGGTTTCGATGCGTCAGCCACGCCGGTATGCGTACGGACTCCAGTTCTCTTCGAGCACTGGTGGCGTCGGCCAGTTACCGTGTGGCGGCGGCGAGACGGTGGTCCATTCGAGCGACTTCGAGCCCCAGGGATTGTCGCCCGCCTTCGGTCCCTTGATGGCGCCGACGATCCAGTTGATGAGGGCGATGACAAAGCCGATGCCGAGTATGACGGCACCGAAGGTCATGAACTGGTGTGCGCTCTCGAATTGCGGAAACTGGGCGTAGTCGTAATAGCGGCGCGGCATGCCCTTGACCCCGATGACCATCATCGTCCAGAAGACGATGTTGGTGCCGGCGAAGGTGATCCAGAAACCGAGCTTGCCCCAGAACTCGTTGTACATGCGACCGGTGAACTTCGGGAACCAGTAATAGACGCCGGCGAAGATGGCGAACGTGCCAGCCACGGCCATCACGTAGTGGAAGTGGCCGACGACATAGTACGAGCGCGAGAGGTGCACCGTCAGCGAAGTCACCGCCAGCGGAATGCCGGTGAGGCCGCCGATCAGGAACAGGAACATCACGCCCAGCGCGTAGAGCATCGGCGTTTCGAAGGTGATCGATCCCTTGTAAAGCGTGCCGGCGAGGCCGATCACCAGCAGGCCGACGGGCACCGAGATCATCAGGGTGGTGATCATCATGCCGATACGGATCCAGTCGGCCATGCCTGAGGTGTACAGGTGGTGTACCCACACCTCGCCCGAGAGGCCGACGATGCCGAAGATGCCGCCATAGACGACCATCTTGTAGTTGAACGGCGGGTTCTTGGCGAAAGTGGTGACGATCTCGTAGATGACGCCGATGAAAGGCAGGAAGATCACGTACACCGCCGGGTGCGAGTAGAACCAGNNACGAAGGCGCCCAGCGTGCACCAGACGAAGATATTGAGGTTGCCCCACTTCAGCCCCGGCGCGCGCATGTAGGCGACAGTAGTGAGAAAGTTCACCCCGCCGATGATGGAGGCGAAGCCGAGGATCAGTACGGTGAAGGTATAGAGCGCCGTGTTGCCGGTGGTGATGGTCGAGTAGGG
>PMIH01000177.1 GCA_003158255.1 Rhodocyclaceae bacterium
GCCGCGAGTGCGGCAGCGATGATGCAGCGTTGCATGAGTGGATGACTCCCGATGACCGGCACGCAATCCCGCGAGCCGGAACATAGCTGAACGGAAACGCTGCGGGAGTCGGGAACCAGGACACCAGGTCGTCGCCTCCCGCGACATTTCCACCGTTGTCCCTGGCCGGTCTCCGGGCTCGGAAGTCTTGGCGTGCCGCCTTCCCGGAATCGCTTCCAGTGGCTGATTGGCACGCCCGCACTTCCTTACCGTTGCGGGGGCAGCACAGGCATTGCCGATCCGTGGATCGACTCACCTGTTTCCCGTTTCACCCGAACGCCAAAGGCGGGCGGGCACCACGAACGGAAAAGATTCTAGCATTCGGGCCCGCGATCATTCCGATGTTACGGTTCAACATGTGGCGCAACTTTCAATGTCGATCCTTACTACTTGACCAAGCAGGATTTTTCAACGACACTCTGCACCAGTGGACATCGATATTTCTTCTCTCGAAGCCAAAGTGGCGCTTGTCGCCGCCTTCTGCGACGAAATGCGCGCGGAGAATCATGCGCTGCGCGAGCGTATCGTCGGCCTCGAACAGGAGAAGCAGGCGCTGGCCGCGCGCGTGACGACAGCGCGCGACCGTCTCGAGACCATCATGGACAGGCTGCCAGAAAAATGAGCGCTGCCAACACCATCGACATCACGCTGCGCGGCAAGGAATTCCGCGTTGCCTGCGCGCCCGAAGAGAAGGAAGACCTTCTCGCCGTGGTCGCCTTCCTCGACTGGAAGATGGGCGAGATTGCCAAGCAGACCAAGAGTACCGGTGAACGCCTGGCGGTGATGACGGCGCTGAATCTTGCGCATGAACTGATCAACATCAAGGAACCGGCAGGTTCAATTGACGCGAAGGAGGCGAAGGGTAGAATCGCTGCCATGGAGGCGCGTCTGGATGCCGTTCTGGCTCCTCAAGAAGAACTCTTCTAGACCGTCCGCAAGTTTTCCCTGCGGTGTTCGCCAAGGTCGTAATTCCTTTGAACCAATGTCTTCGTGACACGGTTGCCGACCAGACGCTGCTGTTGTGAGCATCCCTCGCCGGATGCACCTGATGTGGCAGGAACGTGACCCACCTGAACCCAGGTTCAGGAGACTCGGCCTGACGGCACGCGTGGGGAATCAGATCAAGAGCACGGAACCTTCCGTGCTCTTCTTTTTTTGGCTGGCGGGATCATGCGTTACTGGCTGATGAAGACCGAGCCCGGCGTGGTCGGCATCGATGCTGTACTGGCGATGCCGATGCAAACCGTGGATTGGTGGGGCGTGCGCAACTACCAGGCGCGCAACTTCATGCGCGACCAGATGAGGGTTGGCGACAAGGTGCTCTTCTACCACTCGAACTGCAAGGAACCGGGCATTGCCGGGCTGGCCGAGGTGGCCAAGCTGGCCTATCCGGATCGCACGCAGTTCGATCGCAAGAGCCCCTATTTCGATCCGAAGTCGACGCCGGAAAATCCGCGCTGGGTGAACGTCGATGTGCGCGCGACCAAGAAGACGCGCCTGATCGGCCTGCCGGAATTACGCAGCCATCCGGAACTCGAGCGCATGCGCGTGCTTGCCCGCGGCAACCGTCTGTCGATCACGCCGGTCGATCCGGCGGAGTGGGAATTCATCATCAAGAGGTTGTTGAAATGAACGAGTGGTTCCTGGGCTATCTGGTGCTCGGCGCAGTCGCGGGCTTCTTCGCCGGCTTGCTCGGTGTCGGCGGCGGTGCCATCATGGTGCCGGTCCTGGCCATGATGTTTGCGGCGCAGGGTTTCCCCGAGGCGCACCTCATGCACCTCGCGCTGGGTACTTCGATGGCGACCATCGTGTTCACTTCGATTTCCAGCCTGCGTGCGCACCACAAACACGGCGCCGTGGTTTGGCCGATCGTGCGTGACATCGCTCCCGGTATCGTGGTCGGTACATTGCTCGGTGCGCAAATCGCCGGGCGCGTGCCGACCAAGCCACTGGCGATCTTCTTTGCCATCTTCATCGCCTATGTCGCCGTGCAGATGATCCTCAACGTCAAGCCCAAGCCTTCGCGCAATTTGCCGGGCAAGGCCGGCATGTTTGGCGTTGGCGCCTTCATCGGTGGCATTTCGTCCCTGGTGGCGATTGGCGGCGGTTCGCTGTCGGTGCCGTTCATGACTTGGTGCAATGTCAAGGTGCATCACGCCATCGGCACGTCGGCGGCGATCGGGTTCCCGATAGCGCTGGCCGGTACCATTGGCTACATGATTGCCGGCTACGGTGCGGCAGAGTTACCCGCCGGCAGCTTTGGCTTCATCTATTTGCCGGCGCTGGCGGCGACGGTAATCGTGTCCATGCTGATGGCACCCATCGGCGCCAAAGTCGCGCACAGTCTGCCTGTTGCAACGGTGAAGAAGATCTTCGCTGGGCTGCTCGTCCTGCTACTCGCCAAGATGCTGCACGGCTTGTTCTTCTGATGCCCCGTCCCGCATGGCTCGAAGCCCTGCTGAATCGGCGGATGCTGATCTGCGTCTTCACCGGTTTTTCCTCGGGCCTGCCACTCTACCTTCTCCTCAACCTCGTTCCCGCATGGCTTTACACCGAGGGCATCAGCATCAAGGCCATTGGCTTGCTGGCGCTCATGCAGATTCCCTACATCTGGAAGTTTCTCTGGTCACCGTTGCTGGATCGTTTTGCGCTGCCGCGCCTCGGCCGTCGACGCGGCTGGATGGCAGCGACGCAGATCCTGCTCCTGATGCTCATTGCGGGCCTTGGCCTGTTTTCCCCGAGCACCGACCTTCAGGCCATCGTCGTCCTTGCAACCTTGCTCTCATTCGTTTCAGCCACCCAGGACATCGCGCTCGACGCCTATCGCCGCGAGCTGTTGCCCGACCACGAACTTGGCCTGGGCAACTCGGTGCACGTGAACGCCTACCGCATTGCCGGTTTGGTGCCGGGCTCGCTGTCGCTGATCCTGGCCGATCATCTGCCCTGGGGCGATGTGTTTGCCATCACCGCGCTCTTCATGCTGCCGGGCCTGGCGATGACGTTGCTGGTGTCGGAGAAAGTCAGTCGTGGTGGTACGCCGAGGACGCTGCGGGAAGCGGTGGTCGAACCATTCCGTGAGTTCCTGAACCGCGCCGGCTGGCGCGAGGCGCTCCTGATGCTGGCCTTCATCTTCTTCTACAAGCTAGGCGATTCGCTATGCACCGCGCTGGCGACGCCTTTCTACCTCAGCATGGGTTTCGCCAAATCCGAGATCGGCCTGGTCGCCAAGCACGCGGGCTTATGGCCGGCGGTGATCGGCGGCCTGCTCGGCGGCCTCTGGATGGTGAAGCTCGGCATCAATCGCGCGCTGTGGCTGTTCGGCGTCGTGCAACTGGTGTCGATCTTCGGCTTCGCCTGGCTCGCCTGGCTGGGGCCCAACATGGTCGTCGGCGCCGAGCAATTGATGCAACTGGCGCTGGTCATCGGTTTCGAGGCGCTTGGCGTCGGCTTGGGCACCGCAGCCTTCGTCGCCTTCATCGCGCGCGCCACCAACCCGCTCTACACCGCCACGCAGTACGCGCTTTTCTCCAGTCTCGCCGCGGTACCGCGCACACTGATCAACTCCGGTGCCGGTTATCTGGTCGAGCGGATGGGCTGGTTCACTTTCTTCCTGCTTTGCGCGGCGCTTGCCATTCCCGGCATGCTGTTCCTGTTCAAGGTTGCGCCGTGGCGGCAAGACGACACTTGAATTCGCAGCAGGGTTCCTGGCACGCTTGCCTGTCATTTGGGAGAGATTGAGCATGCGAAATCTGGTAGCGGGGACACTCATCGGCATCCTGCTTCTCTCCGCCTGTGGCGGTGGGGGCGGCGGAACCGGTGGCGGAACGACATCAGGCAGCAGCGATACGTCCGGCAGCGGTTGGCCAAGCGCCGCCAATACAGGCGTCCCGGCAGGGACATCGCTTACCCCGAGCAGTTCGATTACGGTGACAACGGACGGCGCCGTGGTCGAGAAGCTCGATATCACCGGGGCCATCACGGTGCTCGCCAACAACGTGACAATCCGCAAGGTCAGGATCACCAGCGGCGACTACTACCCGATTCGATATTTCGACAACAACAATGTCGGTCTGCTGGTCGAGGACAGCGAGATCGTCGGCTTGTCGGGGCAGGTAACTTCGGCCATTGCTTTCCAGCACTACACGGCACGTCGACTCAACATTCACGGCATGGCGGATGGCCTCAAGGCAGACGCCGATGTGCTTGTTGAAGACTGCTGGATTCATGACCTTTCCAATGGCCCGGGCGAACATAACGACGGTGTTCAATCGACCGGCGGCAAGGGGGTGGCCCTCCATCACAACAGCATCTCCGGGGCCAGCAATGCAGCAGTTCAAACCGGTGATGAATCCGGCGCGGCGACTGAAGACTTGTCCATCGAGAACAACTGGTTATCCGGTGGCGGCTACACGCTCAACATCCGGGGTACCGGTGCGACCCGGCCGAAGAATACACGTGTGATCAACAACCGCTTCAGTCGCGACGCGGTGTATGGCCCCTGGACCATCGACGATCCTAATCCCACGGTGACCGGCAATACGTACGACGACGGATCACCAATTCCCTACTAGCCGATCAGAAAAGTACAGGCTGAATTTCTGCGTCGGAAAGCCGGTCATCAGTTCGGCCGGCAATGGGGTACATCGCTCGGCGCCCAGGCTCGGCACCCAGTTTGTGCTGCGCTGAACAGCGCCGCACGTGGCGGCGAAGCGACACTTGAACTTGTTTTCGCCACCCCAACTAAACCTTTGGGGAACGGCGTCGTTATACTGAACAGGTCAGGTCGATTAATTCCCAATGGAGGCCAGACATGTTAGTGATAATGGACATGAGCTCAGGAAAAACAGAAGAACGGCTGGAGCCGGAATTCGGGTGTTTCGAGGAGGAAGTGCTGAATGCAGAATGGCAGCGGCCTGAGTTGCAGCTTGGCTTGCAGCCCGTCGTGCATCATCGCGATCGCTCACCCGTCGAAGGCGAGATCGAGTCTTTTCTGAACAACCTCTATCGCAGCCAGGAGTAGCTTCGGCTCGCATCGGCCGCGCAAATTGACGCGTGGTCCGGTGTTTTCTTTTTTCCCTTCACAGGGTGTGGGTACGGTCGCCGCGCACGAAGCCCAACATGGACTCGCTGATCCCGCGACCGAGGGCGATGACCTTGAACAGTTCGCCCATCTCGTTCGGTGAAATGAGCATTTGAACCGCGCCTGCCGCGCGTAGCCCGGATGCTTCGTCCAGCTTGCGTCGTACGGCCAGCCTTTCGCCCAGTCCCAGATTGATCAGAAAGCCGGCCTGGTTGGTATAGCCGAGCACATCGAGTCCGGCGCCATGGCCGGCTTCGGCAACCGCAGTGAAGTCGACATGGGCTGTGATGTCGGATAGGCCTGGCCACCAGAAGGGGTCGTCATGTGCGCGGTGGCGATAGTGACAGCGTAGCGTGCCGCCATTGCGTCCCGGGTGATAGTACTCGTGGCGCGGCAAACCGTAGTCGAGGAGAAGCAAGGCACCCCGTTCGAGACGGTGACCCCATTCCGCGACCCAGCGGGTCGCGGTCAGGCCAATTTCGCTTTCGTATGGGGCTTCGATCGGCAACGTCCGCGTTGCTTCCGCGAGGAAGGCCGTCGCCGGGCGTTCGCACCAGGTGAACCGTTCGCCATCAAACATCACGCCGCGTTCCATCAATCCGCCGGCACGCCATGCGAGTGCGTGGATGGGCATGGCATCGAGGAGTTCGTTGCCGATCACGCACCCCGAGAAGCTTTCCGGCAGGCCGTCGAGCCACGCCACGCGTTGGAGCAGGCCGGGTGCGGCTGCTGCGATCGTCTCGTGCTGGCGGGCGCGCAACTCGCCGGAAAGTTCGAGGATCAGGTAGCGATCGGGCGTTTGACCGGCCGCATCGAGCGCTAGCAGCAAGTCGGCCGCGAGTCGGCCGCTGCCGGCACCGACCTCCAATACTTCGCCCTTGGCGGCCGCCATGATTTGGCCGACCTGTGCTGCCAGCGTCTGGCCGAACAGCGGTGTCAGTTCCGGAGCCGTGACGAAATCGCCGCCCTCGTGGTTCGTGCCGAACTTGTGTGCGCCGCCGCCGTAATAGCCAAGCCCGGGACAGTGCAGCGCGAGGTCCATGTAGCGGTCGAAAGGCATCCAGCCGTCGGCCGCGTTGATTTCATCGGCAATGCGGCCGGCCAGCGCGCGGCTGGCTTCCTTGGCGGTTTCGGAGGGTTCCGGCAGAGAGGAATTCATCAGGGCCGGGATTGTGCCACGGGCCAGCGGCAAAGATGCCCGGGATCAGACGTCGAAGTAACCGCCGCCCTTGCCGGAGATGATCGGCTTGATCGATTTGCCATAGCGAAACGCGCGCAGCGCCTGGAGTTCCGCATGGCTCATGACCCGCTTGCCGGCCTGCTGGTCTTCCCAGAGTACCTGCATCAGGCGTGCGTACTCGGTTTCGTTGTACCAGCGGCTGCCGAACTTGCGATAGCCGGCCAGCCGCCGCAGCAGGCGATAAGAACCCCATGCCCAGAAGACCAGCGCGACCCAGCCAATGGTCAGCCATAGGTCATGCTGGCTACGGAGGCCCAGTGACTGCCACCAGTCGTCGATCAATTGGCCCCACGCCCCAAACCAGGCATTCATCGTTTCAATGTTTTTTCCGAGAAATCGCTAGGCAATCATCATACCTGTGCGGAGGCAAACTGCAACGACCGCAACTGGGCTAACATCCGCTTCGCAAGTGCATTTCCACGTTTTAATCAGGGCTATTCCAATGAGCGTTCCGGACTTCCCTCGTCGCTTTGGCGGCATCACCCGCCTTTACGGTGAAGGTGCGCTGGAGCGCCTGGCCGCGGCCCATATCTGCGTCGTCGGCATCGGCGGGGTCGGCTCATGGGCAGTGGAAGCTTTGGCACGCAGCGGCGTGCGCCGACTGACTTTGATCGACCTCGATCACGTTGCCGAATCCAATCTGAATCGACAGATCCACGCGCTCGAGGATACGATCGGCCAGGCCAAGGTACTGGCCATGAAGGAGCGCATCGCTGCGATCAATCCATCATGCGAGGTGACCGGGATCGAGGAGTTCGTTACACCGGAGAACGTTGCCCTGTTGTTACCACGGTGCGATTTCCTCATCGATGCCATCGATCAGGTACGGGCCAAGGCGGCGCTGATCGCGCATTGCCGCGATATCGACATGCCGGTAGTGACGACTGGCGGCGCCGGCGGCAAGACCGATCCTGCGTCGATTCGCGTCGATGACCTTTCGCGGACGACGCAGGACCCGCTGGCGGCAAAATTGCGTTCGACATTACGGCGTGATCATGGCTTTCCGCGCGATCCCAAGAAGAAGTTTGGCGTCGAGTGCGTCTATTCGCTGGAACCGATCCGACAACCCGAGGCCGCGGCCTGCGATATCGACGAGCCGGGCTTGCAGGGACTTTCCTGCGCGGGCTATGGTTCCTCGGTTTGCGTGACGGCCGGTTTCGGCTTTGCTGCCGCAAGCCGCGCGTTGGCCGCGTTGGTCAAGGGCTAGCCGGTATACTTGGCAGCATGAAGGCAAGCAGGTGCATCGCAATTCTCGGCGCCGGACCGGCGGGCCTCTCGGCTGCGCTCTGGCTGCGCAACCTCGGCTTCGAGCCCCGCGTGCTTGACGCGAGTGCGCACGCCGGCGGACTGCAAAACCTGAACTATCTCGGCAATGACTGGGTGCTGGGCCAGATGGGGCAGACGGGCCCCATGCTGGCGACACGCTTCGTCGAACACGCCGCCGCAGTCGGGATCGCGGTGGAGACTGGCGCGCGCCCGGTCAGGCTTAGTGGGGGTCCCGGTTCTTTTCGGTTGCGTCTCGACAGCGGGCAGGAAATCGGCTGCGTTGCACTGATCGTTGCCACCGGCACCCGCTATCGCGCTGAAGAGGTACTGGCGGAGGTCGAGGGCGTTGCTGGTGTGGCGCCAGGGCGCATTGCTTACGGGCCCCATGCCTTTGCCGATCTCGGTGCCCTTGCCGGGAAACGCGTATTGATCGTGGGCGGTGGCGACAATGCGTTTGAAAATGCGCGCCTCCTGGCACCGAACGCAGCGGCGGTGCATCTCGCCGTCCGTTCGCGGCCGCGGGCGCAGCAAAGATTGACCACCGCCGTGGCCGATGAGGCAGCAACCGGCCGTTGCCACCTGCTACAGGCAGCACGGGTGCTGGGGATCAAGGAGGGTCATTCAGGCGCCGAGGTTACGCTGGCGGTCGCGGAGCGCAATGAGCGGATCGTCGTCGATCACATCCACGTACTCGCCGGCTACGAACCGAACACGGCGTTCATCAATAGCGTTTTCCCTGCGGAGCTCCGTTCGGGCATGCACCTCGACACACAGGGTTATCTGGTGGTCGATGTCAGCGGCCATACCGGTGAACCGGGCATTTATGCGGCGGGCGATGTCTGCAACCCACACTTCCCGAGTGTCGTCAGCGCGATCGCGCAAGGTGCGGTGGCGGCCAAGACAATCGAAATGGATACGCGGACATGGTAACGACTGCCCGGCAGGCGAACAAGGCTGCCTTCGAGGCCAACAAGCTCGCCAAGTGGCTGCGCCGTGCCACCGGTCAAGCCATCGCCGACTACGACATGATCGAAGATGGCGACAGGGTCATGGTCTGCCTCTCAGGCGGCAAGGACTCCTTTGGCCTGCTGGATGTGCTCCTGTATCTGCGTGAGCATGCGCCGATCCGGTTCGATGTCATTGCGGTCAATCTGGACCAAAAGCAGCCGGGTTTCCCGGCCGACGTTCTTCCCCGCTACCTTGGCGGTCTCGACATCCCGTTCCGGGTCGAGGAGCAGGATACCTACGCGATCGTCAAGCGATTGATTCCAGAGGGCAAGACTACCTGCTCGCTGTGTTCGCGTCTTCGGCGTGGCATCCTGTATCGGGTTGCTTCGGAGCTGGGCGCCACCAAGATCGCCCTTGGGCATCACAGCGACGACATCCTGGAGACCTTGTTTCTCAACATGTTCTTCGGCGGCAAGATGAAGGCGATGGCGCCCAAGCTGGTGACCGACGACGGCCGCCATGTGGTCATTCGTCCACTGGCCTATGTGCGCGAACGCGATCTGGCGGCCTGGGCGAAGGTCCGAGAGTTCCCGATCATCCCCTGCAATCTCTGTGGCAGCCAGCCCAATCTACAGCGTACCCAGGTCAAACAAATGCTGCGTGACTGGGAGAGACGCTTCCCTGGGCGCATCGAGACGTTGTTTCGCAGCTTGGCCAATGTTGTGCCATCGCACCTGATGGATGCAAGGTTGCACGATTTCCGGAGCCTGAAGGCCACCGGAAGGCCGGAAGCCGACGGCGATATGGCTTTCGATATGCAGGAATTCACCGAAGCATCAGTGGCCTCGTGGCCAACCTGAATGCTATGATTCCCCGCTGTTTTTGCCCTGCATGATCGCCCGATGACTATCCGTATTCTTCCGCCGACAGGCATCACCAGCCGCCCTGTTCCCAGTCGCGTGTTGATGGGACCGGGGCCCTCAGACATGCATCCGCGCGTGGTTGCGGCACTGGGCCGGCCGGCCATCGGCCACCTCGATCCTGCTTTCGTCGAGATGATGGAGGAGATCAAGATTCTCCTCCGCTATGCCTTCCAGACCGAGAACGCGCTGACCTTCGCCGTTTCCGGACCGGGTTCGGTCGGCATGGAGACTTGCTTCGTCAATCTCGTCGAGCCTGGCGACAAGGTCATCGTCTGCCGTAACGGGGTCTTCGGCGGCCGCATGATCGAGAACGTGCAGCGCTTCGGCGGCACAGCCGTGATCGTCGAAGACACCTGGGGCGAGCCGGTCGATCCACAAAAAGTCGCCGATGCATTGAATGCCAATCCGGATACCAAGGCCGTGGCTTTCGTTCATGCCGAGACCTCGACCGGGGCGCAGTCCGATGCTGCGGCGTTGGTCCGCCTGGCGCGCGACAAAGGCTGCCTGTCCATCGTCGACACCGTTACCTCGCTCGGTGGCACGCCGGTGCTCGTCGACGCATGGGGCGCAGACGCCATCTATTCGGGTAGCCAGAAATGTCTCTCCTGCGTGCCCGGCCTGGCACCGGTGACGTTTAGCGAACGCGCCGTCGAGCGGCTCAAGGCGCGTCGCCAGAAGGTACCAAGCTGGTTCATGGATCTGGGCCTGGTCCTCGAATACTGGAGTGCGCCGGGCGGCAAGCGTACCTATCACCACACGGCGCCGGTCAACAGCCTGTTCGCGCTCCACGAATCGCTGGTGATGCTGAAGGACGAGGGGCTGGAAAACGCCTGGGCACGTCATCGCCTGCATCATGAGGCCTTGAAGGCCGGCTTCGATGTGCTGGGCCTCAAGTTCCTGGTCCGCGAGGACGCCCGCCTACCGCAGCTCAACGCCGTGTATGTGCCCGCGGGCGTTGACGAAGCGGCGGTGCGCAAGCAGCTGCTGGATCGGTTCAGTCTCGAAATCGGCGCCGGTCTGGGCCCGTTGGCCGGCAAGGTTTGGCGTTTCGGCTTGATGGGTCATTCCGCGCGCGCCGACAACGTCAAACTCTGTCTTGGCGCTCTGGCCAAAGTACTGGCGGGAATGGGCCTGGCGGTTGACGGGGATGCGGCGATCGCCGCTGCACAACGGATCTACATCGATACGGTTAGGTAAGAACATGAATTCCGCTACGCGTGATCTTTGCGTGTTGTTTGCCGATATTTCCGGCAGCTCGCGCTTGTACGAAAAGCTCGGCGACGCCGAGGCGTTACACGCCGTTGAGCGTTGCCTGAACCGAATGGAGCGTGCGGCGACGGCAGCGAAGGGCCGCGTCGTCAAGACACAGGGCGATGAGTTGATGGTCGTGTTCGAGTCCGCCGAAGCGGCCGCCCATGCCGCCATCGAGATCCAGCGACGTGTCGATGCTTTGCCACCGGTGTCCGGTGTCACTTTAGCGATCCGACTTGGTTTTCACTACGGGCCGGCGATGGAGGAAGACGGCGATGTCGTCGGCGATACCGTGAATCTGGCGTCGCGGCTGGCGAGTTTGGCCCGCCCCGGCCAGTCCCTGACGACGGCCGAAACGGCCGCACTGCTTCCGGCGGACTTGCGCGAGCGGACGCGAACCATCGAGGCTCTGACAGTCAAGGGCGAGGACGAGATGGTCAATGTCTTCGAGATTCTCTGGGCTCCTGGTGACGAAGAGTCAGCAACGAAATTTTCCGCGCCGCCGGCAGTCCATGCGGAAACCCGGATGCGGTTGCGATACGGCGATCAGGAGGTGTGGTTGGGCGATGATCGCCCAAGTGCCACCTTTGGCCGCGATCCCCATGCTGACGTTGTTACCCAGGACTCCCGCGCATCCCGCAACCACGGCCGGATCGAGCGACGGTACGATAAGTATGTATTGATCGACCAGAGCACGAATGGCACTTATGTATCTTTCCTTGGCGACATTGAGTTTGCGCTCAGACGGGAGGAGGCGATTCTGAGTGGCAGCGGCCATATTTCCTTTGGCCACGCAACTGACGGTGACAAAGGCGAGCTGCTCGAGTTTGAAGTGCTGGGTTGAGTCTGGACAGGAAAAAGAAATGCCGGCCCTGGACAGGCCGGCATTGCGTAGTGCTACCGTGACGTGCAGTCCGCCGACGTTTAGCCCTTGAGGCAGCTGCTCATGAACGTCTTGCGCTCGGCACCTTTCAGCGCCTTGGTCTTTGCATCTGCGTTGCAGGATTTCATTTTTTCCTGTTGCGCGGTCTTGGCGCTCTTCTCCTCCGCTTTCTTGGCGGACAGACATTCTTTCATGAAGGCCTTCCGCTCGTCACCCTTCTTGCCTTGGGCTTCGGTATTGCAGGATTTCATTTTTTCCTGCTGAGGGCCAGCCATAGCGACGGGAGCAATAGCGAGCGTAAACAGCGATGCGGCAACGAGTGCGATCTTGCGATTCATGTAAATCCTCCTCGATGAAACGGCAGTTGAAGCAAAAAGAGCCGAACCTGACGCTTTCGGCTAACAATTTGCCGATGATTGCGAATCAATCCGATGTATTTCACCGGACACCAGACAAAACCCATATGGATAACGATTGGTTGGCAGTCTAGTTGACACCGTCATCGGTTTCCAGCGCCCGTTGCTGTCGATCGAGAAACTCCTGCATGCTGTCGACACCGCGGAGTTGCAGGATGGTCGAGCGGACTGCGGCCTCCAGAAGAACTGCAAGGTTGCGGCCGGCGGCGACGGGCAGGATGACCTTGCGGATCGGCACACCGAGAATGGTTTCGGTTTGCGCATCGAGCGGCAAGCGCTGCATTTCGGGGTTGGCCTGCGGCCGCTGCAAATGCACGATCAGCTTCATGCGCATCTTGCGCCGGCAGGCGGTCTCGCCGAACACGGCGCGGATGTTGAGCAGTCCGAGGCCGCGCACTTCAATGAAATCCCGGAGCAATTCCGGACAGCGGCCTTCCAGCATGTCGAGCGAAACGCGAGAGACTTCGACGACGTCGTCGGCGACCAAGCCATGGCCGCGCGAGATCAGCTC
>PMIH01000194.1 GCA_003158255.1 Rhodocyclaceae bacterium
CGCCCGTGGCCGCGGCCGAGATCGTCCAGGCGCTGTCTGGCATCGGCCAGCCGGCAGAAGACGTCGGCGCTGGCCGCCGCCAGGATTTCGCCGGCCTGGGTCAGCACGACCGTCTTGCCGAGGCGCTCGAACAGAGGATGCCCGCAGCTCCGCTCGAGTTCCTTGACGTGCTTGCTCACGCCCGGCTGGGTCAGGTGAAGTTCCGCCGCCGCCGCGGTGAAGCTACGCAGCCGTGCGGCGACGTGAAAGATGCGTAGGCGGTCGAGGTTCATCATGCATTCCCGGATGTTATGGCATCTATGATAACAAGTCATTTTGGTTATGGCATTGCCGCCGTTAGCATGGCCCCGCGGATCATTTCTGAACGCCCATCGAAAGGAAACCGTTATGAAGAGCAAGACCACCGTCGCCGTCACTGCCGGAGCAGTACTGCTGCTTCTCGCCGTCACTGCACCGCGTCAGCCGTCCGCCCAGCCGGCGGCGAGCGGCTTCTCCGCCAAGCCGATACTGGTCGCGCCCGTCGGCAGCGTCGACGACCGCGAACTTGTTCTCAACAGCATCGTCATCGAACCCGGCGCATCGTCGCCGCATCACAGCCACCCGGGCGAATGCTATGGCAGCGTGGTCGAGGGCACGGTGGAACTGGTCGTCGACGGCCAGCCGCCGCAGCGCTTCACGGCCGGACAAGCCTGGTACAACCCGCGCGGACGCGTCCACCATGTCCGCAATGTCGGGGTGGTGCCGGCGCGCCTGATGAATACCCTGATCGTCGACAAGGGCCAGCCGCGCATCCAAGTCGTGAGCGACCACGCCGACTAACCGGAACGTCGCCCCAGACGAAATCACCGCAGCGGAGAATCCGGCGACGTAGACGCGCTGGCGATCCTTCATGTCCCTGTTACGATTCGTGTTGTTCCTGTTGCACGCTTGCGCTAGGTTACCCGAATGACCAACCCCGAAGCACGTTTCTGGCCTGTCGCCCTGGCCGCGGCCGCCATCATGCTTATCACTATGGGCATCCGCCAGTCCATGGGGTTGTTCATCGCGCCGATCGACCAGGCCACGGGGCTGGGCATCGCCAGCATCAGCTTTGCGCTCGCGGTGGCGCAACTGATGTGGGGCGTGGTGCAGCCGATTGCCGGCGCGATGGCGGATCGTTTCGGCACCGGCCGCGTGCTGGTGGCCGGCATTCTGATTCTCGCGGGCGGCTGCGCGCTGGCGCCGCTGCTACCCGGCCAGTTCGGCCTGATCTTTTCGCTCGGCATTCTCACTGCCGTGGGTTCCGGCATCGGCAGCTTCTCGGTGCTGTTCGGCGCCGTCGCGCAGCAGTTGCCGGCCAACCGCCAGGGCCTGGCCTCCGGCATCATCAACGCCGGCGGCTCGTTCGGCCAGTTCGTCATCGCGCCGGCAACGCAGCGCCTGATCGCGCTCTTCGGCTGGATGGGCGCCTTCTGGGTGCTGGCCGTCACGAGCCTCGCAGCGTTGCCGCTGATCGGCAGAGTCAGTCATGGTGGTACGCCGCACTTGCACGCAGCAACGCCGCCCGGCGGCCTCAAGCGCGCCATCGCCGAGGCTTTTGGTGATCGCAGCTACATCTTGCTGCACGCGGGATTCTTCACCTGCGGATTCCACATCGCCTTCCTCGTCACGCACCTGCCCGGCGAAGTGAATCTCTGCGGCCTGCCGCCGAGCGTGGCGAGCTGGTCGCTGGCGATCATCGGCCTCGCCAACATCTTCGGCAGCATCGCCGCCGGCTACTGGGTCGGCCGTTATCGCAGCAAGCTCGTGCTGTTCTGGATGTACGGCTCGCGCGCGGTGCTGATTTTGATCTACCTGATGATGCCGCGCACCGACCTCACGTTCTACCTGTTCGCCGCCGGCCTCGGCTTCACCTGGCTCGCCACCGTGCCGCCGACTGCGCGCCTGGTCGGCAAGTTGTTCGGCACGCGCTATCTCGCCACGCTGTTCGGCCTGACGCTGCTGACGCACCAGATCGGCGCCTTCTTCGGCGCCTGGCTCGGCGGCATCGCCTTCGCCCGCGGCGGCGACTACTCGTGGATGTGGTACGCGGACATGACGCTGGCGGCGGCCGCGGCGCTCATCAACCTGCCGATCCGCGAAGCGCGGATGGCGCGCTTCGCGCCCGCCTGACATCGGTTTGCGGAACTTGAATTCTTGACGCACGCAGTTAGCCAGACTAGACTAACCACGCTCAAGGAGGAAAATCCATGCAATCCGTCAATATGTTGCAAGCCAAGTCCAGCTTATCCCGGCTGGTGGAGGCCATCGAACAAGGGGAAGAACGCGAAATCGTCATTGCCCGGAACGGCCGGCCGGCGGCCAGGCTGGTACCCATGGAGTCCTCGGCATCCGGGCCGCGCATCGGAGTCGCCAAAGGCGCCTTCACCGTTCCGGACGATATCGACGCCAATAATGACGAAGTAGCCCGCCTGTTTCTTGGTGGAGACGCGGCTTGAACCTGCTGCTGGATACGCATGTCGCGTTGTGGGCGATTGCCGATGCCCCGAAGCTTTCGGCCCAGGCGCGCGACCTGATTCTGGCGCCGCGCACCACGGTCTGGGTCAGCGCCGTCTGCCTGTGGGAAATAGCCATCAAGCACGGACTCGGCCGGGGCGACATGCCGGTATCCGCACAAGAGGCCCTGCGCTATTTCCGTCTGGCGGGATATCGCCTGCTTGCCATCGAGCCGGAACATGCGATCGCCGTCGAGACGCTTCCCGCGCATCATCAGGATCCGTTCGATCGCCTGCTCGTCGCCCAGGCCCTCGTCGAACCGATGCGCCTGATGACGCACGACGCGACGATGGCCCGCTACAGCGACACCATCATCCACGTTTGACCCAAGCTCCCGCCTCAGCCCCGCCGCTGTAAGCCCAGCGCAGCCGTGCCCGCCATCAGGAACGACGTCAGCAGCAGCGCCCATTCGGAGAGTGTCGGAATCCCCTGCGCATTGACAGCCGCCGCAATGACCATGGTGAAACCGACGCTGCTGGGGCCGCTTGCATTGGTCGCGGTAAGCGTCACGCTGTAACTCCCCGCCGCCGTCGGCGTGCCCGAGATCACCCCGCTGACCGGATCGATGGTCAGGCCGGGCGGCAAACCAGTCGCGCCGAACGTGATCGGTCCCGTGCCAGTGGCGCTGACCGTGAAGTTGTAGCCCGCACCCACCGCCCCGCCCAGTGGCGTACCGCTGGTGATCGTCGGCCGCGCCGCAACCGGAGCGGAACAACTCGCAGGGTTACCACCATTGAGGCCAGCACAAGTCCAACTCCACGGCCCGGTGCCCGTCACACCCGACGCAGTACCGATCGAACACAAGTTGCCCGTTGGCGGCGAACTCGCCGCCACACCGTTGGCACCACCGCAAGCACCGTTAACTGGTGCGGCTCCCGAAATCACCAGCGTGCCATCGACAATCGAGATGTCGTAACCGGTCTGGTTCGAGTAAAGACCGGTTGGCGTAATCGCATAGCTGCCAACATTGACCGCGCCCTGCGAAGTTCCAGCGTAACTTACGGTTCCCAGGTAGCCCGCCGCCGCACAAGATCCGGTCGAGCACGTCACCCCATTACCGCCGCTGTAGGCAGTACCGTCGTAAGCCTTGCCCGCGTTGTTTGCAGTGGCCGTGGCGGGGGTCAAGAAAGCCCGCAATAGCGGATACGTCTGGCCTTGATAGATACGCCACACCGAAGTCGAACCACCTTGATTCGAAATATCCCAGCCGGCAAACGTGGCAAGTTGGCGCATTTCAGATGTGAGCTTTCCTGTACCACCGTCAAAGATACCACCGCCGCTTGCCTGCCCAGAAGTCTCCGTATCCCAATAGCTACTGGCGTTGATCGTTCCCCAGTTTTCTCCGACAAGACCGTAGCCATTTACGACGGGCCCGTTCGCGTAGCTGTGATCGACAATTCCGCCGTACTCGTGGTACCCAACTAGGCCACCACCATATCCCCCCGAAACACTTACCGCAGCATAGCTGTCACTAATGCTTGCCGAGTCGTTGTATCCGACAAGACCGCCGACATATCCTGGTCCCGCGACCGCTCCGGTCACGAAAGTGTTGGTTATTGTCCCAACCATTTGGTGCCCCACCAATCCACCGGCCGGCTGACCAGCAACCTGAACATTCAAGATTCCAATGTTCTTGATAGTGGCGCCTGTTTCCCCAATGAAACCCTGGCTTGCCAAGGTTACGTTTTCTGAAAGATTCAAGTTACGCACAACATGACTTGCGCCATCCACCTCACTGCCTCCGAATGTGGGCAGATACAGTCCTGGCGCACTGGCCAGGTCAATGTCACTGGTAAATCGAAGCTTCATTCCTGAGGTGTTGAACGCCAACAAATCCTTCAGGCTTTGCGTACTGGTGATTTGATAGTAACCGCCGGAGCTTTGATAGGGAAGTGTGGCAGCGTAGTTCGCGATATTGAAGGGGGTTCGTCCACTATCCTGCCATTGCTGATACTGCGTATGGTAAATACCATACTGAGTCAGCAGATGCTTCGCATTGATGGTGGTCACTTCCCAGTCGTAGTAGCTATTGACTACGGTGCTCGCATATTGAGATCCCACGAGCCCCCCGACCCACCCAACTCCCGAGACTGCGCCAGTCGCATAGCAGTTTTCAATTAGACCGCGGTTGTCACCTACAAGTCCTCCTGCAAAAGTGCCAGACACAACAGCACCGGTCGCATAGGAGTCACGAATAATCCCACCGTCGTTCAATCCAACCAGTCCCCCGCCATCTCCGGTCACATTGCCATTTGCTTGGCTGCTAGTGATGGTGGCGCCAGCCTGATTGATTCCCACCAACCCCCCGTTCCCCCCACCGATAACGGTCACTCCCGCCCGACTGTTCCTGATGTTGCCGCTACCATAGTTGTAGCCCACCACTCCGCCAGAAAAAACACCATTGACTGCGCCAGCCACTGCAGCGTTCTTGATCGTTCCCGCGTTTCCTCCAACAAGCCCCCCTGTCGTGTTCAGCAAATGACAGCTGTTCGTTGGCGAGCCAGTCACATTTGCGTTTGTTATCGATATATCCCGTATCACGCTCGTTGAACCGGTAGAGGCAAACATGCCAATCCAGTACTGCGCATAGGTATAGCAAGGAATATCGGCAGGACGATTTATTAGGAGGCCATCTATCCCGTTTCCAAGTCCATGGAAACTGCCGGAGAAGCCATCCACTGGTTTGAACCCCTTTCCGCCATCCCAACCGAGAGTGCCACCGGCGTCAATGTCTCGCCCGACTGCAAACATTCCGGAAACATTGTTCCTGATTCCTTGCAGCGTGGTAGCCGAAGTGTCACCATCAACACCGACGCTATTGATGACAACCACCAAGTCTTCCCCACCTGCCACACCGATCCTGAGCATTGGGGCGCTGCCGGACAGCGTTACTTTGACCCCAGTGGCTAACATGTAGTCGCGCCCAGTGCCGTAACCCAGCACCAGCCCAGCCGTATTGCCCGTGGCAGTCAGGTTCGCATTGATATTGACATCGCGCAGCGCCTGCAACCGGAGCACGCTGTTCGGGCTCCAATTGATCGGCGCAGCGACGGTGATGTCCCCATTCTCGCTTCCACCGTTCGAAGTTACGATGGTGACTGAAGTACCGGCGGCTAGCCTGGTCTGAACTTCGCTCGCGGATACGGCGGCACCGCCACCGCTTGGCGTCCAAACATCGGGGCTTGCGCCGGACCACGCACCATTGCTGCTTGCGCCGGAACCGATTGTGACGTTGTAGTCGGCATGAGCCGCGAGCGAAACAAACACGAGCAGCGACAGCAGAGCACGCATGAAGCCTCCGGGCAGACTAGCGAGAAAATGAAAGATGGGGGCATCCGCGCAACGCGGACAAGTGCGACTACCCGCGACAACAAATGCGCGGGCAGCGATGCGGCCATATGCCGCTAGAAACCAGGGAACGGGGGAACGCCCTACGTGGCCTGAGAGGCGAAACCTATCGGCTCGGCTCGGCTCGGCTCGGCGGAAATGTTATTTTGTCGATACATCATGGCAAGCCGGTGGTCCGGCTTCCTCCCCTGCAATTTTTGTGTCGCGGGAGTATCGCAGAAGTTTTTTGGGTTGTATGCCCCCTATTTAGGGGGCAAGAACGGCCGCGCGAGGCGCAATTGCTGATTGATCTTGCGTAACGGCTCGGTTCTTTGCCGGTGGGCGACTGGTTGAAAGTCAGCCGTCGTGGTACGGCTCGTCGGATTGATCTGGCGAACGGGCGCGCCAAAACTCCCTTTGCGCACCGGCTTCAGGTCAACGCCAGCGAGCGCACCGCTTCTCGTCCCAACCACTTGTGAAGCGTTGGATAGCATCGATGGCATCCAGAATAGAGCCGCTCACTCCGCATAGACGATTTCCGCCTGGCGCTGCACTTCGTCGCGGATGTGCCGGTTGAGTCCGGCGCGAGTAACCAGATCGACCGGGCGGCCAAATATCGCAGACAGTTCGTCGCGCATCCGTTGGAGCGCCACCAAGCCGACGCGGGCACCCGGTTGAATGTCGATCAAGACATCGACATCGCTTTCAGCAGTGAAGTCCGCCCGTATCGCCGAACCGAAAAGTGAGAGTTCCCGCAGAGCATTGGCTTTGCAAAAACCTGCGATTGCTTCTCTGGAAACGATCGGTCGCTCGTTCATGGCGGCACTTGTATTCTCGTGAGCGTCGAATCCACCACTCCCAGCCGCAAGTCATCACCCGGCCGTGGCCCAACACCAAGCCAGACGGCAGTAAGTGTGTTGTAATAGATGATACATACACGTTTTATCTATTACATGGACACAAAGGACAACTGGCTGCTGCTCATCGCCACCCTGCCAACCAAGCCGGCCGCGGCGCGCATGCGCTTGTGGCGGGGCGCCAGGGCGCTCGGCTGCTCGGCATTGCGTGATGGCGCCTGGCTGTTGCCGGCCGGCCATCATGACGCGCTGACGCGGCTGGCCGCCGAAGTCGCCAGCGCGGGTGGCAGCGCCGAGTTGCTGTCGGTCGTCGCCGAAGGCGAGCAGGCCGAGCGCTTCTTCGCCCTGTTCGACCGCAGCACCGATTACTGCCAACTGATGGCGAAAATTGCCAAGGCCGCTGCCAAGCCGGACGCGAAGACAGTTCAGGCACTGAGCCGCGAACTCAAGGCCATCGTCACCACCGACTTCTTCCCCGGCGAGGCGCAGCGCCAGGCGGAAGCGGCCTTGGCGGAACTGGTCTCGTTGGCCAGTGGCGAACCGCATACCGGCACTGGCGCCATCAGCCGTCTCGCCACGGCTGACTTTCGCGGCCGCATCTGGGCGACGCGCAAGCAGCTATGGGTGGACCGCATGGCCAGTGCCTGGTTAATCCGCCGCTTCATCGACAAGAAGGCAAAGTTCCTTTGGCTCGACAACCCGAAGAAGTGCCCGAAGGCAGCGCTGGGTTTCGACTTCGACGGCGCGGCCTTCACCCACGTGGGCAGCCGCGTGACCTTCGAGGTGCTGGCGGCAAGCTTCGGCCTCGACACCAACCCGGCCATCGCACGCATCGGCACGATCGTGCACTGCCTCGATGTCGGCGGCGTACCGGTGGCCGAGGCGGCGGGAATCGAAGCGTTGCTGACCGGCCTGCGCGCCGCCGCGGCCGACGACGACAAGCTGCTGTCCGAGGCGAGCCGCGTCTTCGACGGCCTCTACCACGCTCACCGCAGGGAGAGCGACGATGAGTGACGCCCCCAACGCCGCACCCGCGACACCGACGCTCGGCGAAGCCTTCAAGTACTGGCTGAAGCTCGGCTTCATCAGCTTCGGCGGCCCCGCCGGGCAGATCTCGATGATGCATCAGGAACTGGTCGAGAAACGCCGCTGGATTTCCGAGCACCGCTTCCTGCACGCACTCAACTACTGCATGCTACTGCCGGGGCCGGAGGCCATCCAGCTCGCCATCTACATCTCATGGCTGCTGCACGGCGTGGTCGGCGGCATCGTCGCCGGTGTGCTGTTTTTTCTGCCGGCCTTCGTGCTGCTCTCCGTACTCGCCGCGACCTATCTCGCCTATGGCGACGTGCCGCTGGTGGCCGGCATCTTCTACGGCATCAAGCCGGCCGTCGTCGCCGTCGTGCTGTTCGCCGCCTGGCGCATCGGCTCGAAGGCGATCAAGAACGAAGTGCTCGGCGCCATCGCCGCGCTGGCCTTCATCGGCATTTTCTTCTTTCATATCGGCTTCCCGTGGATCGTGTTCGCGGCCGGCATTCTCGGCGCCATTGGTGGCAAATTCGCACCCGCCAAGTTCAAGAGCGGCGGCGGTCACGGCGCATCGAGCAAACAATACGGTCCGGCGCTGATCGACGACGACACACCGCCGCCAGCGCACGCGAAGTTCTCGTGGCGCAAGTTGATCATCACCACGGCGATCTTCGTTGCAATCTGGATCGCCGCGCTGATGACACTCTCCGAATCGCAGACGCTGTTCGACATGGGCGAGTTCTTCACCAAGGCCGCGTTCCTCACCCTCGGCGGCGCCTACGCGGTACTGCCGTACGTATATCAGCATGCTGTCGAGCAGACCGGCTGGCTCACCGCCGCGCAGATGATCGACGGCCTCGCGCTGGGCGAAACAACGCCCGGACCGCTGATCATGATCGTCACCTGGGTCGGCTACATGGGCGCAGGTCTCTCGGGTGCCACAGTCGCCACCTTTTTCACCTTCCTGCCCAGCTTCCTGCTGATCCTCGCCGGCGGACCGCTGGTGGAAGCCACGCGCGGCGAGATCAAATTCACTGCGCCGCTCACCGCCATCACCGCCGCCGTGGTCGGCGTCATCATGAACCTCGCGGTGTTCTTCGCCTGGCATACGTTCTGGCCACAGGCGACAGAGGCTGCGCCGTTTGGCGGGCCGTTCGAATGGCTGCCGGTCATCATCGCCTTCGCCGCCTTCATCGCCCTGTGGAAGTACAAGGTCGACATCATGAAAGTGATCGGCGCCTGTGCACTGCTCGGACTGACACTATCCTTCGTGCGTTGACGACACTTGGCGCGGCGACGCATGGGGTATCAAACTGCCGCCAGAGCAATTTCACCGACAGAACTTTCAACATGATGCTTATCGCCCGCCGCCACCTGGTCATTGCAGCATTCACAGTGATGCTCGCCGCTTGCGGTGGAGGTAGCGGGGGAAGTGGCAGTACCTCCAGTAGCAGCACACCGAGCAGCGGAAGTTCCGGCAGCGGAAGTAGCAGTACCAGCAGTGGCGCCAGCGGTGGCACCAGCACTTCCAGTAGCGGCAGCGGGAGTTCGTCGGGCACCACCCAGACAACCGGTTGGCTCTACACCAAGGCGAGTGACAACAAGATCTACCTGAATAGTGGCGCTGGCGAAAGCGTCTGGATCGGCCGTGGCGTCAACGTCGATGACCTGTTTCTCGGCGGTTACAACTACACGCTGTGGATGACCACAGCCGACGCCGAAGCTGCCCTGACGGCCACGATGACCAATCTGATCTCGCAGTGGCGGCCAACGCTGCTGCGCCTCAGTCTCAACATGTCGTCGTATCCGACGCACGTCAGCTGGCTGACCAATCCGACGCAGTACCGCGAGCCGATGGAACGCGTCATCAACAAGATCGGTGAGTCGGCCGGCGTGTATGTCATGGTGACGCTGCGCAGCGATACCTCCATGAGCGTGTGCGACGCCAGCGACGACGCCACGTGTTTCCCGGAAGCCGCCACGAACAACGTCTATCGGGCGCTGGTGGACAGCTTTGCCAACAAGCCGCACGTGATGTTCGGCTTGAGCAATGAACCCGGCGGCAACGTCAAAACGGCAGCGGAGCTCAGGCAGGCAATGAGCGCGGCCGTTGACGCCATCCGCGCCCGCGAGCGCGAACTGGGCGTGCCGGAACATATCGTCGTCGTGCAGGGCGACGACTGGACCAGCACGATCGACTTCTACGCCGCCCAGCCGCTGACGCAAACGAACGTGGCTTACGAGTACCACTCGTATCCGCCGACCAGCAGCGAGTACACGTTCACCAATATTCCCGTAATCATCGGCGAATACGGCGGCGCGAACTGGCAGGGCATGAGCCAGAGCGTCGGCGACGCATTCTTCCGCGACATCGAGGCGAAGAGGATCTCCTCGCTCGCCTGGTACTTCTCGCCCTACAGCGCCGTCGCCCCGGCGCTCCTGAACGTTACGCACGACGCCAGACAGATCACGCCAAACAGTTGGGGCACCATCGTCCGCAACTACCTGACGAATCCGGCGCAGTACCAGTAGCAGGCGGTCCGCCGTGGTCTTTGCGATAATAGTGCGTGATATTGCCATTGCGCGCCCCCGTTGCACTCATGAGCGAATACATCTTTTTCGACCCGACGCTGCGCGACCGATTCCTGACTCTGGTCGCCGATCATCGCATTCAAGCCGATACCCGGCCCGATTTGATCGAGGGCTTCTTGGTGATCCTTCCCGAGGCGCTACCCGACGAAATCGACGAGGCGCTTGAGGAAGAATACGAACGGCTGATGGATGAGCAGCAACAGCTCGTCGAGGCTGGCGACGAGCAGGACCGAACCGTGATGGGCGTCGATATCACCCTGCCCGATGGCCGAGCCTGCGTCGTGCGGCTACCGCCGATATTCGCACGGCGTCTCTGCGATCACTTCAGCGGCGACGAAATCCGGATGCTGGTGACGGAAATCGCCGCGAGCGTTCTGGACCCAGCCACAGGGCCACTCTGCCGCGAACGCTGAGTGCATCCGGGAAAGTCAGTCGTGGCGGTACGCCAATGCGCCTCCTTCTCGAAGCAAGTTCGCGTCATCCCGACATCGCAGCGTATTCGTAGTACGCTGAACCCGAGACTGACCATCACAGGAGACCCGTCATGACACCCCATATCGACACCATCACCGCCCTCGAAATTCTCGACTCGCGCGGCTTTCCGACCGTTCGCGTCAATGTCGTACTCGACGACGGCAGCGTCGGCACCGCCTCGATTCCCTCCGGCGCCTCGACCGGCGAGAACGAGGCCACCGAACTGCGCGACGGCGATATGGCCCGTTACGGCGGCAAGGGCGTGCTGGCGGCCGTGGCGAATGTCGAGGACGAAATCGCCGACGCGCTCGAAGGCTTTGACGCGCGCGAACAGGCCGCCATCGACGAGGCGCTGATCGAGCTCGACGGCACCGAGAACAAATCGCGTCTCGGCGCCAACGCCATCCTTGGCGTCTCGCAGGCCGTGGCCCGCGCCGCGGCGGAATCCTGCGGCCAGCCGCTCTACGCCTACCTGGGCGGCGTCGGCGCGCGTCACTTGCCGGTGCCGATGATGAACGTGCTTAATGGCGGCAAGCACGCCGACTCCAGTCTCGATTTCCAGGAATTCATGATCTTCCCCGTCGGCGCACCGACCTTCGCCGAGGCACTGCGCTACGGCGCCGAGACCTTTCAGGCGCTCAAGAAAATCCTCCACGGCAAGGGTTACGCCACCTCGGTCGGCGACGAAGGCGGCTTCGCACCGCAACTGAAAGGCGGCAACGACGAGGCTTGCGAGCTCATCGTCGCGGCCATCGAGAAGGCGGGCTATGTGCCGGGCCAGGACATTGCCATCGCGCTCGATCCCGCCGCCAGTTCCTTCTTCGAGAACGGCAAGTATCGCCTCACCCGCAGCGGCCAGGGCGACAAGAGTCCCGCCGACATGGTCGCGCTGTTCAAGTCCTGGGTGGCGAAATATCCCATCGTCTCCATCGAGGACGGCCATGCTGAAAACGACTGGGACGGCTTCAAGGCCATGACGGCCGAACTCGGCGACCGCATCCAGATCGTCGGCGACGACCTGGTGGTGACCAACCCGCGCTATATCGCCCGCGCCATCGAAGAGAAGGCATGCAACGCGGCACTCATCAAACTCAACCAGATCGGCACGGTCAGCGAGACCATCGACGCCATCCATCTGTGCCGCGAGGCTGGCTGGGGCTTCGTCATCTCGCACCGTTCGGGCGAAACCGAGGACACTTTCATGGCCGACTTCGCGGTCGCCATGGGCGGCGGTCAGATCAAGACCGGCTCGGTGTGCCGCTCGGAGCGCATCGCCAAGTACAACCGGCTGCTAGAGATCGAGGCGGAACTGGGCGCAGCGGTGCGCTTCGGCGCCTGAGGGTGGCGGCGGCACCGCGCATTCCCCGCGCCATCTGGGCGCTGGGTTTCGTCAGCTTGCTGATGGATGTCTCCTCGGAGCTCATCCACAGCCTGCTGCCGGTGTTCATGTTCACGGTGCTCGGTATTTCCGCCTTCACCATCGGCCTGATCGAAGGCGCGGCGGAAGCCACCGCGCTGATCGTCAAGGTTTTCTCCGGCGTGCTCTCCGACTGGTGGGGCAGGCGCAAACCGCTGGCGGTGCTTGGCTACGGTCTGGGCGCCCTTTCCAAGCCGCTCTTCGCCATTGCCGGCGGAGCCGGCCTGATCGTCGCCGCACGCTTGATCGACCGCGTCGGCAAGGGCATCCGCGGCGCCCCGCGCGACGCGCTGGTGGCCGATCTCGCGCCGCCTGAAATGCGCGGTGCCGCCTTCGGCTTGCGGCAGTCGCTCGACACCGTCGGCGCCTTCCTCGGCCCGCTGCTGGCAATGGGGCTGATGCTGCTGTGGGCCGACGATTTCCGCGCCGTCTTCTGGGTGGCAGTGATTCCCGCTTTCCTCGCCGTGGCGCTGCTCTTCTTCGGTGTGCAGGAACCCGAACGCCATCAGGATGGCAAGCGCGTCAATCCCATCCGTCGCGAAAATCTGCGCCGCCTGCCTGTCGGCTATTGGTGGGTAGTGGGCATCGGCGCGATCTTCACGCTGGCGCGTTTCTCCGAAGCGTTTCTGGTGCTGCGCGTGCAGTCGGGCGGCCTGCCGCTCGCCTTCGTGCCGCTGGTGCTGATCGTGATGAACGTGGTCTACGCGGCGGCGGCTTATCCGTTTGGCAAGCTGGCCGATTCGACCAGCCACGCCACGCTGCTTGCCTGGGGACTGGCGGTGCTGATCGCGGCCGATGCGGCGCTGGCCTGGGACGGCCACTGGAGCGTGGCTTGGGCAGGCGTCGTGCTGTGGGGGCTGCACCTGGCGATGACGCAGGGACTGCTGGCGGCGATGATTGCCGACACCGCGCCGGTCGATCTGCGCGGCACCGCCTACGGCTTCTTCAACCTCGCCAGCGGCGTCGCGATGCTGATTGCGAGCGCATTGGCGGGACTGCTGTGGGACAGCCTCGGCGCCGCCTTCACCTTCATCGCCGGCGGTGCGTTCAGTGCGCTGGCGCTGGTGGCGATGCTGTTACGCAGCGCTTGGCGCGCCGACCGCTAGTCGCCGCTGCCGATGGTGCCGAACTCGACCGGCGTCTTGACGTAGAAGAGGTGTACGCCCTCTGCCTTCAGCCGCTCGAACAGGCGCGCGGACTGTTCAGCGGTGACGGCCATCATCACTTCCTGCGGCTGGTCGGCGAGCTCGAAAAAATGCGCGGAGTGGATGCGGCCGTGATGGCCGAAACCCTCGCCGCCGGAAATCAGCGTCGCGCCAGATAGTCCCATTTCCTGAGCCAGATGCACCAGCCAGTCGGCGAGCGGCTTGCCCATGTGGTGGTGGTTCTGCTGCGTGAAGAAGGTGATCTGGTAGCCCTGCATCGCATCTCTCCTCAAGCGGTTTTCAGCAGTTGCCAGGTGGCAAGCCCCGCCAGGGTCGCCAGCAGTGAACCGGCGACATGGATGGCGATGGCGCTCATGGCCATGGTCAGCCTGCCTTCCTGCAACAGGGTGGTGACCTCCGCGGAAAAGGTCGAGAACGTCGTGAGGCCGCCGCAAAAACCGGTGATGATCAACAACCGCCACTCGGGCGCGATGTCGTTCGCCTGAGCGAAATAGGCGATGGCGAGGCCGACGATGTAACCGCCAATGATNNCGCACCGGCGGCGGAGCCAAACGAAATCGCGGCGACGGGTTTCCACATGGCCCGTATTCTACGGGCAGAAAACCCGTCGCGATCCGCCTGTCCGCCTAACCGACTGTCACTGGCACGAACAGCCGGCGTTCGCCCCGCTGCACCAGCAGCGCGATGCGCTTGCCGGCATGGCCAAGCTGGCTGCGCAGTTGCGCGATGCTGGTCACGCGCTCGCCGTTGGCGGAGAGAATGACGTCGCCGACTTCGATGCCGGCACGCGCCGCCGGGCCGTTACCGACCTCTTCGACCACCAGACCGCTGCCGCCAGCCACTTGCGGCCGCTCTTCGGGCGCAAGCGGCCGCAGCGCGAGCCCAAGCTTGCCAGCCGATTCGTGCGCGCCCGCTTCATCGGCCGCAACGGTGGCACCATTCATTTCAGCAAGGGCCAGCGTGAGTTCCTTGGTGCCGCCCTTGCGCCAGATCTCGACTGTGGCTTTGCTGCCAGGCGCCGCGCCGCCGACCATCGCCGGCAACTCGGACGAGCGCGATATTTCCTTGCCGTTGAACTTGAGGATGACGTCGCCGGCGACGATGCCCGCCTTGGCCGCGGGGCTGCCGGCGTCGACTGAATCCACCAGCGCGCCGTGCGGCTTGTCGAGACCAAAAGAATCGGCCAGGCCCTGATCTATTTCCTGGACAGTGACGCCCAGACGGCCGCGGCTGACCTTGCCATGCGCCAGCAACTGCTCCTCGACATTCATCGCCACATCGATCGGAATCGCGAACGACAACCCCTGGTAGCCGCCGCTCTGGCTGTAGATCTGCGAATTGATGCCGATCACCTCGCCGCTGGCGTTGATCAGCGGGCCGCCGGAGTTGCCCGGATTGACGGCGACGTCGGTCTGCATGAACGGCACGTAACCTTCGTCGGGCAGGGTGCGCGACTTCGCCGAAATGATGCCGGCCGTGACGCTGTTCTCGAAGCCGAACGGCGAGCCGATGGCCACCACCCATTCGCCGACGCGCGCCTTGGCCGAATCGCCGATCTTCACGATCGGCAGATTCTTGGCATCGATGCGCAAGACGGCAACATCGGTCTGCTTGTCGATACCCACGACTTTCGCCTTGAACTCGCGCTTGTCGGTCAGTTTGACGGTCACTTCGTCGGCGTCGGCGACGACGTGAGCGTTGGTGAGAATCACGCCATCTGGCGTGACGATGAAGCCGGAGCCCAGACCATGCGTCGGCACGCGCCCCATGGGACCGGCGCGCCCGTGCAGATCGGGCATGCCGAAGCGGCGGAAGAATTCCGAAAGCGGATTGTCCGGCCCAAAATCAGGCGCTTCCTGCGTCGCGGTTTTCATGGTCCCGGCGACGCTGATATTGACGACCGCCGGCCCCTGGC
>PMIH01000280.1 GCA_003158255.1 Rhodocyclaceae bacterium
GAAGGTCGACGTGCCGATCGTCGGCAACGTACCCGATGTCCTCGACGAAATGCTCAAGCAGCTCGACAGCGCCGAAGCCAGACCCGACAGCAAGGCGCTGGCGGAATGGTGGAAGGATGTCGAGGACTGGCGCAGCCGCGACTGCCTGAAGTACAAGCAGGGCAAGGAGGTCATTACTCCTCAATACGTGGTGCAGAAGCTCTACGAAGTGACCGGCGGCGACGCCTTCATCACCTCCGACGTCGGCCAGCACCAGATGTTCGCCGCACAGTTCTACAAGTTCGACAAGCCGCGGCGCTGGATCAACTCGGGTGGTTTGGGCACCATGGGCTTCGGTCTGCCCGCCGCCATGGGCGTGCGCTTTGCCAATCCCAAATCCCCGGTCGCCTGCATTACGGGCGAGGGCTCGATCCAGATGTGCATCCAGGAGTTGTCGACCTGCAAGCAGTACCGGCTGCCGATCAAGATCATCAACCTGAACAACGGCTACCTCGGCATGGTTCGCCAATGGCAGGAGATGTTCCACGGCAACCGCTACTCAGAATCGTATGTCGACGCGCTGCCCGATTTCGTCAAACTTTCCGAAGCCTACGGCCACGTCGGCATGCGCATCGATAAACCGGCCGACGTCGAGCCGGCGCTGCGCGAAGCTTTCACCAAGCACAAGAGCGATCTCGTCTTCATGGACTTCATCATCGATCCGAAGGCCAATGTCTTCCCGATGGTCGCGGCGGGCAAGGGCCTGTCCGAGATGATCCTGGCCGAGGACCTGTAATCATGCGTCACATCATTTCCATTCTGCTCGAAAACGAAGCCGGCGCCCTGTCGCGGGTATCCGGCCTGTTCTCCGCCCGCGGCTACAACATCGAGTCACTGACGGTGGCACCAACGGACGATGCATCGCTGTCGCGCATGACCATCGTCAGCATCGGTTCCGACGATGTCATCGAACAGATCACCAAGCAGCTGAACAAGCTGATCGATGTCGTCAAGGTCGTGGACCTTTCCGAAGCGGCGCATATCGAACGTGAACTGATGCTGGTCAAGGTGCGCGCAACCGGCAAGGACCGCGAGGAGATGAAGCGCATTGCCGACATCTTCCGCGGCCGTGTCATCGACGTGACCGAGTCGAGCTACGTCATCGAGCTGACCGGTAACACCGCCAAGCTCGACGCTTTCCTCGATGCCATCGACCGCTCGCTGATTCTCGAGACGGTGCGTACCGGCGTCTGCGGCATCGGCCGCGGCGACCGGATTCTGCGCGTCTGATTTTTTCAATAGTTTTCCCAAGAGGGGATTTGCAATGAAGGTTTATTACGACAAGGACGCCGACCTTTCTCTGATCAAGGGCAAGAAGGTCACCATCGTGGGCTACGGCTCCCAGGGTCATGCGCACGCCCAGAACCTGAAGGATTCTGGCGTCAAGGTCACCGTTGGCCTGCGCAAGGACGGCGCTTCGTGGGACAAGGCCAAGAAGGCCGGCCTCAAGGTCGAGGAAGTTGCCAAGGCGGTCAAGGACGCCGACGTCGTCATGATCCTGCTGCCGGACGAGACCATTCCTGCGGTCTACTACGCCGATGTCGAGCCGAACATGAAGAAGGGTGCCGCGCTGGCCTTCGCCCACGGCTTCAACATCCACTACAACCAGGTGGTGCCGCGTACCGACGTCGACGTCATCATGATCGCGCCGAAGGGCCCCGGCCATACGGTGCGTTCCGAGTACCTGCGCGGCGGTGGCGTTCCCTCGCTGATCGCTATCTATCAAGACAAGAGTGGCAAGGCGAAGGATGTTGCCCTGTCCTACGCTGCCGCTAATGGCGGCACCAAGGGCGGCGTCATCGAGACGTCGTTCCGTGAGGAAACCGAGACCGACCTGTTCGGCGAACAGGCCGTGCTGTGCGGTGGCGTCGTCGAGCTGATCAAGGCCGGTTACGAGACCCTGACCGAGGCCGGTTACGCACCCGAGATGGCTTACTTCGAGTGCCTGCACGAAGTGAAGCTGATCGTCGACCTCATCTTCGAAGGCGGCATCGGTAACATGAACTACTCGATCTCGAACAACGCCGAATACGGCGAATACGTCACCGGCCCGCGCGTCATCGCCGGCGAGGCGCGTGCCGCCATGAAGGAAGCCCTGAAGAACATTCAGTCCGGCGATTATGCCAAGCGCTTCATTCTCGAGGGCCGCACCAACTATCCGGAAATGACCGCTCGTCGCCGTCTGACCGCGGAACATCCGATCGAGAAGGTGGGAGCACAACTGCGCGACATGATGCCGTGGATCAAGGCCAAGGCCCTGGTCGACCGGTCGAAGAACTGACTTGGTGGCTCTTTATCCGCATCCCCTCGTCGCCCGGGAAGGCTGGCCCTTCCTGGGCGGTTCGGTTGCCGTCGCGCTACTGGTTACGTTCATCGCCGGATGGCTGTGGGCCGCGCCGTTGTGGCTGATCGCGCTATTCGTCCTGCAGTTCTTTCGTGATCCGCCGCGCGAAGTGCCGGGTGATGCCCGCAGCGTCCTGTCGCCGGCCGATGGCCGCATCGTCGCCATCCAGCCGGTACGTGACCCTTGGCTCGACCGCGACGCCCTGAAGATCAGCGTCTTCATGAACGTATTCAACGTCCACTCCAATCGCAGCCCGGTGGATGGTGAAGTCAGGCGATGCTGGTACAACCCCGGCAAGTTCGTCAATGCCGATCTCGACAAGGCCTCGACCGAAAACGAACGCAATGCCCTGCATATCCGTGCCATGACGGGGCAGGATGTGACCTGCGTTCAGGTGGCGGGCCTCATAGCGCGGCGCATTCTCTGCTATGTGGAAGCCGGTGCGCAACTCGTTCGCGGCCAGCGGTATGGCTTCATCCGTTTCGGCTCCCGAGTGGATTTGTATTTGCCGACCGATGTCCGGGTGAAGGTGACCATCGGCGACAAGGTTCGGGCGACCAGCACCATCCTGGCCGAGCTGCCGTAAGGCAATCTCGTGCTGCTAAAGCAGCACGAGATTATCGCGATGGATCAATTCCTCGTCATCGACGTAGCCAAGCAGGGACTCGATCTCGGTCGTGGCGTGCCCGGCGATGCGCCGGGTCTCCGAACTTGAATAGTTGATCAGGCCGCGCGCGACTTCCCGGCCCGCGGTTGTGCGGCAGGCCACGGCCGCGCCGCGTTCAAACTCGCCTTCGACGGTTTTGACGCCGACGGCCAGCAGGCTGCGACCACCGCCAAGCGCGTCGATCGCACCCGCGTCCAGCATCAGGCTGCCTGCCAATTGCAGATGATCGGCCAGCCATTGCTTGCGCGCCGTGAGGGGTGACTCGTTCGCATACAACAACGTGCCGATAACCTCGCCCTGGGCCGCGCGCAGCAATGCGTCTTCCTCGCGGCCACTGACGATCATCGTGTGGGCACCGCTGCGGGCGGCACGCTGCGCTGCCCGCACCTTCGTGATCATGCCGCCCTTGCTGATGCCGCTACCGGCGCCGCCGGCCATTGCTTCATACTGGCGATCATCGGCGCGCCCCTCGTCGATCAGCGTTGCCGTCGGCTCGCGGCGCGGGTCTGCGGTGTAGAGCCCTTTCTGGTCGGTCAGGATGATCAGCGCATCCGCTTCCACCAGATTGGCCACCAGTGCGCCGAGCGTATCGTTGTCGCCGAACTTGATCTCATCCGTGACGACAGTGTCGTTCTCGTTGATGATCGGCACCACGCCATACGCGAGCAGGGCCTGCAAGGTCGAGCGGGCGTTGAGATAACGCTTGCGGTCGGCGAGATCCTCGTGCGTCAGCAGGATCTGGGCCGCCTTCAGTGCATGTCGGGTGAAAGTCGTTTCGTAGGCCTGTGCCAGTCCCATCTGGCCCACTGCTGCGGCTGCCTGCAAGTCATGCATCGCATGCGGCCGGGTCGTCCAGCCCAGGCGCTGCATGCCGGCAGCAATTGCGCCCGACGAGACCAGCAGCACTTCGCGTTTGCTCTGCCGCAACAGGGAAATCTGGCGCGCACAATCGGCGATGAAATCCAGCGCCAGGCCAGCCCCGTCGTTGGTGACCAGGGCGCTGCCCACCTTGACGACCAGTCGCTTACTCTGCGCTATCCTCGTTCTCATGGGATCGCTGTTCCTCGCGCTGTTTCTCGATATGTTCCATGATGGCGAAAGTCAGCTCCCGGCAGCCGTCGCCGTTGACTGCCGAAATAACGAAATGCCGCACGCCCTTGCCGTAACCCTTCACCAGTGCGGCAACGCGCGCCTTGCGCTCCTCTTCCGGCACCAGGTCGATCTTGTTGATTACCAGCCAGCGCGGCTTGTCGTACAGCGCCTCGTCGTACTTGCGCAGTTCCTTGATAATCGCCTTCGCTTCCCTGACCGGATCCGTATCGGGATCGAACGGGGCAATGTCGACCAGATGCAGCAGCAAACGGGTGCGCTGCAAATGGCGGAGGAATTGGTGGCCGAGGCCGGCGCCTTCCGCAGCGCCTTCGATCAAGCCCGGAATGTCGGCGATGACGAAGCTGCGGTTGTGATCGACACGGACCACGCCAAGATTCGGATGCAGTGTCGTGAACGGATAATCCGCCACCTTCGGTTTCGCGGCCGAAACCGAGCGGATGAAAGTCGACTTGCCGGCATTGGGCATGCCGAGCAGGCCGACATCGGCCAGCACCTTGAGCTCAAGCCGCAAGTCGCGCCGTACGCCTTCGCCGCCTGGTGTGCATTGGCGCGGCGCCCGATTGGTGCTCGACTTGAAGTGCAGGTTGCCCAGTCCGCCCTGACCGCCCTGGGCGATCAGCGCCCGCTTGCCGTCGACATCGAGGTCGGCGAGCACTTCGCCGGTACCGATGTCGGTGAACACCGTGCCGACCGGAACGCGCATCTCCATCTCGTCGCCGGCTTTGCCGTAGCAATCCGCGCCGCGGCCGTTCTCGCCCTTCTGGGCGCGAAAGATGCGGGTGTAGCGGTAGTCGATCAGCGTATTGAGGTTGCGGTCGGCAACGGCCCAAATGCTGCCGCCGCGACCGCCGTCGCCGCCGTCCGGGCCGCCGCGGGGGATGAACTTCTCACGACGAAAAGAGGCGACGCCATTGCCACCATCACCGGCAATGACTTCGATTTTCGCTTCGTCAAAAAACTTCATGGGTAGCCCAAAAAAGAAAAAGCCCTATCGCAAGGATAGGGCTTTCGGCTGTCAGCGCGAAACCCCGTTCAGGCAACAGCCGGAACGATCTTGACAGTCTTGCGCTTGGTAGCGCCCTTGGTGAAGAACTCGACCTTGCCCTCGATCTTCGCGAACAGCGTGTGATCCTTGCCGACGCCAACATTGTCGCCGGGGTGGAACTGCGTCCCACGCTGACGAACGATGATGCTGCCAGCGGACACCAACTGACCGCCGAAGCGCTTGACGCCCAGGCGTTTCGATTCCGAATCGCGGCCGTTACGGGAACTGCCGCCTGCTTTCTTGTGTGCCATGAGTCAGACTCCTTCCAGTTTCCCGTTACGCCGAAATACCGGCAATCTCGATTTCGGTGTAGTTCTGCCGATGGCCCTGATGCTTCTGGTAATGCTTGCGACGGCGCATCTTGAAAATACTCACCTTGGCATGCCGACCGTGCGCAACCACCTTTGCCGTGACCTTGGCACCGACTACGAGCGGAGCGCCGATTTTCACCGACTCGCCTTCGCCGACCATAAGCACCTGATCAAGGGTGATTTCCGCACCTACGTCCGCCGGTATCTGTTCTACTTTGATTTTTTCGCCAGCGACGACGCGATACTGCTTGCCGCCGGTTTTTATGACCGCGTACATGATGATGGACTCCGTTAAAGAGCATTGAAGAACCGCGCATTGTACTAGGCCGGCCGGTTCAGGTCAAAGGCTAATTTTGCCGCGTTGACGACAGCCGCGCCGACGCCTACCATCGCGGCTTTTCGCCTGTCGAGCAAGCGCCCGGCGCCAAACAACCGACGTGGAACTGCCCAGCCTCTACACCCTCATTGCCGAAGACATGAAGGCGGTCGACGCCGTCATTCGGGCGCGCTTGCACTCGGAAGTCGTCCTGGTCCGGCAAGTCGCCGAATATATCGTCGCCGGCGGCGGCAAGCGCATGCGGCCGGCCCTCGTGCTGATGTCGGCGGGTGCCATGGGCTACCAGGGTGGTAATCATCACGAACTGGCCGCCGTCGTCGAGTTCATCCATACCGCCACGCTGCTGCATGACGACGTCGTTGACGAGTCCGACCTGCGCCGGGGACGGGATACCGCCAACGCGCTGTTCGGCAATGCCGCCAGCGTGCTCGTCGGCGACTTCCTGTACTCGCGGGCCTTCCAGATGATGGTCGGCGTCGGCAGCATGCGCATCCAGCAAGTATTGGCCGATGCCACCAACGTCATCGCCGAGGGCGAAGTACTCCAGTTGATGAATTGCCACAACGCAGACATCGACGTCGAGCAGTACCTCCAGGTCATCCGCTACAAGACGGCGAAGCTGTTCGAAGCAGCGGCTCGCATCGGCGCCATACTCGGCAATGCGAGTCCCGAGGTCGAAGACGGTCTGGCCCGCTATGGCATGCATCTGGGCACCGCGTTCCAGCTGGTCGACGACGTGCTCGACTATTCGGGTGACGAAGCCGAGACCGGCAAGCACTTGGGCGACGATCTCGCCGAAGGCAAGCCGACACTGCCGCTGATCCACGTGCTCAAGCACGGCTCGCCGGCGCAGGCTGCTTGCGTGCGCAAGGCCATCGAAGAAGGCGGTCGCGAAATGTTTCCCGATGTGCTCGCCGCGGTCAAGGCGAGCGGGGCGCTGGAAGCGGCACGAGCGCACGCACAAGCCGAGGCACAAGTGGCCATCGACGCGATTGCGCAATTGCCTGCTTCAATTTACAAGAATGCTCTGATAGAATTGCCGGCCTTTTCCGTGGTTCGTCGATTCTGACGACCGCAAAAGTCGGGGTGTAGCTCAGCCTGGTAGAGTACTGCGTTCGGGACGCAGGAGTCGGAGGTTCGAATCCTCTCACCCCGACCAATCGAATCTCAAGCGAGTTTTGGTTGGTCTCTATGCCAGCCGTCGTTGCGACGGCTGGATTCCGTCGGCGGCAATGACGCGGTTGCGGCCATTGCGCTTGGCCCCGTACAGTGCCTTGTCGGCCCGCTTCAGCAGGTCGTCGCCGGACTCGCCCGGCCGATATTCCGCCACGCCGATGCTCACCGTTACCCTTGGCACCGGCGAAAACGACGTCGCGGCAATCGCCTCGCGCATCTGCTCCGCCAGCATGCGGGTGTTTTCCAGGTTGGCGCCGTCGGCGAGCACGACGAACTCTTCGCCGCCCCAGCGTGCGGCAACGTCGTTCTGGCGCAGGCGCTCGTGCAGCACCTCGCCGAAACGAGTGAGCACGTCGTCGCCGGTCACGTGACCGTAATAGTCGTTAACATTCTTGAAGTGGTCGATGTCCAGCAGCAGCAGCGAGAACGTGTCGCGGCGTCGCGTCGCCCGCGCAATTGCGCTTTCCAGCTGCTGGTCGAACGTGCGCCGATTCCATAACCCGGTCAGTTGATCCCGGGCCGCCAGCAACTCCGCCGAAGCCAGCGCCGTCCGCAGTGCATTGTTGCTGTCTTCGAGATCGCCGCGCACCCTCTGCAACTGCCCGGTCAGCCCCAGGCGCCGCTGAATGCCGGCGGCAATGGCCGCCGTGACGGTCAGTGCCACGATCGCCGCCAGTGCCAACAGGAACTGCTCCTGACGCCATTGCACCAACCAGCTGTCTATGTCCTTGCCATAAGCCACATAGAACGGGTAGCGGGGCAGTTTGCGGGTGGCGACCAGATGGGTGCTGTTGTCGGTCGCCGATGCCGAGTAGTGAACAATGTCGGCCGATTCAGCCGCCATGGCGGTGCCTGCGGAGGGCTCCTGTATCCGCTCGACAACCGAAGCACTCTGAATCGGGAATACCGTCAGCGGCCGATCCAGCGCGTCGTGCAGTGCGATGACGTCGCGTTCCGCGAACGGGTAGTGCTGGAAGAACTTCGTGAAACCTTCGTCGAGCGCCACATTGGCAACCAGCACCGCGCCAGTCGTACCGTTGATCCCGCTGCCGATGCGATGGGTCATGCGGACATTCCAGACGTGGGTCGAAGGATTCTGGAATGCTGCCGAAATGATCGGCATCGCCTGCTTCTCGGATTGCGATGCCTGCAGGTCGTTCATGTGTTCGCCCGGCGCGGACGCATCGTAGTGGTCGGGCGAACTCGCCAGCAGGCGGCCGGAAGCACTGGTCAGTGCGACCGAAGCGAGGCTGGGGTTGCGCGCGCGCGCCTGCGCCAGCAGCGCTTGCAGCGCCTGACGCCGATCCGGCGCCAGATTGCGCGTCTGGTCGATATCGCCGGGACGGATATTGTCGCCGATCGACAGCAAGGTCTCGCCAACGCCATCGAAGGTCAGCGCCGTTCGTTCCGCCGCCAGTTGTGCCATGGCAAGAACGTGTTCGCGCAACTGGGTTTCGATCGTCGCCTTGGCGTGGAGCCAGCCGGCGATCAGAATGATGATAAAGGCAAAAGCCGTTGCCCAGGTGGCGAGGACGCTGCGGGACAAGCACGAAAGCCTTGTCACAACGGCAGAATGCAGGGCGCGAAGCAGGCTGGGGGAAGAAACCACGTTGGGGAGCGTTCCGGTTGCCCGAACTCAGGGATTATTGGGAGTTCGCGCATCCTGCACGCACGGCGGCCGGAAAGCAATTCGACAAAAGTAATAGCCGTCGAAGCCGCATCCGGTGCGGCTTGTCAATCCAGGCTATGACAAGTTGGTGGCCGCCCACTGCTGCCAGCGCCAAGTATCGACGCACATCGCCTCGATACCGCGCTCCGCTTTCCAGCCAAGCAGTTGCTGCGCCAGCGCCGGATCGGCGTAGCACTGGGCGATGTCGCCCGGCCGCCGCGGCGCGATGGCGTAGGGCACCGGACGATCGCTGGCAT
>PMIH01000141.1 GCA_003158255.1 Rhodocyclaceae bacterium
CACACCCGAAGACGCCCACCGCCATACCGGCTACATGGTCGGTGGCTGTTCGCCCTTCGGCACCAAGAAGCAACTGCCGATCTACATGGAGAAGAGCATCCTCGACCTGCCGCTCATCTACATCAACGGCGGCCGTCGCGGTTATCTCGTCGGCGTGCACCCGCACGACATTCTGCGTGTGCTGGTGCCAAAGATTGTCGAGGTTGGCCTGGCCAGCTGACCCGGTCGCCTCTACAAGCCGGGATCCTCGCCACCGCCCGCGATCGAGATCTGCACCACCGTCCGGGTCAGCTGTGGCGCGAACAGTTCGATGAAGGCGTAGTCGAATTTGCGCAGATAGGCATCGCGACGAAAAGCCAACCGGGTAGTGCTCGAGTCGAACAGGTGCCGGGCCGGCAGCGTTACCAGTCCGGCGTCGCGCGCCGGATCGAAGGCCATTTCCGCGATAACGCCCAGCCCCAGCCCGAGAGTGACGTAGGTCTTGATTACGTCGGCGTCGATAGCGGTGAGCACGACGTTGGCCTCGACGCCGGCGCGTTCGAAGGCGCGGTCGATACGCGAGCGGCCGGTGAAGCTGGGGTCGTAGGTGATCAGCGGATACTTCGCCAGGCCGGCTAGCGTGGGCGTACCTTCGCTTGCGATTGGATGCCCGGCCGGCGCGATGACGACGTGCGACCACTGGTAGCACGGCAATGTCATCAGCCCCGGGCGCAGGTCAAGCGATTCGGTGGCGATGCCGATGTCGGCGTCGCCGCGCAGCGTCCATTCCGCCACCTGCTCCGGATTGCCCTGATGCAAGCGCAGGCGCACGCCGGAGTGCAGCGCCATGAAGCGTTTGACGACGGCGGGCAGCGCATAGCGTGCCTGGGTGTGGGTGGTGGCGACATCGAGCGTGCCGCCCGCCTCGTCGGCGTAGTCGTCGCCGACACGCTTGAGATTCTTCAGCTCGCCCAACACCCGCGCAGCGATGTCGAGCACCAGCTTGCCCGGCTCGGTAACGGCGGTCAGGCGCTTGCCCGAGCGCTCGAAGATGGTGAGTCCCAACTCCTCCTCCAACAGCCTGATCTGCTTCGAGATTCCCGGCTGGGAGGTAAAGAGCGCGGCGGCCGCATCCGAGACGTTGAGGCCCCGGCGGGCGACTTCATGGACATAACGGAGTTGTTGGAGGTTCATAACCCATATAACCTGAGGTGCTTTAGAAGTAATCATAAAGTATTTCTCAGACCTATAGGCGCTCCCATAGCATGCATTCCATCAACTTCAGGAACGCATCATGGACCTCGCCCAAGTCACCTCCGGTTTCGCAGTCGGCACCATCGTCGGGATCACCGGCGTGGGCGGCGGCGCGTTGATGACGCCGCTCCTGCTACTGGTTTTCGGCATCGCACCCGCCACCGCCGTAGGTACCGACCTGCTGTTCGCGGCCATCACCAAGTCGGGTGGCACCCTGGTGCATGCCCGTCAGCGCACCATCGACTGGCGCGTGGTGCGCCTGCTGGCCACGGGCAGCCTGCCCGCCGCCGCCGCCACGCTGCTGATCGTCCATGACGCCTTCCCGGGTGGCCTCGGCGGCGCGCGCCAACTGATCGGCGCGACGCTCGGCGTCGCGCTGCTGCTGACCGCCGCGGCCCTAATCTATCGCCGCCGCCTGCTCGCCCTGCGCGAACGGCTCATGGTCGGCGAACATGCCTGGGCAACGGTCGCCACGGGCGCGCTGCTCGGCGTGCTGGTCTCGATTTCGTCGGTCGGCGCCGGCGCGCTGGGCGTCACCGTCCTGCTCTTCCTGCACCCGAAGCTCGCCACGCCCCGCATCGTCGGCACCGACATCGCCCACGCCGTGCCGCTGGCGCTGGTCGCCGGCCTCGGTCACTGGTGGCTCGGCAGCATCGACTGGACGCTGCTCGGCACGCTGCTCGCCGGCTCGCTCCCCGGCATCTGGCTCGGCAGCCGTCTGGCGCCGCGCATCCCCGAACACTTCCTGCGCGCCGGCCTCGCTGGAATGCTGATCCTGATCGGCGGCAAGCTGATCGCGGCCTGAGGAGACAACCATGTACCGTTACGACACCATCGACCGCAGCATCGTCCAGGCCCGCGTCGCCCAGTTCCGCGACCAGACGCGCCGCTATCTCGCCGGCAAACTGAGCGAGGACGAATTCCGCCCGTTGCGCCTGCAAAACGGCCTCTACGTCGAGAAGAATGGCCCGATGCTGCGCATCGCGATTCCCTACGGCCAGATCAACGCCACGCAACTCGACAAACTCGCCGACATCACGCGCCGTTACGACCGTGGCTACGGCCACTTCACCACGCGGCAGAACATTCAGCTCAACTGGGTGAAGCTGCCCGAGGTGCCGGAGATCCTCGCCGAACTGGCCGAGGTGGACATGCACGCGATCCAGACCTCGGGCAGCGTGCTCCGCAACGTCACCACCGACCACTACGCGGGTGTCGCGGCCGACGAGATCGCCGATCCGCGCCCGTTCGCGGAAATCGTGCGTCAGTGGAGCACGCTGCATCCGGAGTTCGCCTTCCTGCCGCGCAAGTTCAAGATCGCCGTCTCCGGTTCCATTGAGGACCGCGCCGCCATCCGCGTCCACGACCTCGGCCTGCAAGTGGCGAAGCGCGATGGCGAGATCGGCTTCCAGGTCTTCGTCGGTGGCGGCCTCGGCCGCACGCCGCTGATCGGCGAGGAGGTGAAGTCCTTCCTGCCGTGGCCCCATCTGCTCACCTATCTCGAAGCCGTGCTGCGCGTCTACAACCGGTACGGCCGGCGCGACAACCTTTACAAGGCGCGCATCAAGATCCTCGTCCAGGCGCTGGGCGTGCGCGAATTCGCACGTCAGGTCGAGGACGAATGGGCCCATCTGAAGGACGGTCCGACCACGCTCACCGACACCGAAGTCGCGCGTATCTCCGACCACTTCGCACCGCCGGAGTACGAGACTCTGCCCGCCGACGATCTCTGCCAACTGGCCCATCTGCGTGAGGACAAGGCCTACTCGCGCTGGGTCGAGCGCAACGTGCGCACGCACAAGGTTCCGGGCTACGCATCGGTGACGCTGTCGCTGAAGAAGCCGGGCGTTGCGCCTGGCGACGCCACCGTCGAGCAACTGGAAGTCATTGCCGATCTGGCCCGGCGCTACAGCTTCGGCGAAGTGCGCGTCTCGCACGAACAGAATCTGGTGCTGCCGGACGTGCCACAGCGCGAGCTGTATACCGTCTGGCATCGCGCCAAGGCAGGCGGCCTCGCCACACCGACCATCGGCCTGCTCACGGACACGATCACCTGCCCCGGCGGCGATTTCTGCGAGCTGGCCAACGCGCGCTCGATCCCGTTGGCCGAGGACATCCTGCGCCGCTTCGACGACCTCGATCACCTGCACGACATCGGCGAACTGGAGCTGAACATCTCCGGTTGCATGAACGGTTGCGGCCACAACGCCGTCGGCCACATCGGCATCCTCGGCGTCGAGAAGAAAGGCGAGGAGTGGTACCAGATCTCGCTCGGTGGTCGGCAAGGCAATGACGCCGCCATCGGCGATGTGATTGGCCCGGCCGTCCGCGCCGCCGAAGTCACCGACGTCGTCGAACGCCTCATCGCCGCCTACCTCGATCTGCGCCACGGCGACGAAAGATTCATCGACACGGTGCAGCGACTGGGCCACACGCCCTTCCGCGACGCCGCTTACAACCAACCCCGATCCCACGAGGAAAACAGGAGAGTTCGCTATGCCTAAGATCATCAAGCAACAACGCCTTGCCGACGACGAGTGGAAGGTTCTGCAACTCGCCGAAAACGAAACCCCGCATTCGGTTCGCCTGCCGATCGGACCGCTGCTGGTGCCGCTCGCCGTCTGGCGCGCCCGCAAGGACGAACTGATCCACCGCAACTGGGAACACCACGAACCGCTCGGCGTCTGGCTTGCGCCCAACGAAGGCCCGGAAACCATCGCCGGGGAACTCGACGACTTCACGCTGATCGCGGTGCATTTCCCGAAGCTCGCCGACGGTCGCGGCTATTCGACCGCCCGCCTGCTGCGCGAACGCTACGGCTATCGCGGCGAGCTGCGCGCCTTCGGCGACGTCGGCCGGGATCAGTTGTTCTTCCTTAATCGCGTCGGCTTCGACAGCTTCTCCATCAAGGAGGACGCCGACGACGCCGTCGAAGCGCTGGCCGCCTTCACCAGCTTCCCGGAGAGCTATCAGACCGCTGCGAACCAGCCTCTGCCGCTGTTCCAGCGTCGCGCCATCTGACAAGGAAACCACCATGTCCGCCCATACCCTCGCCGATCTTGCCGATATCGAACTGATCGACCGCGTCGCGCAAAAGTCAGTCGTCGCGGTACGGCTCCTGCAACACGCGGCGCGCGATTTCGCCCCGGCTGCGTTCTCGACCAGCCTCGGCGCCGAGGACATGGTGTTGCTCGACTTGATCATGCACAGCGAGGTCGACGTCGAAGTGTTCAGCCTCGATACCGGCCGCCTGCCGGCCGAGACCTACGAGTTGCTGGCGGAAACCGAGAAGCACTACGACCACCGCATCAAGATTTACTATCCGCGCCACGACCTGGTCGAGGCATACGTGAACGGGCGTGGCATCAATGGCTTCTACGACTCGGTCGATAATCGCAAGGCCTGCTGCCACGCACGCAAGGTCGAGCCGCTCAAGCGCGCACTGGACGGCAAGAAGGCCTGGGTCACCGGACTGCGCGCCGAACAGGCGACCACGCGCGTTGGCCTCAAGCCGCTGGCGCACGACGAGGCCTTCGACCTCGTCAAGGTGAATCCGCTGATCGACTGGAGCGAGCGCGAGGTGTGGGCCTACCTCCGCGCCAACGAGGTGCCCTACAACAAGCTGCACGACCGCGGTTACCCGAGCATCGGCTGTGCGCCCTGCACCCGCGCCGTTGCGGCGGGCGAAGACGTGCGCGCGGGACGCTGGTGGTGGGAATCTCCCGCGACCAAGGAGTGCGGCCTTCACGTCGTCGATGGCCAACTGAAACGAAAGACGGGAACCTGAAGCATGCTGGCACTGACGCGAGCGCCGACGCAACTGAGTCACCTCGACTGGCTGGAAGCCGAGGCCATCCACATCCTGCGCGAAGTGGCAGGCCAGTGCGCCAACCCGGCGCTGCTGTTCTCGGGCGGCAAGGATTCCATCTGCCTGCTGCGCCTGGCGGAAAAGGCCTTCCGGCCCGGCCGCTTTCCCTTCCCGCTGCTGCACGTCGACACCGGCCACAACTATCCGGAGGTGATCGAATTCCGCGACCGCCGCGCCGCCGAACTCGGCGAGCGCCTGATCGTGCGCTCGGTGGAGGACTCGATGGCGCGCGGCACGGTGGTGCTGAAGTCGCCGACCGAGTCGCGCAACAAGCACCAGTCGGTGACNNCGCGACGAGGAGAAGGCCCGCGCCAAGGAGCGCGTGTTCAGCTTTCGCGACCGCTTCGGTCAGTGGGATCCGAAGAACCAGCGGCCCGAGCTGTGGAACCTCTACAACGCCCGCGTCCATCCCGGCGAAAACATCCGCGCCTTCCCGATCTCGAACTGGACGGAACTCGACGTGTGGCAATACATCGAGCGCGAGGAACTGGAGTTGCCATCGATCTACTTCGCGCACCGCCGCGCCGTTGTCAGAAAGAATGGCCTGCTGCAACCTGTGACGCCGCTTACCCCCGCGAAGGACGGCGACGTCGTCGAGGAAATCTCGGTGCGCTTTCGGACCGTCGGCGACATCACCTGCACGGCGCCCGTCGAATCGGGCGCCAACACGGTAACGCAGATCATCGCCGAGACCGCCGTCAGCACGCTCAGCGAACGCGGCGCGACGCGTCTGGACGACCAGGCTTCGGACGCCGCCATGGAACAACGCAAGAAGGAAGGATATTTCTGATGAGCGCCATCGAACACCTGCCGGAATTCGACCAGCCCGTCGCCAACGGATTGCTGCGCTTCCTGACGTGCGGCAGCGTCGACGACGGCAAGAGCACGCTGATTGGCCGCCTGCTCTACGACACCAAGGCCATCCTCGCCGACACCCTGCACGCCATCGAGAAGACCTCAGCGAAGCGCGGCCTCACCGCCACCGACCTCTCGCTGCTCACCGACGGCCTGCAGGCCGAACGCGAGCAAGGCATCACCATCGACGTCGCCTACCGCTACTTCACGACCGGCACGCGCAAGTACATCATCGCCGACGCGCCGGGCCACGAGCAGTACACGCGCAACATGGTCACGGCCGCCTCGACCGCCAACCTGGCGATCATCCTGGTCGACGCCCGCAAGGGCGTGCAGACGCAGACCCGCCGCCACTCCAAGCTCGCGCACATGATGGGCATCGAACACCTGGTGGTCGCAGTGAACAAGATGGACCTGGTCGACTACGACGAGTCGACCTTCCGCCTTATCGAGGCCGAGTACCTGCACTTCGCGGCGCGTGCCGGCCTCGACGACGTACGATTCGTGCCGATGTCAGCCGTCAATGGCGACATGATGGTGGAGCGCGGCGAGCGACTCAACTGGTACGACGGCCCGACGCTGCTGGAGATTCTCGAAGCCGCGCCAGTCGCGCACTCGGAGCACACCGAGCCGTTCCGCTTTCCGGTGCAGTATGTCTGCCGGCCGCAGCAAAGCGCCGATCCGGCGCTGCATGATTTCCGGGGCTACATGGGCCGCGTCGAGTCGGGCGAAGTCGCGGTCGGCGACGAGATTTCCGTTTTGCCGGGCGGCCGCACGACGCGCATACGCGAGATTCGACTCGGCGAACGCTCGTTGCCCCGGGCCATTGCCGAACAGTCGGTAACCCTGCTCGTGGCGGACGAGATCGACATCTCGCGCGGCGATCTGATAGTCAGTCGTGGTGGTACGCCGAGCGTGCGCGACACATTGCGCGCTGACCTCTGCTGGCTTTCGGAAACGCCGCTCGACCCTCGCCGCCGCTATCTGATCCGGCATGCGACACGCACGGTCAAGGCGCGCCTGGCGCAAATCCATTACCGCTTCGACATCCACACGCTGGAGCGACAGGACGCCGCCGCGCTCGCCACCAACGACATCGCCGAGGTGAGCTTTCATCTAGCCCAACCCCTGGCCGTAGACCCCTACCAGCGTAACCGCGCCACGGGCGCCTTCATCGTCATCGACGAAGTCACCAACGACACCGTGGGTGCCGGCATGGTCGTTTGATCAGGCGGGCTGCCAGCAGGCCGCCACATCGAGCATGCGGTTGGCGAAGCCCCACTCGTTGTCGAACCAGACCAGAAGGTCGGCGAGCCGGTGGCCGGCCACGCGCGTCAGCCCGGCATCGACGATGGCCGAGTGCGGGTTGTGGTTGAAGTCGATCGAGGCGTGCGGCTCATAGGAACAAGCCAGCAGGCCCTCCAGTTCGCCTTCCGCCGCCGCGCACAAACGCTGGTTGATTGCATCGGCATCGGCATCGCGACCGAGCGTAACGGCCAGGTCGATGGCGGAAACGTTCGGCACCGGCACACGGATCGCCTTGGCCTGAACACGCCCGGTCAGTTCGGGCAGCAAACGCTCAACGCCGCGCGCCAACCCGGTGGAAACCGGGATCATCGACTGCATCGCCGAACGCGTGCGGCGCAGGTCGGTGTGGTGGTAACCGTCGATCAGCGGCTGGTCGTTCATCGCCGAATGCAGCGTGGTCATCGAAGCAAGCTCGACGCCGAAACTGCGGTTGAGCAGTGCCAGCACGGGCACGATGGCATTGGTGGTGCACGAGCCGCAGGAGACGATGCGTTCGCTTCCCGTCAGCGTGTCGTGATTGATGCCATAGACGACGGTCGCGTCGACATCGGCCGCGCTTTCGGCTGGGTGCGACACCATCACGCGCGGGCAACCGGCGGCAATGAAGCGCTCGAAGTCGCCGCGCCCCGAATACTGTCCCGAACATTCCATCACTACATCGATCCCCAGCGCCGCCCAATCCACACCCTCGGGCGTGCTGGCATGCGATACGGCAATCGACTGGCCATCGACAATCAGGTTCCGGCCGGTCGCCTCGACCGTGCCGGGGAAGCGGCCATGATTGGAATCGAAACGGGTCAGGTAGGCGATGCTGTCGAGATCGGCCGGCTCGTTGATGGCAACGACGCTGATCCGTTCGCGCAGCGGCGACTCGTGCAGGGCGCGCAGCAGGCAGCGGCCGATTCGGCCGAATCCGTTGATGGCAATGCGCAGGGTCATACTCGAACCAATCCGGAAGGACGAGGAGCGACATTATCGCCGCTCTGGCGCGCCACGCACAAAGCCTGGCGGATGAGAGGCGGCCCCCGATTGAGCCGCCTTTCTTGCTTCCCGATTGCCGCTATTCGATAGCCAACGCCGACTTCGCGGTCTGCCGCAGAACGAACTTTTGAATCTTGCCGGTCGAGGTCTTGGGCAGTTCGCCGAACACGATCTGCTTGGGCACCTTGAAGTGCGCCATGTTGCCACGACAGAAGTCGATGATCTCGGCTTCGGTCGTCGCGCTGCCGTCTCGCAGTTCGATGAAGGCGCAAGGCACCTCGCCCCATTTCTGGTCGGGCTTGGCGACGACGGCGGCGGCGATGATGGCCGGATGGCGATAGAGGACGTCCTCCACCTCCAGCGAGGAAATGTTTTCTCCACCGGAAATAATGATGTCCTTGGAGCGATCCTTGATCTTCACATAGCCATCCTGATGCACCACCGCCAGATCGCCGGTATGGAACCAGCCGCCCGCGAAGGATTGCCTGGTGGCGTCCTCGTTCTTCAGGTAACCCTTCATCACCAGGTTGCCCCGGAACATGATCTCGCCCATGGTTTCGCCATCCCAGGGAACGGGTTCCATGGTGTCTGAATCAAGCACGGTAATGGCTTCCTGCATGTGGTAGCGCACGCCCTGGCGGCCATTGCGCACGGCACGCATGTCGATAGGCAGCGTATCCCATTCGGGATGCTTGGCGCAGACGGACGCCGGACCGTAGGTTTCGGTCAAACCGTAAACATGCGTGATGTTCAGCCCGATGCGCTCGGCGCCTTCGATGATGGCAGCGGGAGGCGGCGCCCCGGCGATGAGGCCGCTGACCGAGTGATCGATACCGCTCCTCAATTTTTCCGGCGCATTGATCATCATGCCGTAGATGATCGGCGCGCCGCACATGTGAGTGATCTTGTGCTCACGGATGAGCGAAAAGATTGCCCCGACCTCCACCTTCCGCAGGCAAACGCTGGTGCCGGCATTCGCGGCCAGGGTCCAGACGAAACACCAGCCGTTGGCATGGAACATTGGTAGCGTCCAGAGATAGACGGCGTGCGGCGGCATGCCCCAGGAGATGATGTTGCTGGCGCAGTTGAGATAGGCGCCACGGTGGTGATAGACGACTCCCTTCGGGTTGCCCGTCGTACCCGAGGTGTAGTTCAGGGCGATGGCATCCCATTCGTCGTCGGGCAGCGACCAGGCGAACTCCGGGTCGCCCTTGGCGATGAAGGAATCGTAATCCGTCTCGCCCAGCAATTCTCCGCCACTGAAATCCGGGTCGGTAGAATCGATGATGAACGGCTTCGGGCCCTGGATCAGCTTGAGCGCCTCTTTGACGATGGGCGAAAATTCCAGATCCGTGATGAGCACCTTCGCCTCGCCATGTTGCAACATGAACGCCACCGATTCGGCATCGAGGCGCGTGTTGAGCGTATTGAGCACGGCCCCGGACATGGGCACGCCGAAGTGC
>PMIH01000211.1 GCA_003158255.1 Rhodocyclaceae bacterium
GCCGTGGACAGGCCGCCGATGCGGCCGGCAGGTTCGCGCCCGCCGGAAATCTCGCCCTCGGCCACCACCACGCCAACCGCATCGCCGCATCGCGGACGATCCAAGCTGGCCAAATAGGCCAAGAAGGATACCTGCCGAAAGGTCTTCTTCTCCTCGTCCTTGCTGCCCCGTTCAATCAAGGTCTGGCGCAATTCGTCGCGCGTCATCAGCCGATCTGCCAAGTGATTGGCTACGGCGAGCTTGGCCAGATCATGGTCGGCGGCGGCAAACTGCTCGGGCAGTCCGTCGATCATCCGCATCACGCTTCCGGCAGGCAGCTTGCGTGCCTTCTCAATGCCCGTAACATAGGTGTTCCAGAGACCCTGATATAGGTAACCCTCGGCCTCGAGGGTTTCCTTGGAGGGTTTATTGGCAAAAAACGGTTCGCCAAAATTCTTGTAGGCGCCCATACGAATGACATTGGCGCTGACACCAACACGATCCAACGCATCGCGGTAGTAGTTGCGGTACCGGCCGTAACCCTCGACATAGACGATGCCCATCGGATGCAGCCAGACCTCGTCGGCATGGGCCGCCAGGTAGTACTGTTTCTGGTCGTAGTTGGAACCCCATGCCACTACCTGCTTGCCGCTGGCCTTGAAGCGTTCGATGGCGCCGGCCACCTCGCGCAGCCCAGCCAAGCCCGCGCCCGAGAAATCGTCGAGCATCAGCAGCACCCGGTCGACCTTGGGTTCCTTCGCGGCTGCCTCCAGCACGGCGAGGACATCGCGCAGTTGGGTCTCGTGTGGCGTGCCGGGGCGCTCGAGGCCCAGCAGCTTCTGGCCAATCTGGTCGCCGAAGTCGCCGCTTCGCTGCTCGACCAACGGCCCGCCGAGATGCATGACCAAGGTCGTCTTCTCCTCAAGCCGGGGATGTCGGCCGACGAACAACGCGACCAATACGCCGACCACCAGCGCCAGGAATAACAGATTGAAAACCACCCGACGTCCGGTATCGATTGCGGACCAAAGGACGGCGAAGACGCGGCGCAACAGCGAGGACCTGGTCGATGACATGGACTACTCCGGGTTGAAAAGGAGGGATGGTGGCCTGCTCGACTTCTTTGAACCACCTGTTTCCTCGCAAGATGGTTCTTCTGACATCGGTCTAGTTCCTGGGTAAATCCAGATCAAACATTGGTGACTCACAGCCAATCGATAACCGCCTGTATCCCAGCGAGAAGTCCGTTGTAGCTTGCGTGAATAAGGTAAACCGCAATAGATCCTAAGCGCAGGGACTTCTCGCCCCAGACGACCATCGTAAGTCCAAACGCCACCCCGCATATCAATGCAGGACCCAGCACCATCGGTAGTCCAACCGTCCAGTGAGCAAGCGCAAATGGCAGGGAAGTCGCCAAGAAAAGGAGGGCGTTCGACGGACATCTTTTTCTGATTATGAACGCGGGCAAGGTTTGGCAAAGCATTGTTTCGATAAGCGGAAACACGAAAATCACTTTCAATACTATTTCACTCGCCCCCCAACGTTCAAAATCCCGATGAGCAATAACGACTCCCAATGCGTCATAGAAAAAATCAAAGGCCATAGCGCCCGCCGTGCAAATGGCGGACATCAAGACAACGTATCGCCAAAACGGAAGTGCCTTTAGCCCAAGAATAGATACATCAAGACGATCCAACCAACGTGTCGGAATCAGATTCAACAGGTACTGCAACCATCCTATTGTTGGAGCGCTCATGCGAGTCTATTCAAAATTTCGCATTTCCGAACATACCGGAGTCACAATAGGCTTTCGTCATACCACGTTCGGCCACAACGTTACGACGACGCTCGCAATCAAGTTTCGTAACGAATGTGCAGTAAATACGACAGCAAACGGGTGACCTCCATGCTCACCGCGCAATACGTAAGCATAGGCAAACACCAACCCAACCAAGAAGGTCCATATGACGTAGTCAAGTGAATAGTAGTGGAGCCCGCCAAAAGTACATGCCGAAACCAAGGCAGCGAGATTGGGATTCCATTTGAGGATATTTCTGACCAGCTGAATAGGTGCCCATTGAGTGAAGGCAGTTTCAAGAAGCGGAGCAACGACTGAGCCGATGATCAGTTTTCCAAGCAGGCCAGACGACAAAAACAAGGGAGAGCCCGAACTTGCTCTAGACGCGGAAAAGGACTGTGGCGCTAGAGCGTCCAGCAATACGACGACACCATAACTGAGAAAAAGAACAACAAGCGATGCAACCACCCAGTGGGTGTTGGTAAACCAAGAAAGAGCTTTCTGCATGCGTTCCGCTCCCGCTGGAGCCCTTCTATCCACTGGCACGCATCCAACCCCTCAGAGTCAGCACGTTGAGAGCAGGCATAATGGACAGGAAACCAAATAGCAGGAGCAGCAGCCCGGCCAGCAAGCCGTACAGACTGTCACTTCCGTCCAGAAATCCGAAAATCAATACGGTCATACACAAGAAGATGGTGCAATAGTAATCAAGCCAAAAGAGCGCGGGTGCAACCGAAATGGAAAAGTCCTTGGATCGTCGTAGGGAAGTCGTAGGCGTCAGAAGACCCTTAACGCTCACAAAACATAACACCGCTGCGTTGACCGCTACTACTGAGGTTTCGGTGCGTAAGCTGGGCACGCACATCAGTAGCGCGAAGATAGTCAGGACAACGTTGATAGGCAATAAGAAATGCAGCCGTAGTTCGTATTTCCGCCAGTCCACCAGGATGATCTCTCCACTTCTCCATTTCAGAATCGCCGGAAATAGGAGGTTGACTCCGGATTGTCCCTCAGAACTGATCAGCAGCATCTTTTCACAATGCCAAGAGTTCAATTTCCGTGACCTCAATCCGCCCCCGAGACCAAGCACCCGCAACCATCAGGCCAACGAAAAGCAAGGGCGCGAAGCTCAAAAGGCCATCGAACAAAATGTGTCGAAGCAACATCCTTGAACGGTCAGCAAGCCTATCCATGCAAGCCTCCATAAGAACATCCACGGCGCGCGTCATATAGGGCTCGCTTGCTGGATCGCCACCTCCTGTACCCGAGGATCGCGATCCGGCAACCCTCATACGCTAAGGTCTATTCCCTGTTAGCGCTGAATGGCCGGCTTCTTGGCTTACCCAAGCAGGCCCAACGTTGCCGCAACCGCGGTCGCCATAACTATGACCGTCAGCACGATACTCAAAGTCCGCTTACCGTGATAGCCCAGTGTTGCCGCAGCGCCTCCGCCGACGATCACGATTAGTGCTAGCCACTTTGTTGGCACAATGCAGTCTCCTATCATATTCAAGTAATTGAATGAACATGACTGAGTGATGGAGCATTGCTCCATCACTCAGATGCCGGACACGCCCCACATTTCAGCTATAAAAGATGAGCGCCACCCATGACGCCAACAACAACACCGCGCCAAGCCTGAGGTCGCTCATTTCCCGCAACCAGGTGGAGAACTTGTCATTCACGCGGACGTAACTTCATTTCCAAAGCGCAACGCCAGGACAAGTCCGCCGACCTGATCGACCAGCAGCAGAGGCTTCACGATCTCGAACGGGCGAAAGCGGCGGTTGAACGCGACTTCGCCTACTATCGTGATCCCTTAAGCCGTAGGAGTTGATGCAGAAGGATCAAAAGGAGGATTGCGATAGTAACCATTACCTCACGATTCGTCACGGCAACGACTAACGCACCAAACGAAAGGACGCCGACCATCGAATATTGTGCCGGTGAAATGTATTTGTCGCCAACAACCAATTTTGCCCAAAGCACGAAAACCGCCAAACCAAAGCCGAGAACCACAATCCTTGCATCGCTCGTCGTGATGGCAAAAGCAGCCGTTCCCGACAAGATGCCCGCAAGAGCTCCATTGACGCCGACGCTCAAGCGCTCTGCTCCCGGCATGAACGAGACTATGCAACTCGCGACACAAATGACAGCCGCCACGACAAACCCGCTGTGTTCCGATAATTGACGCAAGAACATCGAGAGAATCGCAGCCACTATGCAATTGGTCCGAAGCCAGATCTCAGGACGAATCTGCCGTCCTTGCAATAGGGTAGCAATCGTAGCAGCGGCAACTAGGAGAGGGTATGTCTCAGTAACGGTTACTAATATCTCGCGATTGAAAGGCACGCCTATTTGGACCCAAGCATCAATTTCAAATTGTCGACCGTTTGTTTTGGAAAAGACTCAACCCAGTCTGGGAATCTGTCAAAGAGGCATGGGTATAGCAAGAACGGCGTACAGATAAATCCGCAGACAATTAGAAAGTAGCTGCTTTCCACTAAGCTTAGCGATCCGTTGCTCAATGCCTCGGAGCCATTGCCATAAAGCAGTCCAATTGTCCCAATGACGAAAAACAAGAACACGAATCCTGCGCCAATCACTCTGCGAAACACTGGAATCATCAAGTTACTACTCACAATGTCCTCCGGGATCCAATAGGCCGCTGGTTACCGAGCCTGCTCTCATGAGCAAAGGCTCGGCATGGTTCATTACTATGCACCCATAAGCGCGCGTATACCATGTCCAATCAGGGTTCCGGCCACATAGGCCCCCGCGACCGCTGTCACCCCAACAGCTACAGGGACCCCCGCAACAAAGGCGCCGCATAATCCCGCAACCGCGGTCATGCCTGCCTCAAGGGTAGCAATTGTGATTTCCTCAAGTCCACCGCCGACAGCTTCCACTTCCTCCATCGTCATTTCCTGCATGATGTTTTCCTGAGATGATCGATGCAACATTGCATCGGCATAGAGTATTGCAAAAAAAAAAACGACATGTCAATATGACGTTGATAAATATCTTTGCCAGCGTCATTTTGCCGCATGCCGGATTCGACTACAACCGACACCCCCGCACCGACTCCCCTCTTCCGCCAGCAAGCTCTCGAACATGCCAGCCAGCGGCTGCATGGCGAGATATTGCTGGCGCGGCCGCTATCGTACTCGGCGCTGACGCTGCTGTTCGCAGCGATTGCCGTTGGCCTTGTGGCGTTCTTTGTTTTCTTCGGCTACACGCGCAAAGTGGAAGTTGCCGGGCTGATAGCACCGAACACCGGTATTTCGCGGGTGGTGGCGAGCCAGGCAGGAACCATCGTCGAGCGCCGTGTCGAGGAGGGGCAGACGGTCGCGGCTGGTGACGTACTTTTCGTGCTGTCGAGCGAGCGGGCCAGCGCCAGCCGCGGCGAAGCCGAAGGTACGATCAGCACGCTGCTGGAATCCCGGCGCGAGAGCCTGACCACCGAACGCGGACAGGCGTCGATGCAGGGAAAGCAGCGAACGGAGGCCACGGCGCGGCGGGCGAAAGACCTGGCGGCGGAAATTTTGCGCATCGATGGCCAGATCGCGCTTCAGGAGAAACGTGTGGCGCTGGCACAAGCGGCGGTGAATCGCTACAGCCATCTTGCCGATGTCGAATTCATCTCCAAAGCGCAGGTTGAAGACAAGACGGCCGACTTTCTCGACCAGCAGCAACGCCTCCATGATCTCGAACGCGTTAAGGCGGCGACCGAACGGGATCTCGCCACGGCGCAGGCCGAATTGAACGACCAGCGGACCCAAGCCAAACGCGACGAACTTTCGGTGCAACGCAATATTGCCGCCATCGAACAGGACCTGGCCGAGAATGAAGTGCGGCGGCGCATTGTCGTTCGCGCGCCGCAAGCGGGACAGATGACAGCCGTCAATGCCGAGGCGGGCCAAGCGGTTGCCGCCAACCAACCGCTGGCAAGCCTGGTGCCCGAGGGCGCGACGCTGGAGGCCGAACTCTATGCGCCCTCGCGCGCAATCGGATTCTTGCGGGCGGGCGCGCCGGTGTTGATCCGTTACCAGGCCTTCCCGTATCAGAAGTTTGGACAGCATGGCGGACAAGTGCGCGAAATCTCGCGCACGGCTTTGCGCGCCGATGAAGTCGCGGCACAGGGCCAAAGCGTGCCAGCGAACGCGGAACCGATGTACCGGGTACGAGTAGCGCTCGACCGTCCGACGGTGCTCGCCTACGGCGTGCCGCAGCCGCTCAAGCCCGGCATGGCGCTGGACGCCAGCATCGTCCTTGAAGAACGCAAGCTCTACGAATGGGTGCTGGAACCGCTGTTCAGCATTTCAGGCAAGCTATGGCAGTAACACCGCTGTTATCGTTTTTCGCCCGGCAGCGGTTGCCGGTGATTTTGCAAACCGAAGCCGCCGAATGTGGCCTTGCCTGCATCGGCATGGTGGCAAGTTACCATGGACACGACGTCGACCTGCCTGCGATGCGGCGGCGGTTTTCCGTTTCGCTCAAAGGCGCGACCTTGAAAGGATTGATTGCCGTTGCGCAAGTACTTGGGCTTCAATCCAGACCGCTAAAACTGGACCTTCCCCATTTGCCGGACCTGAAGGTGCCTTGCCTGCTGCACTGGGACATGAACCATTTCGTCGTACTACGCGAAGTGGGACGACAACAGGCGATCATTCATGACCCGGCTGTCGGCGAACGCCGAATCCCCCTGGCGGAACTGGCGGAGCACTTTACCGGCGTCGCCCTGGAATTGGCGCCCAGCGCCGGTTTCCAAGCGCAACGGGAAACCCGACGCGTCAGGCTGCTGGAATTGATGGGCCGCGTTACCGGGCTGCGGCGCGGGCTGGGGCAATTGCTCGTTCTCGGCATCGCGTTGCAGGTGTGCGCACTGGCGGCGCCGTTCTACTTGCAATGGGTGGTCGACGAGGCCTTGGTCGCTGCGGACAGAAACTTGATTACGGTACTCGGCATCGGTTTCCTGCTTCTGGTTTTGATCCAGTCGTCCATTTCCGTGACGCGGGCCTGGGTGAGCACCGCGCTGGCGACGCAACTGAACTACCAATGGCTGGGCAATGCCTTTGCCCACCTGTTGCAACTGCCGTTACCGTTTTTCGAGAAGCGTCATTTGGGCGACATCGTTTCCCGCTTCGGTTCTATCCAGACCATTCAGCGCAGCCTGACGACCCAATTTGTCGAAGGCCTGATCGATGGCTTGTTGGTGATCGCCACGTTCGTTCTGATGCTGCTCTACAGTACCACCTTGACCGCCGTGGCGGCACTTGCAGTGGCGCTCTACGGCCTGCTGCGCTGGGCGATCTTCCGGCCGCTGCGGAATGCCAATGCCGAACAGATCATCCACGCCGCCAAGCAACAGACCCACTTTCTGGAATCTACGCGCGGCATTCAGGGTATCCGCTTGTTTTCCCGCAGCGCCGAGCGGCACCTGGGGTGGATGAATCGGCTCGTCGAACAGTTCAACGCCGAACTGCGCATTGCCCGCATCACCATCTCCTATCAGGCCGCTAACACCCTGCTGTTCGGCATCGAACGCGTCGTCGTCGTGTGGCTGGCGGCATTGGCGGTGATCGACGGCAAGTTCTCGGTCGGCATGCTGTTCGCATTTCTGTCGTACAAGGATCAGTTCAGCCAACGCTTGGCATCGCTGATCGACCGCTTGTTCGAATTGCGCATGCTGCGCCTGCACGGCGAGCGCGTTGCCGACATCGTGCTTGCCGAGCCCGAGCATTCGAGCGTAGCCCAGGAAACCGACCTGGCCGCGATTGAGCCCGACATCGAGATCAAGGGACTTTCGTTCCGGTATGCCGATGGCGAGCCATGGGTATTGAAGGATCTCGATCTCGATATTCCGGCCGGGCAATGTCTTGCCATTACCGGCGTTTCCGGTTGCGGCAAGACGACGCTGGTAAAGCTGCTGTTGGGTCTCCTGGAGCCAACAGAGGGAAACATCCGCATTGGCGGCAGCAAACTTGAGCATCTGGGACTGGAGAACTTCCGGCGCATTGCCGGGGCGGTCATGCAGGACGACCAGCTATTTTCCGGCTCGATTGCCGACAACATCTGCTTCTTCGATCCAACCCCCGATCAGAACAAGATCGAAGCCAGCGCCCGCACAGCCGCCCTGGATCGGGAAATCGCTTCGATGCCCATGGGCTACAACACATTGATCGGCGACATCGGTACCGGGCTTTCGGGTGGACAGAAACAGCGCGTATTGTTGGCGCGTGCGCTTTACCGAAACCCGAAGGTACTGGTTCTCGACGAAGCCACCAGCCATCTGGACGTCTGGAACGAACATGCCGTCAATGCCGCCATCGTCCAGATTCCGCTTACCCGCATCATCGTCGCCCATCGGCCGGAAACCATAGCAATGGCGCAACGGGTCGTGGTGTTGGAGCATGGCCGGATCGTCCGCGACCTGGAACAACGCGCCCCTCAGCCGGTAGACAGCACGGCGTACTCCCACGGGGATTCCCTCCGGTCACGCCACGACTGACTTTCGGCAGGAGAACTCAGCCCCGAGTCCAGGGATTGAGGATCGCAACGCCTGTCGGCTCGAAATCCTGAACGTTGCGCGTTACCACGGTCATGCCGTGCACCAGTGCGGTGGCGGCAATGAGCGCATCGCGCTCGGCGCGCGGGTCCGGTACGTGAAGGCTCGCGCAACGGCGGGCGACCTCCGCATCCATAGAAAGCACCCGGCCGCTAAATGTCGGCAGAACGTGGTTGTCCATCCAGGCGCGAAGCAACGCGCCTTTCGAGGCGTCGCGGCGCTCGACCTGGAGAACGCCCATTTCCAGTTCCAGGATCGTGATGGCCGACAGAAACAAGCTTGCGACGGGCACGCTGTTGGCCCAGGCGACGACACCGCGATCGGCCTTGCCGGTACTCGCTTTGCGTAGCTCGGAGACGACGTTGGTATCGAGGATGAACATCAGCCGAGCCGCGCCGGACGGGCGAGTTTGCGCGCACGGGGCGGTTCGAATTCAACCTCGCCAGCCGCGGGCATCGCCAGCAACTCGACGATGCTCGCAGCACCGCCCGACAATCGCTGATACTCGTCGATCGTCAGCAGCACGTGCGCGGGCCGCCCTCTGTCGGTAATGAATACCGGGCCCTTCTTCGCGGCCCGCTTGGCGTAACTGGCGTCCTGATTGAATTCGCGGCTGGACAGCGTGGTGATCGTCATGACGGCGTACCCCTTTGCAAGGTAGGCACGTTACTACATTAGTCGCCGTCAGGCAAATGCCGGCACGGCGTACCACGACGACTGCCTTTGGAACGTCGCTACTCGCGCGGCCTCAGCAACGTGCTCTTGCCGAACAGGCTTTCGACCAGGTCGACCACCAGCTCGGCGGTCTGGTTGCGGGTGTCGCGGGCGGGGTTGAGTTCGACGATGTCGATGGAGCCGAGCAGCCCGGTGTCGGCGATCATCTCCATGCACAGATGCGCCTCGCGGTAGGTGGGGCCGCCGCGCGCCGTGGTGCTGACGCCCGGCGCGATGTCCGGGTCGAGGAAGTCGACATCGAAGCTGACATGAAGATGCGTGTCGTCGTCGACGCCGGCGAGGGCCTGCGTCATGGTCTGGCGCATGCCGATTTCGTCGATGCAGCGCATGTCGAACACTTCCAGGCGCGTTTCACCGAGGAAGCGCTTTTCTCCGGCATCGATGCTGCGCATGCCGACGAGGCGAAACTGCTCCGGATGCACGGCGGGCGTGCTACCGGATAAGCCGGTCAGCTCCGGCGGGCCATAGCCGCACAGGCAAGCGACGGGCATGCCGTGCAGGTTGCCGCTTGGCGTGATGGCCGAGGTATTGAAATCGGCATGCGCATCGAGCCACAAGACGCGCAGCTTGCGGCCTGACGTTCGGCAGTGTTTTGCCAACGCGCTGATGGAGCCGATGCTCAGGCTGTGGTCGCCGCCCAGCAGGACAGGAATGCGATCGGCATCGAGCTCCTGCCCGACGGCTGCCGCCACTGTGCGTGCCCATGCGGCCACTTGCGGCAAATGGCGATGACCGTCCACGGAGGTCGCCCAAGGGTTGTCCGGACCGGCAAGGTCGCCGCAATCCCGCATCCCGCGGTCGTCGCGGGAAACGGCGCTGGCGATGCCTGCCACGCGCAACGCTGCCGGACCCATGCGGCCGCCTACTTCTCCGGCGCCGATGTCGGTCGGCGCGCCGACGATGCTGACCGGACGTTGGCTGATGGCGCACTCCCTTCAGGTGATCGGCGCGGGTGGACGGAACAGCCGATCCGACTCGCTGGCCGGCAAGGGCTCGGAGAAGTAGTTGCCCTGAATCCGGACGCAGCCGTAGCCGACGAGCATCCGGAGCTGGGCACTGGTTTCCACGCCTTCCGCGATCGTTTCAAGATTCAGCGCGCGGGCGAGGCTGACGATGGCGGAGACGATCGCGGCGTCGTCCCAGTCGACCCCGAGGTCGTTGACGAAGCTGCGATCGATCTTCAGCCGGTGCACCGGGAATCGCTTTAAGTAGTTCAGGCTCGAATAGCCGATGCCAAAATCGTCGATGGCCAAGCGCACGCCCATGGCCGCGAGTTCGCGCAAGGTGTTGAGTGCCTCGTCCACGTCGTGCATGAGTGAGGACTCGGTGATCTCGAGTTCCAGCAGGCGCGCGGGCTGGCCGGCGTCGGCGAGCATGCGGCGGACGGTGTCGACCAGATTCTTCTGACGGAACTGCCGTGGCGACAGGTTCACCGATACCGGCCGCTGTGGATAGCCCGCC
>PMIH01000301.1 GCA_003158255.1 Rhodocyclaceae bacterium
TCACCTTCATCAACAAGCTCGACCGCGAAGTGCGCGATCCGCTCGACCTGCTCGACGAAATCGAGCGCACGCTGGGCATGCCTTGTGCGCCGCTGACCTGGCCGATCGGGCAGGGCAAGAACTTCCACGGCATCTACGACCTGCGCACCGAGGGCATGCGCGTGTTCCGGCCCGGCGCCGACCGCGTGGGACAAGACGACGAGGTCGTCACCGATCCCGCCGTCCTCGCTGCGCGTTTCGGCGCCGAGTACGACACCGCGCATCACGAGATGGACCTGATCCGCCACGCCGCCCTGCCGTTCAATCGCGACGATTTTCTCGCCGCCCACCAGACGCCGGTCTTCTTCGGTTCGGCGATCAACAACTTCGGCGTGCAAGAGGTCCTCGACGCGCTGGTCGATCTCGCCCCCGCGCCCTCGCCGCGCCAGGCGGTCTCGCGTGAAGTGCTTCCCGACGAGGACGGCTTTTCCGGCGTCGTGTTCAAGATCCAGGCCAACATGGACCCGGCGCACCGCGACCGCATCGCCTTTGTGCGTGTGTGCTCGGGGAAGTTCGAGCGCGGCATGCGTCTGAAAGTCCGCCGCACAAACAAGGAATTGCGCCCGACCGGTGTCGTCACCTTCCTCTCGCAGCGGCGCGACCGCGTGGAAGAGGCCTTTGCCGGCGACATCATCGGCATCGTCACCCACGGCGGCCTTCAGCTCGGCGACACTGTCACCGACGGCGAATCGCTGCAATACACCGGCCTGCCGTTCTTCGCGCCGGAAATGTTCCGCACCGTCGAGCTGGCCGACCCGATGCGCAGCAAGCAGCTCGCCAAGGGCTTGCAGGAACTCGGCGAGGAGGGTGCCATCCAGGTCTTCCGGCCTGTCGCGGGCAGCCTGATGCTGCTCGGCGCCGTCGGCCAGCTCCAGTTCGAAGTCGTCCAGCACCGCCTGAAGACCGAATACGGCGTCGATGTGCGTTTGTCGCCGGCCAACTTCGCCGGCGCGCGCTGGGTGAGCTGCGAGGACGAAACCGAGCTGCGCCGGTTCATGGCAGCCAACGGCTCGCGCCTGGCGCTCGACGCCGCCGACACCCACGCCTACCTCATCTCGTCTCGCTACGACTTGCAGCTGACGCAGGAACGCTGGCCCAAGATCCAGTTCCACCCGATGCGCGAGCACGCGGGGCTGGTACTGCAAAGCTGACGCTGAACGCTGGTCATCCCATAGCTTGGCGTACCACGACGACTGACTTTTGCCGACGGCGCGAAAAATCCGCTAACGACGGGCAAAGGGAAGTTTGCTATTCTTGATCGGTCAAAAGCGCCTTCAGACGTCGCCTGCCAATGCTACTTTCACATTGTCCCAACTGCCAGCACGACAACAAGCCCGGCGAGCGCTTCTGCGCTGCTTGCGGCGTGCCGCTCGATCTCAAGCCCTGTCCGGCATGCGGCAAGGTCGACGACGTCAAGGCCCGCATTTGCACTGGCTGCGGCGCCGCCTTCCCGCCGATTTCACTGACGCTGGGCGACGATGAGTCACTGGCGACAGAACTGGCGCGCCAGAGATCCATGCCGCCGCCCGTCGTCTCGCCGCCTTCCAGCCCGATACGCGCTTTGCCACTGATCATCGTTGCCTTGGCGGCTGGCGGCATTCCCTTGTTGTGGCTTTACCGTAACAACATTCCGGTACCCAAGGTCTGGCAGCCGCCATCGGTTCAGAGCACCGACGCGGCGGCTGTGGCGCCGCCAACTCTCATCTCACCTCCGGCCCCGGTTCCCGAACCAGCGTCAGTGCCGGCGACCGCGGCAGCTGCCGTTCCTGCGCTGGAGCCTGCCACCGTATCAACGCCCGCCCGTATCCCGCTCGCGCCAGAGGCGGTGGCGACGCCCACGCCGCCGCCGATTGCCGATGAGCCCAAGGCGGCGCCCGTAGCCAAGCCTGCGCCAGCGAGGAAGCATGCCGCGCACGCGCAGCCGGTCCATCCCAAGCCCGCGGCAGCCCACGAATGCTCGGAAGCGCTGGCCGCGGTCGGCCTCTGCGATCCCAAGGCCGGGCAATAATGCCTGCGTGCCGTCGTTGCGGCCGCCTGTTGATCGCCGCCGCGATGGCGTTGCAACTGGCAAATGCATTGGCGGACGATATCAAGCTCCTGACCGGCCCCCAGCACACGACGCAACAGCAAATTGGCGGTGAACTGGCGTGGTATGTCACACCGTTCACCGATCTGACCCTTGACCCCATCCCGACCGCGGGCCCGACCGACATCCTGCAACGTCTGCGCGACGAGGACAAACGCGGCGCGGTCGTGAATCTTGCCCTGCTACAGGCGGATGTTGCCCAGACCTATCTCCTCGCGGCCGAACGCGGCAACACCAACGCTGCCAGCTGGCTGGCGCCATTGCGTGTAGTGGCGCCGCTCTACAACGAAGAGCTCCATTTCATCGTTCGCAGCGATTCCGGCTTCGAAACCGTGCAGGATATTCGCGACGCCCGCATCAACGTCGGCCCGCTCAAGGGCGGTACGGCGCTTTCGGTTGTCACGCTTTACCGACTGCTTTTCGACGCAATGCCGGCCGACCAGAAGCTGAGCCGGCTCAGCCACGGCGAAGCACTGACGAAACTGCTGACGGACAAGACAATCGACGTCGTTGCCCTCTTGGCCGACCAGCCCGCGCCCTTGCTCGCGAACATGAAACCCGAGGCGCGCCGCTTCGTCAAACTGTTGAAGTTCGATGCGACGCGACCGGAAAGCGCGGCGGCGCTACGCGTCTACCGGGTCGCCACCCTGCGCCAGGCCAGCTACCCGAACCTGCTGGGCGAGGATATTCCCGCCCTGGCTGTCCAGCTCTATCTGGTCGCCCATAGTCGCCAGGATGCGGCCGACGAGCGGCTGCGGCGCTTTGCCAATGCCTATTGCCAGCAATTGCCACGACTGAAGGCAGAGGGCCACCCGAAGTGGCGCGAGCTTGACGCCGGCCTGCCGGCGCTCGCTCCGGGCTGGCACTACGCCAAGGCGCCGGCGCTTGAACTCGCCCGCTGCCTGGGCATTGCCGAAAGCGAGATTCCCGATACCTGCCAGCCGACGGAGCGCACGCTCGGGCTTTGCAACTAGCGACGCCGACGCTCCTTGCGATGTCGCTCGACAATCTCCAGGATTTCGTCCAGCTCCTCGCCGCTGATGTTGAGCGGGTGGCCGTATTCGTCGAGCACCGCGTTGAGCTCCTCGTGGCTCAGCCCGGAGCGGGTCGGCGCACCCGGATGTCCGAACACGTCGCCGACGAGTTCCGGATGCAGGCGCGGGTAGCGCCGGCCGGGTAGCAGATTGTTGATCGCAATGCCCAGCAACACGAGCAGCAACGCGTTGGTCGCTACCGGTAGGATTACATAATAGAAACCCAGATCCCTGATCGGCGCATCGCCGATCACGGCGAACAGCGCGACCGCACCGGCTGGCGGATGCAGGCAGCGCAGGGCAATCATGGCGAAGATCGCGCCGCCCACCGCCAACCCGGAAGCCAGTGCCAGATAGGGAACACCCTTGGCCGCCAGAACACCCACCGTCGCGCTCACCACATAGCTGCCAAACACCGACCACGGCTGCGCGAGCGGACTGGCGGGCAGGGCGAAAATCAGCACGGACGAGGCGCCGATGGCCGCAACGACGAACGGCGGCGTTGGCAGCAATCCGTGCGACAGGGCGATGGCCAGCGCAATCGCCAGCGCAGCGGTCAGCGATGATCGCCAACGCTCCCGCCATGGAACGTGTTCAACCTCGGGCCGCAGGTTGCTCAGGAATTCACGCCAGTTCATCATCTCGTCGTCAATGTCAGCCAATACCGCTGGTCGCAACAGGGATTTCTGTTCTGTCGCCATCGGCCGATTCTACGTGCCGACGCAGGCGACGGTATATGATTCCGCTCCGTCGCTCATGACCCTGCGTGGTCGCAGCCCGTTTCGTCGAGATCACATGAATATCACGCTCGTTCACCCCGCCGGCTTCAACTTTGTGCCCGGTCAGCCGGATTTCTCGGTGCTGGCCAATCGCATGGCACCGATCGGTATCCTGCAACTCGCGTCCTGGCTGGACCAGCATGGCCATACGACCGCCTTGCATGACTGCCTGGGGCCCTACGCGCCGCACGGCATCGAGGCGAATGTCGAGTTGATCCTGGCGACCGATCCGGAACTGGTCGGCTTCTCGGCCACCACCTCGGGCTTCATGGACGCGGTCGACATGGCCGCCATCATCAAGGCGCGCCGGCCCGACATCAAGATCGTATTCGGCAACGTGCATGTTTCGTCCATCGGTGCGCCCATCCTCGAACACTTCCCCGAGATCGACTATCTGGTCATCGGCGAAGGCGAGGGCGCGATGCTCGATCTCGCCGACGGCAAGCCGCTGCACGAGGTCGACAATCTCGTATACCGCGACCCATCGAACGGTGGCCGCATCGCCTCCAATCCGCGTCGCCAGCGCATTCTCAATCTCGACGATCTTCCCTTCCCGGCGTGGGAGAAGCTGGCCGGTTTTCCGCACGCCTACCACCTGCCCCTGTTCGCGTACGCGAAACATCACGGCGCCACCATGATCACCTCACGCGGGTGTCCCTACACCTGCTCGTTCTGCGATCGCACGGTGTTCGAGCGGCTCTACAAGACCAACTCGGCGCAGTATGTGTACGACCACATGAAGCACCTGCGCGACAAGTTCGGCGTGCATCACATCAACTTCTACGACGACCTGTTCACGGCGCAGAAGAAACGGGTGGACGAATTGTGCACGCTTTTGATCGAGAAGCCGCTGGGTATGCAGTTCAACTGCGCCATCCGCACCGGCCACACCTCCGACGAAATGCTGGCGCGGCTGAAACAGGCCGGCGCGTTGATGGTGTCGATGGGCATCGAATCGGCCGACACGGCCATGATGGAGCGGCACAAGGCCGGCGTGACCCTCGACGCGGTAAAGAAAACAGTGGAGCAGATCCACGCCGCCGGCCTGCGCGCCAAGGGCCTGTTCATCTTCGGCATGCCCGGCGAGACGCCCGAGACGATCAAGGCGACCAGCGACTTCGTCCTCTCGCTCGACCTCGACGAGATGAATATGACCAAGTTCAGCCCGCTGCACGGCGCGCCGATCTGGGACGAGTGCGCCAGCAACACAACGGGTGACATGGTCGAGGACTGGCGGCTGATGAACT
>PMIH01000165.1 GCA_003158255.1 Rhodocyclaceae bacterium
CCGTCCATGTAAACCTGTCCGCCGTGGGCGTGGATAATGGTGCAGATGTCCTTGATCGCTTCCTCCAAGACGCCGTGCGTCGACGGGTAAGTGATCATCAGGCAGGAGAGATTCGCCTTGTGCTCTTCGATCTTCGCCTTGAGATCGGCGACGTCGACGTTGCCGCTGTCGTCGCAGTCGACGACGACCACGGTGAGGCCGGCCATGGCCGCCGTGGCCGGATTGGTGCCGTGGGCCGACTTCGGGATCAGACAGATGTTCCGGTGACTCTGGCCCTGCGCGGCCTGGTAGCGGCGGATGGTGACGAGACCCGCGTATTCGCCCTGTGCGCCGGAGTTCGGCTGCATGCAGATGGCGTCGAAACCGGTGACGGCCTTGAGGAAGCCCGTGAGGCTGTCGATCAGTTCGACGCTGCCCCGGGCTTGGTCGAGCGGGGCGAATGGGTGCAGGTCGGTGAATTCCGGCCAGGTGATCGGGATCATCTCGGCCGTAGCGTTGAGCTTCATGGTGCAGGAGCCGAGCGAGATCATGGCGTGGTCCATGGCCAGGTCGCGGTTCTGCAGCTTCTTGAGATAACGCAGCATTTCGTGTTCGGTGTGGTGCGAATTGAACACGGGATGGGTGAGGATGGCGTCGCTGCGCAGGCTATTCTCGATCGGAGAATTAGCTTTAGCTTTACTGTCTAGCGCATTGATATCACAAGATTGTCCTGTGATTGATTTCAGCAGCGTCGCTACATCCTCGCGGGTGGTCTTCTCGTTAAGGGCGATGGTGCGAACCGTGTCGGAAACTCGGCGCAGGTTGTAGCCGGGCACGTCTTTGTTCGTTTCGATGCGGATTGTGTCGAAATAGCGCGTCGTCAAGACCTTCACGCCGGCGGCCTTCAGCCCTTCGGCGAGGATCCCGGTCAGGCGATGGATGCGCGAAGCGATGGTGCGCAATCCTTCGGGGCCGTGATAGACGGCGTACATCCCCGCCATGTTGGCCAGCAGCACCTGCGAGGTGCAGATGTTGGAGTTGGCCTTCTCGCGGCGGATGTGCTGCTCGCGGGTTTGCAGCGCCATGCGCAGCGCCTTCTTGCCGCGCGCATCGACGGAAACGCCGATGATGCGGCCGGGCACCGAGCGTTTGTGCTCGTCCTTGCAGGCGAAGAAGGCGGCGTGCGGGCCGCCGAAGCCCATTGGCACGCCGAAGCGCTGGCTGGAACCGAGGGCGATGTCGGCGCCCATGGCGCCAGGCGACTTGAGCAGCACCAGCGCCATCAGGTCGGTGGCAACAGCCGTTACACCACCACTGACTTTCACGGCGGCGATGATGTCGGTGAGGTCGGTGCACTCGCCGCGGTCGTTCGGGTACTGGAGCAGGGCACCGAAAACTTCCTGCTTGGCCGCATCGGCTGCCGGGCCGAAGACCAGTTCGTAGCCGAAGAAACCAGCGCGGGTCTTGACCACGTCGATGGTCTGCGGGAAACAGTCTTCGTCGACAAAGAAGGCGTTTGACTTCGACTTGGAAATGCGCCGCGCCATGGTCATGGCTTCGGCGGCCGCCGTCGCTTCGTCGAGTAACGAGGCGTTGGCCAGTTCCATACCCGTCAGGTCGATGACCATCTGTTGGTAATTGAGCAGCGCTTCCAGCCGGCCCTGCGCGATTTCGGCCTGATAGGGCGTGTAGGCGGTGTACCAGCCGGGATTTTCCAGGACGTTGCGCAGGATCACATTAGGCAGCAGTGTGTCGTGATATCCCATACCGATCAGCGACTTGACCAGCACGTTCTTGCCGGCGATGGTCTTCAGCTTGGCCAATGCCTCATGCTCGCGCATCGGACCGGCCAGCGCCAGAGGGGTCGGGAGGCGGATGGAGGCCGGGACGGTCTCGGCGATCAGTTGGTCGAGGCTGCCGGCGCCAATAGTGGCGAGCATGGCGGCAGTTTTGCCGGCTTCATGGCCAAGGTGCCGGCCGATGAACTCGTCGTGCTGCTCAAGCGCTGAAAGGGGAAGGGTGGTCATGGAAACCTCAGTGTTCGTCGGCGACCTTGGCGTAGGCGGCAGCGTCGAGTAGGGCGCCGAGTTCAGCGGGATTGCTCGGCTTCAGCTTGAACAACCAAGTGGCATAGGCGTCCTGATTCACCGATTCCGGAGCATCGATGGCGGCGTCGTTGCGGGCAACGACTTCGCCGGCGATCGGGGCATAGATATCCGACGCGGCCTTGACCGACTCGACGACCGCGCATTCCTCGCCGGCCTTGACCGTGCGACCGGTGTCGGGCAGTTCGAGGAAGACGATGTCGCCGAGGGCTTCCTGGGCGTGAGCGGTGATGCCGACTGTGACGGTGCCGTCGGCTTCGAGCTTGGCCCACTCGTGAGACTTGGTGTACTTCAGTTCGCTTGGGATGGACATGTCTATTCTCCTAGATCAAAGCTTTGCCGTGACGGGCGAAATTGGGTTTGACGACGCGGGCCTTGAGCGGCTTGTCGCGGATGATGACTTCGATTTCATCGCCGATATTGACACCCATCGGTACTCGGGCAAGGGCGATGGAGCGCTGTAAAGTAGGCGAGAAACTACCTGAAGTAGTATCGCCATTACCTTGTTTGGTAATAACTTGTTGATGCGATCTCAGTACGCCGCGATCCTCCAGCAGCAGGCCGACCCACTGGCGCTGGGCTTGGCGTACCACGACGACTGACTTTCCGATGAAGTCGCGGTTGGTGTCCTTGAGATCGAGCGTCCAGGTCAGGCCGGACTCGGTCGGCAGGGTCGTCTCGTCCATGTCTTGGCCATAGAGATTCATGCCGGCTTCCAGGCGCAGGGTGTCGCGGGCACCGAGGCCGATGGGCGCGACACCAGCGGCGAGCAGCTTCTCCCACGCGGTGGGAGCGTCAGCGGCGGGCAGGGTGATCTCGAAGCCATCCTCACCCGTGTAGCCGGTGCGGGCGATCATCCAATCGTTGAATTCGGCAGCCTGAAAAACGATCAGGTTCTCGCTGGCTGCTTTGGCCTCGGGGAATGCGGCCCAGAACTTGGTTCTGGCATTCGGTCCCTGGACGGCGATCATCGCCAGTTCCGGCCTGCCGGCGATCGAGACGTTGAAACCTTCGGCCTGCTTCAGCATCCAGGCCAGATCCTTGTCGGCGGTGCCGGCATTGACGACGATGCGGTACTTGGTCGGCGAGAAGTAGTAAATGATCAGATCGTCAATCACGCCACCTTCAGGGTTCAGCATGCAGGAATAGAGTGCTTTGCCTGGCAGCGTCAGTTTGGCGACGTCGTTCGCGACTAGTTTGCGCAACCATGCCTGGGAGTCGCAACCGGCGATGTCGACTGCCCGCATGTGCGAGACGTCGAACATGCCGGCATCGCGGCGGACGATGTGATGCTCCTCAAGTTGAGATCCGTAGTGGATGGGCATTTCCCAGCCGGCAAAGTCGACCATCTTGGCGCCAGCGGCGATGTGGGCATCGTAAAGTGGTGTTCGTTTTATCATAATTCAATGACTTATAAGTCATTCCTCATGTGGTTTCACGAAAAACAAAAAGGGCGAAGACCTTGCGATCTTCGCCCATCTGTCCTTGCACCTGAGAGATTTTCCCCATCGGTGGACCGCTATCGCACAACACTGTGCCGGTCGCTCTCCAGATTTGTCCTGCGTCGTCGGCCCTTTTGCCTGAGCGGTTCCCGGGCGGTTGCGCCTTCGGCGGCGGCTAGGATTGCTAGCCGCTCTCTCCCGACGATGGCCCGATTATGCCGGGCGCTCGGGGCGGCGGCAAGTGGCTTGGTAGAATGGTCAAATGAAGCCCCTGAACGCCGATCTTCACTGTCATTCCACCGTCTCCGACGGCCTGCTGGCACCCGCCGAACTGGTCCGGCGCGCCCATGGCAACGGCGTCGAGTTGTTCGCGCTGACCGACCACGACGAGGTCAGCGGCCTGGCCGAGGCTGGCGTGCAGGCGGCCGAACTCGGCCTGCGCTTCGTCAATGGCGTCGAAATCTCGGTCTCATTGGGCGACGACCAGACCGTCCATATCGTCGGCCTCGACTTCGACCGAACCTTCGCGCCGCTGGTCGAGGGCCTTGCTGCTGTTCGCAGCGGACGGGATTCTCGCGCGCACCGGATTGCCGCCGAGCTGGACAAGGTCGCGATCCACGGCGCCTACGAGGGAGCGCTCAGATATGCCGGCAACCCGGCGTTGATTTCTCGCTCCCATTTCGCTCGCTATATCGTCGAACTCGGGCACGCCAAGGAGGTGAAGTCGGTGTTCGACTGGTGGCTGGCCAAGGGCAAGCCGGGCTATGTGGCTCACCCGTGGGCGAGACTG
>PMIH01000290.1 GCA_003158255.1 Rhodocyclaceae bacterium
GCGCGCGGCATGGGCAAACCCTGCGTCTCAGGTTGCGAGGCGATTCATATCGACGACATTGCGCGCAAAGCTCAAATTGGTGACACCACACTGCATGAAGGCGATGTCGTCACCATCGATGGCGGCACCGGCCACGTCTATGCCGGCGAAGTGCCGACGGTCGAACCCGAGTTTTCAGCGGAACTGAACGTACTGCTCGACTGGGCGGACAAGGTGGCACGAATGGAAGTGCGCGCCAATGCCGATACGCCGCACGACGCTGCCAAGGCACGCTCCTTCGGCGCCAAGGGTATCGGCCTGTGCCGCACCGAACGCATGTTCAACAGCACCGACCGCCTGCCCATCGTCCAGGAAATGATCCTGGCCGAATCACTGGAAGAGCGCCAGGCGGCGCTGGACCGGTTGCTGCCAATCCAGCGCAACGACTTCAAGGGAATGTTCAAGGCCATGAAGGGTTTGCCCGTGACCGTGCGCTTGCTGGATCCGCCGATGCACGAGTTTCTGCCGACGGCAGCCCAGCTGGAAATGGAAATCACCCATTTGCGGCATCTGAAGGAAACGATCAAGGGCATCGAAGACCTGCCGGATACGCTCAAGTTGCTTAACCCCGGTCTGTACCACAAGTATGCCGACGGTCTTGGCCGTCTCAACGAGGCGCTGGATGTATTCAAGGAATCGCACCTCGAAGAAGACGTGATCGTCAAGAAGGAAAAGACGCTGCGCAAGGTGCGGGCCATGGCCGAGGTGAATCCCATGCTCGGTCATCGCGGCGTTCGACTGGGCATCACCTACCCGGAAATCTATTCGATGCAGATCCAGGCTGTCCTGGAAGCAGCGGCGCTCTGCGCGAAGGAGGGCGTCGAAGTGCATCCGGAAATCATGGTGCCGCAGGTTGCTACGGTCGAGGAACTGGAACGGATCAAGAGCTATGTCGATCGAATCCACAAGATCGTCGAGCTGACGCACGGCATCGACGTCCAGTACAAGTTCGGTTCGATGCTGGAAGTGGTACGCGCCTGCCTGCGGGCTGGCCGCATGGCCCAAATGGCCGAGTTTTTCTCCTTCGGCACCAACGACCTGACGCAGGCAACATTTTCATTCTCGCGGGAAGACGCGGAAAACAAGTTCTTACCGGCGTATAACGAGACGGGTATTTTGCAGGACAATCCGTTTGAAGTACTGGATCAGAAGGGCGTTGGCGAAGTCATGAAGATTGCGGTCAAACTTGGTCGCGAGACCAGGCCGGAACTGAAGATTGGCATTTGTGGCGAGCATGGTGGCCATCCGGCGTCGATTGAATTCTGCCATCGCATTGGCTTGACCTACGTTTCGTGCTCCGGCCCGCGGGTGCCTATCGCCAGGCTTGCTGCCGCACAAGCGCAGTTGAAGCAGGCCGACTAAATTTATTGGCTCGGGGGGATGAACATGGGGATTTTCGACAGAATTCGCGGTCTGCTGGGAGGGGCGAAGGAGGAAGAGGAAGAAGCGGCTGAGCGGCTGACTGCGCGCGCGCCTGTCGTTCCCCTTGAGCGGCGTAGTCGAAAGCGCGCTGAAGCACGTCGAGGCACCAGTGTGCTGATCGTTGACGACTCGAAGACCATCGTGGTGGCGCTGACCCGCATGTTGCAATCGAACGGGTTTGTCGTCAGTGAGGCCTATGACGGTGAAATCGGCGTCGCCATGGCACGCAACGCGCCACCAAACCTGATCTTCCTCGATATCGTGATGCCCGGAATGAACGGTTTTGCCGCGCTGCGGGCGTTGCGGCGGGATCCGGTTACGCAAAACATTCCCGTGATCATGATGAGCGGCAACGAACATGCGACCGAGCAGTTCTTCGGCAGCCGAATTCCTGCCGACGACTTCATGAAGAAGCCTTTCTCCCGCATGGAGGTCTTTGCCCGTATTGAGGGCCTTCTGGATCAAGAGTTGGTACCGCAGCGGCGAATTACTGCCGGCGGGGCTTACGGCCTCTAGGAGGCGGCTCATCCCGTTGAGTCCGATCGACGAAGGTTTCATGCGGGCTGCCCTTGATCTGGCCGGCGAGGCGGCAGCGGCGGACGAGGTACCGGTTGGCGCGGTATTGGTGGTCGATGGCGAAATCGTCGGCCGCGGCTTCAATCAGCCGATCCTGCGGCACGACCCGACTGCGCACGCCGAGATCATGGCGCTACGCGATGCCGCAAGCCAGTTGAGCAATTACCGGCTGCCCGACAGCACCCTGTACGTCACGCTGGAGCCCTGTGTCATGTGCGCCGGGGCAATCATGCACGCCCGCGTGGGGCGGGTGGTGTTCGGCGCTTGCGACCCCAAAACCGGCGCAGCGGGCAGTGTGATCAACCTGTACGACGAGGTGCGCCTCAATCACCACGCGCAGATTGAGGGTGGCGTATTGGCCGAGGAATGTGGTGCGCTGCTGTCGAATTTCTTTGCCGCACGGCGGGCGAAAACACTCACCTGCTAATGAGAATATGGATTAGCATTAAGTCTCAAACACTTGAATTATTTAATAATAATTCAACGTTAGTCCGTCGTTATGCTATTTCTACTGCGATCAATGGAGCCGGCGAAATCAACGGTAGCTACAAGACGCCACGCGGGCGTCACATTGTTCGCGCCAAGATCGGAGCTGGCGCAGCGGACAATTCCGTATTCGTTCGCCGGCGGCCGACGGGCGAAATTTGGACTCCGGAACTCGGCGCCGCTAATCCAGGCCGGGACTGGATTCTGACCCGACTCCTATGGCTTTCGGGGTGCGAGCCGGGATTCAATCGCGTGGGTGCGGTCGATACCATGCGCCGTTACATCTATCTGCATGGCAGTCCCGACAGCGTTGAAATGGGTACGCCGGGCTCCATCGGTTGCGTCCGCATGCGCAATCGGGACATCGTCGACCTGTTCGATCTCGTGCCGCCCTACACGCCGGTCGAGATCGTCGAATACAGCGTTGAGGAGGGCGATTGGAGCGACCTCGGTCCGATGGCCGGGACAGTCCGCGAAACTGTCTTCGTCGGGGAACAAGGTGTGCCGGCCGACATGGAGTATGACGAATTCGACGCGACCAGCATGCACGCCTTGGCGCGTGGGCCAGGCGGTGAGGCGATCGGCACGGGCCGATTGCTGCCGGACGGCCACATCGGTCGAATGGCGGTGCTGGCGGCGTGGCGGGGCAAGGGCGTGGGCACTGCGCTGCTATCTCACTTGATGGAAGCGGCGCGCCAGCAAGGAATGGATCGCCTGAAGCTCAATGCCCAGACATCGGCCATCGACTTCTATCGGCGCTTCAATTTTCTGACCGAGGGAACGGAATTCATCGAGGCTGGCATTCCGCATATCCGGATGAGTCGGCGCCTGACAGGCTGAAGCGGAAACGGCTGCGACCGCCGGCCCTGCCATCCTCCAGCCAGGTCTGTTCGTCGACTATCGGCGTACCACCACGACTGACTATCACGATCGTCGAACTGCGCGTGCCGTATCCTGGCGCCTTGACGAAGGCGGAAGACAACAGGCGTTCCCACTGGATGCTGACACCTGTGCGAGGCAAAGTGTCGTCCGGGTGGATGGAATCGTCGCGTAGCAGGTCGAACAAGGGGCCATCGTCCGGCAAGGCAGCCAGTGCTCGTGCTAGCGATGACTTGGCGCTTTCGACCTTGGGCCAGGGGCTGTCGAGCAGGTGGTTGGAGAGACCGTAAACACCCGGTTCCAGGGACTGGATCTCGTCGCTGACGCTGGAATAGCAGGCAAGCGAGCGTCGGTCCCCGACCAGCAGGTTGAACGGGTTGTAACGCGCCGCTAACGGCCGCTGCTTCTCAAGCCAGGCAAGTGGCGTCTTATCGGCGGTCAGGAAATCGGCAACGAGTTGACCGCGGGAATCCCGCCCATCCCGATGCATCGCCGGATCGCGGTAATTGGTCAGCGCGGCAAAATGTCCAGATCGACTGATGCCCATCCAGGTACCGCCAGCCTGCAAGTCACGGCCGGCCACGATGTTGCCGCCGGGCCAGAACGAAGCTACGGCTGTCGGACGTTTGAAGAACTCGTCCCGGTTGGCAGCGACTACAAGTGGAAATTCAGGGTGGGCCTGCCAAGCGACAAGGATCAGGCACATCAGTCAATGGCGTAGGGCAACTGCGCCAAAGTCAGCCGTGGCAAGCCGCCGGGTTTTCCGACATGGATCTCGCCAGCCTCGGCGCCAGATGACTGGACCACCACCAGGCACTCATAGCCGCCGCCTGGCGAGGGAGCGACGGTGACCAGGGCGCCGCAATGCTGGTCGCCCGATTCCGGCGTAAATACGTCGGTGCCGGGCGGCAGCATGGACTCCATGTTTGCCCGATACATGCGGCGCTTTACCTTGCCCAGGTACTGCGTGCGGGCGACGATCTCCTGGCCCGGATAGCAGCCCTTGTTGAAAGTGACGCCGCCGACGGCGGGAACCTCCATGTTCATCATCTGCGGCACGAATGCTTCCTGGGTAGCCGCGACGACACGCGGCTGGCCCGCAGTGATCTCGATCCAGCGCCATGCCGCGGTACCGACAGGGCGCGCCAAGGCGGCAAGTTTCGGCCAAGCCTCGATGGCGGCCTCTTGGGACAACGCGAGCAAGTAGCGGCTACCGCCCAGCGTCAGTATCTGACCGCCGGCGACGTTTGCGGTTTGCATGACCGATGGCGCCGCCCCAGCAGCCTTTTGCGCGACTGCCGTGGCCTCCGTACCGGTCAGGCCGATCAGGACGACATCTGCATCGGCGAGTGTCACTTTGCTGCGCAAGATGTACATCGAAAGCTTCTTCATGATGGCTGCCTGAATGTCGGCAGACAAGGCCAGCAGCAGGTCGGAGCCGTCACGCCAGATATGGAAAGTCGCCAGCAGGCGGCCTTTCGGCGTACACAGGCCGGCAAAGCGGACGCCGTCCGGCGGCAGATTCTGTATGTCGTTGCTCAGCAGGTTGTGCAGGAAACTCGCCGCATCTTCGCCGCTGGCGCGGATCACCGCATAGTCGGTCAGAGGCGCGACTACGGTGCCGTCGTGCGCAGCTTTCAGATCGCCGGTCATATCGCCGAACGTCTCTCCGTCCGGCGCCAGATTCCGGGTGGCGAGAAAGTTCTTCCAGTCGTTCTGGCTCATTGTTGTAGATCTCCGACAAGTATTGCAGGGGTTTGGTCCGTATTATTATGCGCGCCTTTGCTGATCTGACATCGCTCCGCCTTTACCGTAACCCCCATGCGTTTGGTCCTTCGCCTGTTCTTCCTAGTCTTGCTTGCGGCAGCTGCTTTTCTTGGCTGGATGGCCTGGTTCGCCTTCATGCCGACGCCGCTGGCCAGCACACCGTTGGAGTTCGATATCCGGCCCGGAATCGGACTGCGGGTGGCCGCCCGGCAGATAACCGAGGCGGGGGTTGATTTTGCGCCCTGGCAGTTTTCCTGGCTCGGCCGTTTCGCCGGCAAGGCGGCCGACATCAAGGCCGGCAGCTACGAGATTTCCGCTGGCATTACACCGTGGGACCTGCTCAACAAACTGACGCGGGGCGACGTTACCCAAGCTGAAATCGTGCTGGTTGAGGGCAAGACTTTTCATCAGTTTCGGGAAGTGCTGGATGCCGATTCCAACGTTCATCATGACAGTACGGGACTGACCGATGCTGATCTGCTGGTGCGGATCGGTGCCACAGAAGTGCATCCCGAGGGACTGTTCTTCCCGGACACTTACCTGTTCGCGAAGCAGTCGAGCGACCTTGACGTATTGCGCCGCGCCTACCGGGCGATGCAGCGGCGACTGGCCTCCGAGTGGGAAAACCGCGATCCTTCAGTGCCCTACGAAAATATCTACCAAGCGCTGATCATGGCGTCGATCGTCGAGAAGGAAACCGGGCGCGCAGCAGACCGGCCCATGGTCGCTGCGGTGTTCACGAACCGGATCGAGCGCGGGATGCCGCTACAGACCGATCCGACGGTGATTTATGGGCTGGGTGACAGCTTCGACGGCAATCTGCGCAAGCGCGATTTGATCACCGACAATGCGTACAACACCTACACCCGGGGCGGGCTGCCGCCAACACCGATCGCCATGCCCGGCTTGGCTTCGATTCAGGCGGTAATGCATCCGCCCCCGACCGACAAGCTCTATTTCGTTGCCCGTGGCGATGGCAGCAGCGTGTTCTCGCGCACCCTTGAGGAGCATAATCGCGCCGTGGCCCGCTACCAGAAGAAGACCGGAGGAAGTCAGTGACGCGCGGCAGGTTCATTACGCTGGAAGGGCTCGACGGTGCCGGCAAGAGCACGCATCTCGGCTGGTTGGTGGAAAGTCTGCGTGCGCGCGGAACAACCGTGGTCCAGACACGCGAACCCGGCGGCACGCCTTTGGGCGAAAAGCTCCGGGCATTGTTGTTGGCCGATCCGATGCACCTGGAGACAGAAGCCCTGCTGATGTTCGCCGCACGGCGTGAGCACCTCGCTCAGGTGATCGAGCCGGCCCTAGCCCGGGGCGATTGGGTTGTCTGTGACCGCTTCACCGATGCCAGCTTTGCCTACCAGGGCGGTGGGCGCGGCTTGGCGCGGGAAAAACTTGCCACCTTGGAACAATGGGTTCAGCACGGGTTGCAGCCCGATCTGACGCTATTGTTCGATGTATCGACCGACTTGGCTCGGAGTCGCGTAACCAGTATGGGACGCGACCTCGATCGATTCGAGCGTGAACAGGCCGAGTTCTTTGAACGTGTCCGCAACGAATACCTTGCGCGCGCCGCCAGCAGCAATGGCCGAATACGGATAATCGACGGCGCACGCCTCCTCAATGATGTCAAGAAATCACTTGAAGAAGTAATTGCAACAATCTGAATTTAAATACTTACCGTGGCATGAATCGGCCTGGCGACAGCTTTCTGCGCCCGCCGCTGGGTTGCCCCACGCGCTATTGCTCACCGGCCCCGAAGGAATTGGCAAAGGGTTGTTTGCGCGCGCATTGGCGGCCCGTTTGCTGTGTGAAACCTCTGGAGGCGATCTCGCCTGCGGCAGTTGCCCATCGTGCCGATGGCTTGCCTCGGGTAATCATCCGGATATCCGACACATCGTTCCGGAGGCGGATGCCGAGAGCGACGATTCGCCTAACGATACCGACCGGAAAAAGGCCAGCAAGCAGATTTTGATTGACCAGATTCGCGCGCTTGAGGAGTTCATCTATGTCGGGGGGCATCGGAATGGCGCCCGAGTGGTGGTGATCGAACCCGCTGAAGCGATGAACGTTTCGGCCGGGAATTCACTTCTTAAAATACTTGAAGAACCACCTTCAAGTGTATATTTCATATTGATATCGTCTCAATGGAGGCGACTCTTGCCGACCATTCGCAGTCGCTGCCAGACGCTGAATTTGCCGCGGCCATCCATCGCCGAAGCCACGGAGTGGCTTGACCATCAGGGCAAGCAGATTGCGCCGGAGTTGCTGCCTTTGCTTGGCGATGCGCCACTATTGGCGCTGGAAGAAATCGAGCGGGGACGCGGTTCGATTCTGACGGGGCTGCTTGGCACGCTGGCCGACCCGGGCCGCGATCCGCTGGCCCTGGCGGCGCGCTGGCAGAATCAACTCCAGCTCAAGAGCGATGCTGGTGTGCCAATGGAAAATTTCATCCGCTTGGTTCAGAAATGGGTCTTCGATCTGGCACTGGGCAAACTGGCTGCTCGCAGCCGCTTTGGCGCCCGTGGTGTTGAAAAGGCACGCGATTTGACCGCCAAGGCGAGTTCGGCCGGACTGATACGTTGCTACAATGATCTGATGAAATTCCGCGCCCTGGCTTCACACCCATTGAATCCGCAGCTTTTTCTAGAGGACGTCGCTGAGCGCTACCTGCGCGCGCTAGCGGCGGAACGGCCATGAGCGAACCCGTCCAGCCACCCAAGGGCGTCGGGGCAAAGCCCAGCGTTCTTTCATTGAACATCAATTCAAAATCGGCGCTTTATTCGGCGTACATGGCATTTCTCAAACGCGGCGGGCTGTTCATTCCGACCACGCGCGAATACGCATTCGGCGACGAAGTATTCATCCTGCTGACCTTGATGGACGAACCGTCGCGTCTGCCCATTGCCGGCAGCGTCGTCTGGATAACGCCGGAAGGCAGCCAGGGCAACAAGGCCCAAGGCATCGGCATTCAATTCAGTGGCGATGACAGCGGCCAAAGCGTGCGCCAAAAGATCGAAACCATCCTGGGCGGGCACCTCAATTCGTCACGCGCGACCCATACGCTCTGATTCGTATGCTGCTCGTCGATTCCCATTGCCATCTGGACTTTCCAGAGCTGGCGGCTGACCTGCCGCAACTCATCGATCGCATGAAGACCGCCGGTGTTGGGGCAGCACTGTGTGCCGGCGTCACGCTGGAGCGTTTCCCGGCCGTCCTGAACATCGCTCACCGGTACCCGAACATCTTTGCGGCGGTTGGTGTCCATCCCGACACACAGGAGGGTGCTGAAGCGGATGTCGATACGCTAGTGCGCCTGGCCAGCGACCCTCAGGTCGTGGCAATCGGGGAGACGGGGCTCGACTACTACCGTCTCGAAGGCGATCTGGAATGGCAGCGTCGCCGCTTTCGGACGCATATCGAGGCGGCACGGCAGTGCCATAAACCGCTGATTATTCATACCCGTGCGGCCAAGGCCGACACCCTGCGCATTCTCGAAGAAGAGAACGCGGGCGCCATCGGCGGCGTTTTCCATTGTTTTACCGAAGACCGCGAAACAGCAGTGAAAGCGATCGAAATCGGCTTTTACGTTTCATTTTCGGGCATTCTCACCTTCAAGAATGCGGCAAGCCTGAAGGAAATCGCAGTCGCGCTACCGCTAGATCGGATACTAGTCGAAACGGATGCGCCTTACCTGGCGCCAGTACCACACCGGGGTAAAACCAACGAACCCGCCTTCGTAGCGCACGTGGCGGCAGAAATAGCCGCTCTGCGAGGTATTTCGCTGAATGCGGTTGCCGAAGCCACGACCGCGAACTTCTGCCGGCTGTTCGGTGTCTCTGTATCCGATCATGCTTAAATATCCGACGACACTATTTGCCGTTCTCGTGCTTCTTGGCTTGCCAAGGATTGGGCTGGCCGGTGCCTATGAGGACATACTGATTGCCGCCCGCGAGAATCGGTCCGACGTGATTGTCGACCTTGTGCAACGCGGTATGGACCCCAATACTTCGGATCCTGCCGGCAGCACGTTGTTGATGTACGCAGCAGCAAACGGGAACGAGCAAGTCCTAGACTTTCTATTAACAAATCACGCCAACATACTGAAACAGAATAAGTATGGTGATACGGCCATTGGAATCGCCGCGCTCAACGGTCGACTGAGTATTGTTCGTCAACTCATTGATGCGGGCGCCAGGGCAGATGGTCCGGGATGGGGCGCAATACACTATGCGGCATTCAACGGCCATGCCGAAATCGTCCGTTTTCTGTTGACCAAAGGCACGAATCCGGACGCACCCGCTCCGAACCGGCAAACGCCTCTGATGCTGGCAGCGCATAACGGATTCCCGGACGTCGTGAAGATACTGCTTGATGCGGGTGCGGATCGAAACCATAGCGATGGCGAGGGCAATACCGCGATTGGTATCGCCCTCCGGGCCGGCAACAACGACATTGCCGGCGATATCCGGACCGCCGGCGCGGCGCGATAGCGGCGGCGCGCCACATCCGGCCAGACCCCGTCAAGCCGCAGCCTGGATGCGCTTGACCAGCGCTGCGGCGAATTCCCCGGTACCTGCCTTGCCACCAAGATCGCCGGTGCGCACCTGATCGATGTTCAACGTTTCATCGATAGCCAGGCGCAGCCGGTTGCCGAGATCGGATCGGCCCACATGATCGAGCATCATCGCGGCAGCAAGGAGCAGGGCGATCGGATTGGCAATGCCTTTGCCTGCGATGTCCGGCGCAGAACCATGGACGGCTTCAAAAATGGCGGCGTTCTCGCCGATATTGGCTCCTGGCGCCATGCCGAGGCCGCCAACCAGGCCGGCGATCTCGTCAGAAAG
>PMIH01000305.1 GCA_003158255.1 Rhodocyclaceae bacterium
AGCAGCGAACGGCAGATCCTGGCCGATTGCACGCATCCGGCATCCCGATCAGTAGAGGCCTCGCATACCCGGCCAAGTCGTATCCGAAGAAACAACCGTTGTCTAAAGACACAAACGCAATGTCCGGCACAAGAATTCTGTGATGCCACCGTCCAACATTGGGAACCCGAAAAGCTTGTGTTTATCCGGTAGTAGTCTTTGTGTGATGGGCTCTGCCAGTTTCAATCCATTTTCACTGTTGGTCAGCATCACAAAACCATCTCCCGTTCGCACAGACGCGATGACGAACGCCCGATAGCCAGGATTGTTGCCCCAATGCCAAATGTAAAGATCATCTTGGACGCGTTCGATTCCCCAGCTCAATCCCCAACTCAGATCAAGGCTTGGATCAACCGATACGGGTGATGCGGTTATCTGCTTGAGCACATGATCGTCGTTGAGCACGGTGACGAGAAACTTCCCATAGTCTGCGGCGCTTGTGTAAAGGGTAAAAGCTGCGACCGGTGTTGTGAAATCCCATGGTGCTCTCGGTGCCCCATTGGCTTTGGTCCCGGTGACGAGGTTTTGCGCAATTCGTGCGCTCCATACGTAGTCACTATGTTCCATGGCCTGTGGCTTGAATACTTGTGCGGTCATGAATCGATCCAGCGGCTCACCGGTGACCGCCTCCACGGCGCGCTGTAGCAGCACGAAGCCTTCCCCTGAGTAACCCCATTTTGTCCCGGGGGCCGAATCGAAACTCAGCGGCCTGGATGCCCAATTGGGCAATCCCGATGTGTGGTTCAGAACCATCCGGACGGTAACGGCCTGGAGCTGAGGATCGGTCACCAGATCGGTCTTCTTAAGCGGAGGCTCAGCTTCAAGAGGATGGAATTGGTGCCGATAGCCCCGCGGCAGATATTTCACTACTGGCGCGTCAAGCTCCAATCTTCCTTGCTCCACCAACTTCAGCACCTCATAGGCAAAGACTGGCTTGCTGAGAGATGCTGCCTGAAATACGCTGTCTGAATTCAGCGTCAATGCGGGCAAGCAGCCAGTGGCGGAATCAATTGAATCGAGCTTTCTGCCCTTGATGACCGCAATCGTCACACCGCACACATGATGTTGTGCCGCAAGCGCTTCCAATGTCGCGTGCAGATCCGCAGAGGTCAGATCAGTCCCGGCGGGAGAGGCGCACCCGCCCAAGGAGATCGGCACGATCGGCATCAGCAGCAAGGTACTGAATTGCAGGACCAGTTGCTTGAAGTGCCAAGGTTGTCTGCGCATTTAGATCATCGAGTAAGTTAAGCGCCACTTAAAGGGCAACGTCGACCGGCCGGTGATGGCTGTGCTGTCATCGCAAGAGTCAGTCGTCGCGGGACGCCAGTCAACAGCGGCTTTTGCCTAACTACGGCGCTCGCAACGACAGGATCTACTTCCGGCTTGCACCCATGAACGGACGCAGTGCCGTCGGCGCTTCCGCCAAGGGATATCGGCGCGGCTGGCCGATCATCGTGCGTCGGCTAATGGCGCGGATGGAAAGCGCCTCGACCCAGTTCCAATACTCCAGCCGCGCCTCGTCGGGAAAGCCGACATCTTCGAAGGCACCGAGCATGGCTGCCAACCAGACGTTGCGCGCCGTCTCGTCGATGGTGAGGGGGAGATGCCGCGTGCGAAACCAGGTGAGCCCGTGGGATTGCACGAACGGGGATGACCCGCTGACCGTCTCGACGACGTAGGTGGCAATCTTCTCGACGACGGCGGCGAAGCGCTTCGGATCGGCCGGAAACAGATCGCCAATGCTGGAGTTGCGGAGCCGCTCGTGCTGGCACCTGACCAGCGCGCGCAGCGAGGTCTCGCCTACGGCGGTGAATGCACTTGGCGAAGGAGATGGTATCGGCGGGAAAACCAAGTCATATTCAACATCCATGCGACTTGACTCGTCACCTTGGGGCGGCTGCACGTTATCGGACATAGAGGTGGATTGGCGCGGAGGCAATTTCCTTCAATGCGACTGGCGGAAGCAACAAATAATGTAACGGATTTTCACCCAAAGCGAGCAACAGGAAGCCACTGAATCAGTAGCCGAGCGCGCGCCCGGTGTTGCCGCGCGGATCGTTGGCACCGTAGAGGCGATTGGCGTCGACCGGCTTGCCGCCGAGCGATGGCGCGCCGACGAGAATCGCCGTGACATGGTTGGCGGGTGGCTGGCTGCCAAACTTGTGGCCCATGTCTTCGAGGATCCGGCGCGTATCGGGACTGAGCGCGAAGGTCTCGAGCGTTGTCGTTTCGGGTAGCCACTGCTGGTGGAAGCGTGGCGCGTCGATGGCTTCCTGGATGTTCATGCCGTAGTCAACAACATTCAGGATCGTCAGCATGACCGCGGTGATGATACGGCTGCCGCCCGGCGTGCCCAGCACGAGCGCTACCTTGCCATCCTTCAACAGGATCGTCGGGCTCATGGAACTCAGCGGACGCTTGCCGGGTGCGATGGCATTGGCTTCGCCCTGGACGAGGCCGTAGAGATTGGGCACGCCCGGCTTGACGGTGAAGTCGTCCATTTCGTCGTTGAGCAGGACGCCGGTTCCCGCTGCGGTGACGCGGGCGCCGAAGGCGTCGTTCAGCGTATAGGTCACGGATACGGCGTTGCCGTCCTTGTCGACAATCGAATAATGCGTCGTGTTGCTGCCCTCGTGCGGCGCCACGCCTGGCTTGAGCTCGGCCGAAATGCCGGCGCGTGCCGGATCGATCGCCGCCCGGATCGACTCGGCGTAGCGCTTGTCGAGCAGGCGCTCGAGCGGGTTCTGGACGAAATCCGGATCGCCGAGGTAACTGTTGCGGTCGACATAGGCGTGACGCATGGCCTCGATCTGATAGTGCACCGACTGGGCGGAGCGGAAGCCCAGCTCCTTGAGTGGGTAACCTTCGACGATGTTGAGGATTTCGCACAGGATCACACCGCCGGAGCTGGGCGGCGGCGCGGAGACGATGTGGTAGCCGCGGTAGTCGCACTCGACGGGCGACAGCTCGCGCGGCCGGTAGCCGTCGAGATCGGCCTGGGTGACGATGCCCCGGCCGGCGCGGCTCGAAGCGACGATGGCCGCGCCGACGCGACCCTGGTAGAAGCCGTCGCTGCCGCGTTGGGCGATCGCGCGCAGCGTCCGCGCGAGATCCCGCTGCACCAGCCGGTGGCCGACGGCAGGCGCAGCGCCATTGGCGAGAAAAATCTTCGCTGATGGCGGATCGTTGGCAAGATCCTTGGCACCGATATGGAACAGGTCCACATCGCCCTGCTCGAGGACGAAGCCGCGTTCCGCCAGACGAATGGCCGGCGCCAGCAGATCGGCACGCTTCATCGTTCCATACTGGCGCCGCGCAACTTCAAGGCCGGACACCGTGCCGGGAACGCCGACGGCGCGGTGGCCGCGCGTGCTTGCCATCGCCACGACGTTGCCGCCGTCGTCGAGGTACATGTCGGGCCGCGCGGCCAGCGGGGCCTTTTCACGGAAATCGAGGAAGGTGTTGTGACCGTCGGCGAAGTGGATGGTCATGAAACCGCCGCCGCCCAGATTGCCCGCAGCGGGATAGACCACGGCCAGCGCGTAACCCACGGCCACGGCGGCGTCGATGGCGTTGCCGCCCTTGCGCAGCGTGTCTACGCCGACTTGCGTCGCCAGGTGCTGGGCGCTGACGACCATGCCATGCTCGGCGCCCACCGGGGCAACAGACGCCGCCCGGGCAACCAGCGATATGGCAACGAAGACGACGACGATGGCCGTGCGAAGGTGGCGCATGGGGACCTCGGCAGTGACGACAAGAAAACGGGCTAAACAATGGTACAGCGATATTCTTGCTGCCAGCCATTACACTGTGGTCTCGCGGGCCGGCGCAAGATCCGGCTGGCTTTATACCGCGATGCCTTCACGCGCTCGACGCAGCCTGTCGGGTCGCGCTTGTTCTCACGCAATGCAAAGGTTACTTGATGCGCCTGCTTCCCGATGTCGATGTTGTGATTTTGCTGGCCACGGCGCTTTCCGCCAAGCGACGGCCGGCGACGCTGGCCGAGATCGTGGCCGCGGCCGATCTGATTCAAGGCGCGATTCCTTACGTCGAAAAACTGGGCGACGCGATTCGCTGGCTCTCCGCCCGTGGCCTGATCAGTGCAGTGGATGACGGCTTCACGCTGACGCCGGCGGCCGAGAAGATCATGGCGGCGATCCCGAAGAAGGCCGATACGGAAGCGCGCATCGCCGCTGTCCAGGAGAGTCTCGCCGGCTATGTGCCCAAGGGGGAGTTGGCACCCATCGTGCTGACCGGAGAACAGCTCAGCGCTGCCATCGTGGCGCACAACGCCGAAAGAGGGACCGCGGGCAAGAACATGCTGATGCCGAAGCCAAAGCTCGATCGTCACTTCAAGGTGGAAGGTCGCTGGCGCCGGGCCACGCCACCGCGCGGCCGCAAGCCCTGAAAGTCAGTCATGGTGGTACGCCGCGCGGGCGCCGCATGATCGGCGTCGACCGATTCTGCGCGGCTAGCAGCCTGTCGGACTTA
>PMIH01000202.1 GCA_003158255.1 Rhodocyclaceae bacterium
GGGCGGCTGGTGGTTCTGGGACCCCGTGGAAAACGCGTCGTTCATGCCCTGGCTGGTCGGCACCGCCTTGCTGCATTCGCTCGCCGTCAGCGACCGCCGCGGCGAACTGAAGGCGTGGACGCTGCTGCTCGGCATCCTCGCGTTCTCGCTGTCGCTCTTGGGCACGTTCATGGTCCGCTCCGGCGTCCTCACATCGGTGCACGCCTTCGCCACCGATCCGCGGCGCGGCGTCTTCATCCTCGCGCTTCTCGCGGTCGTCACCGTCACCGCGATGCTGTTGTTCGCCTGGCGCGCGCCGCTGCTGGCCAGCCGCAACCGCCCCTCGCCGCTCTCACGCGACGGCATGCTGCTGATCGGCAACGTACTGCTGCTGGTCGCCGCCGGCAGCGTGCTGCTTGGCACACTCTATCCGTTGGTGCTGGATGCCCTGAACCAGGGCAAGATTTCCGTCGGCCCGCCGTACTTCGAAGCCGTGTTCGCGCCGCTGATGGCGCCCGTGATCGTGCTCGCCGGCATCGGCGCCACGGCCCGCTGGCAACGCATGCCACTGGCAACGATCCTCCGCCAGATCCGCCTGCCAGCGATGCTGGCGCTCGTCTTTGCACTGGTGGCGAGCTGGCTGCTCGGCGTACCACGACCACTGACTTTCGCCGGCTACGCCCTTGCTGCCTGGATCGGCGGCGCCTCGCTGAATCAGTTGTGGCAGGCGATCCGCGACCAGCGGCGGCCGTCGCTGTCCACTGTCGGCATGCTGGTGGCGCACTTCGGGCTGGCCGCCTTCGTCTTCGGCGTCACTGCCGTCAAGAGCAACGAATCGGCCGAAGAAGTGAAGATGAACGTTGGCGATACCGCCACCCTGTCCGGTTACCAATTCCGCCTCGTGTCCCTGGATGACATTCGCGGCCCGAACTACGAGAGCACGCGCGCCGATTTCGAAGTGACGCAGGATGGCCGCCGCTGGCACCTGTATCCGGAGAAGCGCTTCTACAACGTGCAGCAGATGCCGATGACCGAAAGCGCCATCGATTCGAACCTCGGCCGCGATCTCTACGTCGCCCTGGGCGAACCGCTGCCCGCTGGCGCGTGGGGCGTGCGCCTCAACATCAAGCCATTCATCGTCTGGATCTGGCTCGGCTGCCTGATCATGGCGCTCGGCGCGGCGCTGGCCGCGTTTGACCGCCGCTATCGTGCGCAGGCGTCATGAAGACGCTGCTCGCTGTTGTCCTGATGTTGCTGGCACTGTCCGCCATCGCCGGCGAAGCGCAACCGCTCTACCGCGACGCCGCCACCGATGCTCGCCTCAATGCGCTGGCGACCGAGTTGCGCTGCCTCGTCTGCCAGAACCAGACCATCGCCGATTCGCACTCCGAACTCGCCGCGGACCTGCGCAACGAAATCCTGGAAATGATTGCCACTGGCAAAAGCGATCGCGAAATCATCGACTTCATGGTCGCCCGCTACGGCGACTTCGTGCTCTACAACCCGCCCCTCAAGGTCACCACGGTTCTGCTCTGGGCAGGCCCGCTACTGTTGCTTATGATGGGGCTATTCGCGCTGTACCGCTATTTCCGGCATTCCGCAACGGAGGAAAAACAATGACCGACATCAGTCAAGCCTTACGTGAGCTTCTACTCGCCCGCGCCGCCGGCCAGATCGACGGCGAAGAATTCGAACGTCGGCAAGCGGCCCTGCACGCCGAACTGCTGACCGAGACACCGTCCGCCACGAAGTTGACATCCGCGGCCGCCGGCAAGACGACCTGGTGGCCATGGGCGCTTGGCATCGTCATCGTCGGCGCTGCCGCCGGCTTGTACGCGTGGCTCGGCAACCCGGGCGCAGCCAGCGTTTCGGCGCCGACCCCGATGTCGGCAACGCCCTTGGCCACGGCGCCGATGACCGCCGGCGGTATGCCGGAAAAGGCCGGCAGCGGCGGCGATCTCAAGGTGATGGCCAACCGCCTCGCCGAAAAGCTGGCCAAGGACCCGAAGAACGGCGAAGGCTGGGCATTGCTCGCGCAAACCTACATCGAACTGCACCAGCACAAGGACGCCGACAACGCCTTCGCCAAGGCTGCCGCCCTCGGCCAGGTCGACGCGAAGCTACTGGCCGACTGGGCCGACGCCCACGTCGTCGCCAACGACCGCAAGTGGGACCAGACGGCGCGCGACATCCTGACGCGCGCACTCGCGGCGGACGGCAAGAACCTCAAGGTGCTGGCCCTCGCCGGCAGCGAAGCCTTCGATCGCGCCGACTACAAGGGAGCCATCGTCCTGTGGCAGAAGATGCACCAGCTGGCGCCGGCGGGCTCGATGGACGCCAAGCTCGCCGATGCCAACATCGCGGAAGCAACCGCGGCGCTGTCGGGCAAAAAACCTGCTGCACCCACGGCCAACGCGCCGCAGGCAGCCGGCACTGCCGCCATCGCCGGCACCGTGGCCCTCGACCCATCGCTCAAGGGTAAGGTCGCACCGACCGACACCGTGTTCGTCATCGCCCGTGCACCCGACGGCAGCTCGCCGCCGCTGGCGGTAAAGCGCTATCGCGTCGATGAATTGCCTGTCATCTTCTCGCTCGCCGATGGCGACGCCATGATGCCCGAGCGCAACCTGTCCCGCTTCGGCGAAGCCCAGATCACGGCGCGCATCTCGAAAACGGGCGATGCCATGCCGCAGCCAAGCGACATCCGCAGCAAACCGGTGAGCGCCAAGGTCGGCGCCACGAACGTCAAGCTGGAACTACGCTAAGCGGCGTACCGCGACGACTGACTTTGCACCGACGCAAACGATCGGGGCGATGACTAATCGCCGTGAAACCGTATCAACTGCCGTCGGTCGCGCTTGGTGGGGCGGCCCTTCTGGTCGGCGCTGGGGGTCGGCGCCAGCTGGCGCAGCTCAGCGGCCTGCGCGCGCTGTTGAATGCTTTCATGGGTTTCCTGGTAGAGCAGCCGGGCTTCGGGCGCCGGGCGGCGCTGTTCGTTCAAGCCCTGGACGATGACTTCGCATTGCTGGTCGCCGGTACGAAGCTGGACGCGGTCGCCGGGTTTNNATACTGCGCGTCTTGTAGAAGCGGGCGGCCCAAAGCCATTTGTCGACACGCACTGCGAACGCTCCCGCAAATGAAACTGCACGCGGCCGGCCCATAAGCCGGCCGCGCGCCGAACCGATTACTTCTTCTTGGCGGCCTTCTTACCGGCCACGGCGGCCTTGAAGCCGGCGCCCGCGGTGAAGCGCGGCACAGTGGTGGCGGCGATCTTCAGCTTCTCGCCGGTCTTGGGATTGACGCCGGTGCGCGCGGCGCGCTTGCTGGCCTTGAAGGAACCGAAGCCGATCAGGGCGACGGCATCGCCCTTGGAAACGGCCTTGGTGATGGCGCCGATGATGGCGGCAAGCACCTTCTCGGCGGAAGCCTTGGTGATGTCGGCTTCCTTGGCAGCGATTTCAATCAGTTCGGACTTATTCATTGTGGTGATCCTTTCGTCGTGATGGATGGGTGTGAATGCCTGCGACCGCACGGCCTCGATCTTTTTCTCCCTGGGCAACTGCTTGATCGCAATTTCCGCCCGGAGAGCTGCCGATCTGGAACCGATGGGGCATGATGCTACCAAGCGAATGGCCTTTCGGGAACGGGTATAACGTGCGCCTTTACCTGAAATATGTTCGCCGAACCGTCGTTCGACGTCCGTGGCGATGCCCGTATAGAGCGATCCGTCGGCGCATTCTATGAGGTAGAGCGACCAAATGGCGGCTGTCATAGCCAGTATTCATGCACCATGAATTGGCTTAAGCGGGCCGCAGGACAAGGGAAACGTCCCTGGCGGTGCGCAGCGAACGCAAGGAAGAAAACAGCGTTTCCGCCTGCGGATAGCTCCGCCGCATCAGGTTCAGCCACTGCTTGAGGCGCCCCGGCGCCTGTGTCGGCAACACCTTGTTCTGCACCTGCGCCCAGAAGTCCATGATCATTGCGGCCACGGCATCCCATTGGGCGACGGCATCGCCCGCTTCCCGTGCGCGGATACGCTGAGCCAGCAAAGGATCGGCCACAGCGCCGCGCCCGAGCATGACGTCGTCACAGCCGGTCGCCGCGCGGATCGCGTCGTAATCGGCCAAGGTCCACACCTCGCCGTTGGCGATGACCGGAATGCGCAGGCTTTCCCGGATCAGGCCGACCGAATGCCAGCGGGCGGGCGGCCGATAGCCGTCCTCCTTCGTGCGGGCATGAACGACGAGTTCCTCGATGCCGCCGTCCTGGAGGGCGCACGCGCAATCGATGGCCCGGCTGGTGTCGCTGATGCCCAGGCGCATCTTCGCCGTCACCGGAATCTCGTCCGGTACCGCCGCCCGCACCGCCGCGGCAATGCGATGCAGCAGTTCGGGCTCCGCGAGCAGCGCCGCGCCGCCCCGGTTGCGATTGATCAGCGGCGTCGGGCAGCCGAAGTTGAGATCGATCCCGGCGGGGCTCAGCGCGGCAACCTGTGCCGCGTTGGCCGCCAGCAGGCCGGGGTCGGAGCCAAGCAACTGAACGCGCACGGGCGTGCCGGCGCGCGTGCGCGACGCGTTCTTCAGCTCCGGGCTGATGCGCGTGAAGACCGAATGCGGCAGCACCGTCGAGCTAACGCGGACGAACTCGGTGACGCACCAGTCGTAGCCGCCCGCCCGCGTCAGCACGTCGCGCAGAATGTCGTCGGCCAGCCCTTCCATCGGCGCGAGGATCAAACGCGGGCGGCACTGGCAACCGGCCAACGATGCGGCAGTGCCCTTCATGAATGTCCGTGTCGGGCGTGCGCTTTTGCCGGCGGAGGTTCCACGGCGGCCGCCTCCGCGTAGCGGATCACCATGAGCTGTTCATCGGGTTCGAACCAGAATTCACCGTGCGGTCCCTTGAGATTACCAGTGATCAACAGGATCAGGCCATCCACCGAACGCACTTCGGTAATGGTTTCCCAGGCAAAGGTGGGATGCTCGTTGGTGCCGGTACCGCTATAGATGTGATCGTTCACCCGCACTTCCGACGCTACCACGCTGATCTTGCTGGTCATGACCGGTTCTCCCCCGCACTTCCATCGTCACCTGCCGACGCGAAGCCGCCAAGATCGGCGAAAATCGGCGTCAGGTCAACGATCGGCAAAGCGCCCACGCAGATACTCGATGATCTTGCCGGATTCGTACAGCCATTGGCTCTGGCCGGACGGGTCCGGAATCTTCAGGCAGGGCACTTTGACATGCCCGCCACCACGCAGCAGATCGTCGCGATTTTGTTCGTTCTTCTGGGCATCGCGCCGCTCGATGGTAAGCGACAGGCGGCGCATTTCCTGCCGCACCTTGATGCAGAACGGACAGGTGCTGAATTGATACAAGGCCAATGCCTGGCACTCCTGATCTACCTGCTGTTGTAGCGCCAGCGGGCGCACGATGCCCTTCGGCCGGGTGAGAAATTCCCAAAGCAGCATCACGGGGCCAAGAACAACCCGCA
>PMIH01000094.1 GCA_003158255.1 Rhodocyclaceae bacterium
GAATGCCATGCGGATCGGCCGGCTGGATTCAGGGTGCGCCGTCGAAGCGCTGGCCGACAACGACGGCCGATCCACGCAGGAAATCGGCGGCCGGCAAGCGCTTGCTGCCGGGCTTTTGCAGTTCCGTGACGCGCAGCGCCCCCGCACCGCAGGCGATGACGATGCCCCGGCCATCGGCCGCCAGCACGGTGCCGGGTGCGCCCACGCCGGCTTCCGGCACGGCGCGCCAGAGCTTGATGGTGGCGCCAGCGAACGTCGCGGCGGCGCCGGGAAACGGATCGAAAGCGCGGATGCGGCGGGCAAGCTCCTCGGCCGGGTGGCGGAAGTCGAGCTGCGCTTCGGTCTTGTCGATCTTGTTCGCGTAGGTGACCCCTTCGGCCGGCTGCGGCATCGGCGTCAGGCGATCGAAGTCGCGCAACGCCTCGACGATCAAGCGTGCGCCCATGGCCGCCAATTTGTCGTGCAGACTGGCGGCAGAATCGGCGCTGGCGATCGGCAGGCTTTCCTTCAGCAACATGGGCCCCGTGTCGAGGCCCGCTTCCATGCGCATGATGGTGACGCCGGTTTCGCTGTCACCGGCCTCGATGGCGCGCTGGATCGGCGCCGCGCCGCGCCAGCGCGGCAGCAGGGAAGCGTGGATGTTGATGCAACCGAGCCGCGGAATGTCGAGCACCGCCTGCGGCAGAATCAAGCCGTAGGCCGCGATAACGAGGAGATCGGGCTTGGCGGCAATCAGCGGTTCGTGGGTCGCTGGGTCCTTGAGTCGCTCGGGCTGATGAACAGAAATACCGTGTTCGAGCGCCAACTGCTTGACCGGGCTCGCCTGTAGCTTCTGGCCGCGGCCGGCTGGCCGGTCGGGCTGGGTGAGCACCAGCGGCACCTTGAAACCGGCGGCGATGATGGCCTCCAGCGCCGCGCGGGCGAACTCCGGCGTACCGCCAAAGCTGACTTTCACGCCGTTATCCGCGCCTGTTTGGCAAGCTTGTTCTTGATCCGCGTCTGCTTGAGCTGCGACAGGTATTCAACGAACACCTTGCCCAGCAGATGATCGATTTCGTGCTGGATGCAGACGGCCAGCAGATCCTCGGCCTCCAGTTCGAATCGCTTGCCATCAAGGCCGAGCGCACGCACCGTCACCTTCTGCGAGCGCTTGACGGTTTCGTAGATTCCCGGGACCGACAGGCAGCCCTCCTCGCCCTCACATTCGCCCGAACGAGAGAGAATTTCCGGGTTGATGAGCGTCAGCAGGCGCGACTTGTCTTCCGAGGCGTCGATGACGATCACCTGCTTATGCACATCCACCTGGGTGGCGGCGAGCCCGATACCCGGCGCTGCATACATGGTCTCGGCCATGTCGGCCGCCAGTTTGCGGATGGCGGCATCGACATTCGTGACCGGCGCCGCTTTTTTGTGCAAGCGCAAATCGGGATAGCGCAAAATAGGCAATAAGGCCATAAAAAGTCTGGTGCTATTATTGATGCTTAAAGAATTTGCCGGCAGAATCGATACATTCTTGTTAGCCTACCGGCGCCAACAAAGGACTCAGGCCATGCGACGCATTATATCTGCGCTGTTCCTCTCCATTTCAACCTCTTGGGTGCTGGCCCAGAGCGCCACGCCATTGGAACTGGCGCCCGACGCGCCAGACCGCCATATCGTCGTCAAGGGCGATACCCTCTGGGGCATTTCCGCCCAGTTCCTGAAAGATCCCTACCGCTGGCCGGAAATCTGGCGCCTGAACGATGAACAGGTGCACAACCCGCACCGTATCTATCCGGGACAGGTGGTCATCCTCGATCGCAATGGCAGCGGCGGCGACCCGCAGCTCAAGCTGGGCACCCTGCACAAGGCCGAACCCAAAATCTATTCCAGCGGCGACTTAGATGCGATCCCGACCATTCCGCAGAACGTCATCGAGCCCTTCCTTTCGCAGCCGCTGGTGATCGAAGAAGGTGCCCTGTCCGCGGCCGCGCGCATCGTCGCGACCGAGGAAAGTCGCGTCAACGTTGGCCCTGGCAACAAGTTCTACGCCCGGGGCATCGTGTCACCGGCAGCTCCGCTTTGGCAGGTTTATCGTCCCGGCACGGTACTCAAAGACCCGGACACCGACGAAGTACTCGGCTACGAGGCCATCTACCTCGGCGACGGTCGCGTCGTACGCGAAGGCAAGGACGGCGAAGCGACAACGCTGGAAGTGGCCACCGCCAAGCTTGAAATCAGTCGCGGCGACCACTTGATGCCGGCACCCAAACCCTCGATCATGAATTACGTACCCCATGCGCCAAAGACCGAGATCAAGGGCAAGATCATCAGCATCTATGGTGGCGTCGGCGAAGCCGGCAAGTACTCGATCGTCACGATTTCCCGCGGCAAGCGCGATGGCGTCGAAGACGGCCATGTGCTCGCGCTCTACCGCACCGGCGAAACGGCCATCAACCACTTTGACGACGGCGACAAGGAATCGATCCGGTTGCCGGACGAGCGCTATGGACTGTTGTTCGTCTTCCGCGCCTTCGAGCGTGTGTCGTATGGGCTGGTGATGGAAAGCGCACGCCCGGTTTATCCTCGCGACACCGTCAAGACACCCTGATTCCTGGTCCGGCGTGGCCATTGATGTCGCGCAGCGTCACTGGCTTCGCCTGACGCTGATCCCCGGCGTCGGCGGTGAAGCCCGCCGCCAGCTCCTCAAGGCTTTTGGTCTGCCCGAGGCAGTTTTTGCCGCCGGTGGCAGCGCCTTGCGCGCCGCCATCGGCACCACACTTGCCGACCGATTGCTCGGCCACGATTGCGAACGGGAAATCGATGCCGCCATGGCGTGGGCGGACCAACCCGGCAACCATATTCTGACACTGGCCGATGCCGCATATCCACAAGCGCTGCTCGCCGCCGCCGATCCGCCCGTGCTGCTCTACGCCAAGGGCCGGGTCGAACTGCTCAACCGACCCTGCCTCGCCATCGTCGGTAGCCGCAACGCAACCCGGCAAGGCGAAGCAACGGCGGAAGCTTTCGCCGCCGCACTGTCGAGCGCCGGCCTGACCATCGTCAGCGGCCTGGCGCTGGGCATCGATGCTGCCGCCCATCGGGGAGCACTCACTGGCCGCGGCTCGACGGTGGCCGTGATAGGCACCGGCCCGGACCGCATTTATCCCTCGCGCAACGAGGATCTGGCGCGTGACGTAGCAGACAAGGGCGTCGTCATCACCGAATTTGCGCTCGGCACGCCGGCGGTAGCGGCAAATTTCCCGCGCCGCAACCGACTGATCGCCGGCCTCGGGCGCGGCTGCCTGGTGGTCGAAGCGGCGGAACGGAGCGGGTCCCTGATCACGGCGCGACTGGCGGCGGAGGCCGGCCTCGAGGTCTTCGCCATTCCCGGCTCCATCCACTCACCGCTCTCCAAGGGCTGCCACAAGCTGATAAAGCAGGGCGCCAAGCTGGTTGAAAGCGCCGAAGACGTTCTCGAAGAACTGCGCTGGGAAGCCATTGTCGCCAGCGCACCCTCGGCGGTCGTCGGGCCTCCGGTCACCCCGGAAGCCACGCGCCTTCTGGAAGCGATGGGCTATGATCCGTGTAATCTGGATACATTGGCGGAACGTTCCGGCTTGACGACGGATCGCCTGCTTGCGATGCTGTTGCCGCTGGAACTGGATGGGCACATCGCTCAGTTGCCCGGCGGACGTTATCAACGGATCCCCCGGCGCATTGCATGAGATTGTTTATGTTCGATATTTTGGTTTACGTGTTCGAGAACTACCTGCCCGGCGCCTGCCCCGAGCCGGACGCGCTCGCCCGCAAACTTTCCGCTGCCGGTTTCGAAGACGATGAGATTTCGGAAGCGCTGCAATGGCTCGCCGGTCTCGACCAGGCGCAGGAGGAATTTCGCTTCCATCGGTTGCCGCAGGCGAGCAGCCAACGCTTCTACGACGAGCAGGAAATGAGCTTGCTGCTGCCGGAATGTCGCGGTTTTGTGGCCTTTCTGGAGTCCGCCAAGGCCATCGACGCCACTGCCCGCGAGATGATCGTCGAGCGCGCCATGGCCGCCGACAGTCCGGCCCTGTCGCTGACGAAATTCAAGGTCATCGTCCTCATGGTGATGTGGCGGCGCGAGCTTTCCCTCGACAATCTGGTCTTCGAGGACCTGCTCGTCGAAGATGACGAAGACGACCCACCATTGATGCATTGACTTGCCAGCGCCGGCAACCGGCGCTTATGATGCGGCGCTCCACCGGTCCAGCCATGCCATGAGCAAGCACCTGATTATTGCCGAGAAACCCTCCGTTGCCCAAGACATCGCCAAGGCGTTGGGCGGCTTCACGCGCACGGGCGATTACTTCGAGAGCGACGAGTACGTGCTCTCGTCGGCCATCGGCCACCTGCTGGAACTGGCAGTGCCCGAGGAATACGAGGTCAAGCGCGGCAAATGGACCTTCACCCACCTGCCGGTGATTCCGCCGCACTTCACGCTGAACCCGATCGACAAGACCGCCGAGCGCCTGAAAGTGCTGGCGCGCCTG
>PMIH01000286.1:0-20584 GCA_003158255.1 Rhodocyclaceae bacterium
GCCGCGAGCATGCGGCCGGTGGCAAGGTTGAGCACGTCGTGCAGCGCCTCGTTGAGGTTCACTGCCGTCGGCAGTTCCTCGGACTGCGAGGGGATGGCGCTACGCAGCGTATCGACCGCCGCCTGCGCCGCGCGCAAGGCTTCGCCAAGCGCTTCGCCCGCAGGCAGTCCGTTGCCGCGCCGCTCCAGGGTCGCCAGCACCGTGTTCATCACATTGACCGGCCCTTCGAGCTGGAAAGCCGCGGCCGCCAGTGTTTCGCGCAGCGCGTTGATGCGGCCCTCTTCGGCCAGCATCGCCTGCAACGAGGCCATGCGCGACTTCTCCTGCTGGGCGCGCAGCTCGGTGATTTCCATCGCCACCAGCAAGAGGTAAATGCTGTTCTGCCGCTCGAAGAAGCTGTCGGCATCGCCATCATCGCGCCGCACCCAGATACCGGAGCAGGAGAACCAGCGCGCCGACCGATTGTTGGGCGGATCGATGCGCACTTCGCGGTTGAGGAAGGCGTGGCTGCCGGGCTTCGGCGTGCCGATGCCGTGACCCATGTCGGCGCGCACGGCATCGAGGATCACCGTGGCCGGCTCGGCCATGGCCAGGTCGCCCATCAGTTTCTTGTACTCGTGGTTGTCGAGCACAACGCTGTCTTCGCCGTCGATCAGCGCCATGGCGACGGGCGCGGCATCGACCACCGATTCGATCAGCGCCTTGTGATTCCTCACCTCGGACTCGAGGCGATGCATTTCGGTCACATCGCGGTGCAGGCCAAGGAAGTGGATGACCTGGCCCTGCGCGTCGAGCACCGGCGAGATCACCAGTTCGGCGAGGTACTTGCCGCCGTCGGCGCGGCGGTTCACCAGCCGGCCGCTCCACGATTCGCGCGCGGCCAGCTTGCTCCACAGCGACTGGTACACCTCAGGCGGCGTGACCTTGTGCGAGAGCATCGACTCGTTCTTGCCAATCGCTTCCGCAGGCTGATAGCCGGTGATGCGCGTGAATGCGGGATTGACGTAAAGGATGTTCGCCTTCGGATCGGTGATCGAGACGGCAAGGTCGGCCTGCTCGACGACCTGCTCGAAAACCTGGGTGGGAATGTCTGGAGTGCCCGTGGGCTTGCTGGATTTCATGCTCTTTCCTCTGCACGTTCCGTGCCAAAACTACCACAACGCACTAAGTTACTGGCCCGACAAGGGCTTGCACCACTTCTGTCGCATTCATCCCCGGTTGTAGCAAACGCGACAGAACAATCACCGCGCCTTCGGGGTGCAGCGCACAAACAAAAAACCCCATTACGGTGCGGGGTTGTGGATCTTTGGCAAGGACGGGAAAGCCATGGCACGAAACCTGCGAAGCGGAGACTGAACGCTTCCACATGACGGCCATGAACGCTTCCGACCAAACCACTTCCGCCAGCGACCCCCCGGTGCCGAGCCCGGCGGCCAAGCCACGCACGCTGATCCATGCGGTGATCCTGGGCGTCTTCTGCCTCGGCTTCGGTCTGCTGCTGGCGATCACCGATCGCCTGACGGTCGAAGACATTGGTGCCCGCTCGCTCGAAGACAGGCAGAACTCGCTGAGCCAGGTCATCCCCGACAGCGTACACGACAACAACCTGGTCACGGACACGATCCGGATGACCGACGACCACGGCAAGGAAATTACCATCTACCGCGCCCGCAAGGCCGGCAGGATCACCGGCGTCGCCTACGAGATCTACGGCACTGGCTACGCGGGCGAGATCAAGCTGATGATGGGAGTCGATGCCGAAGGCAAGTTGCTCGGCGTGCGTCCGTTGGCACACAAGGAAACGCCCGGCCTCGGCGACAAGATCGAAGTGAAGAAAGGCGACTGGATCCTGCGCTTCACCGGCTTGTCGCTGGGCAACCCGGTGCCCGAGCGCTGGAAGGTGAAGAAGGACGGCGGCGAGTTCGACCAGTTCGCCGGTGCAACGATCACACCGCGTGGCGTCGTCCGCGCGATCCGCGGCGGCCTCGATTTCTTCGCTGCGAACAAGAGCAAGCTGACGGAGGCGAACTGACATGGCTGACTACAAGACGATCGTCAAGGACGGCCTCTGGGACAACAACGGCGTGCTCAGCATGCTGCTTGGCATGTGCCCGGCCATGGCGATGACCACCAGCGCCACCAACGGCTTCGGCATGGGTTTGGCGACGGCAGTGGTCATGGCCGCATCGAGTTTCCTCGTCGCGGCTTTCCGCAGCCGGATTACGCAGGAAGTTCGGATTCCCGTCTTCATCCTCATCGTTGCGGCGATGGTGACGGTCGTCGACCTGGCGATGAACGCCTGGATGCACGAACTGTACAAGGTGCTCGGCCTGTTCATTCCGCTGATCGTTTCCAACTGCCTGCCGCTGGCGCGGCTCGAAGCGTTCGCCGCCAAGCAGCCGGCCATGCCGGCCTTCGTCGACGGCCTGTTCATGGGTCTTGGCTTCACGATCGCCCTGACCGGCATCGGTGCCGTACGCGAGATCACTGGCAACGGTACCCTGTTCGCCGACGCCTCGCTGCTGCTCGGCCCGGCCTTCAAGGCCATCGAGATGCGCATCCTGCCCGCCGACACCGGCGTGTTGATGATGATCCTGCCGCCGGGCGGCTTCCTGGTCACCGGTCTGCTGGTGGTCGTCAAGCGCATGATCGACCTGCGCGCCGGCAAGGAAATCCAGATGGGAGGCGCACACAGTGTCGCCTGATCTGCACACCGTCGAAGGCATCGCCCGCGTCGTCAGTATCGATGGCGGCGTAGCCTGGTTCGAGCCGGAGCAGACGACCAGTTGCGGCCATTGCGCCTCGTCGGCCGCCTGCGGCGCCGGCTCCAGCGCCACCGGCAGCGGCGCAGGGATCGGCAGCATCGCGCGGCGCATCGAGTTCCGCCGCTTTGCGCTCGACAACACCAATGATCTGCACGTCGGCGACCGCGTGGTGGTCGGCGTCGACGACCGTTCCCTGATCAAGGCCTCGCTGACCGCCTACGTGATCCCCTTATTCACCTCGCTGTCGGCCGGCGGCTTCGTTCAGGGCGCCTACGGCAGCGACCTGCTGACGATGGCAGCGATGGTCACCGGCTTGTTCGGCGGCTTGCTGATCGCGCGCATTGTTGCCCGCACACTCACCCGTCGCGGCGAACTGGCGCCGCGCTTCCTGCGTCGGGCCGCGCCCGGCGAAACCTGTCACACGAGTTAAAGGCAGCCATGAAAGAGTTCGCATTGATGATGGTCGGCGCCGCGTTGGTGAACAACGTGATCCTGGCGCGCTTCCTCGGCCTGTGTTCGTTCATGGGCGTCACCACGCGCATCGACACCGCCGCCGGCATGGGCATGGCCACCACCTTCGTCATCACTGTTTCGTCGATGGCCGACTGGGCCGTGCAGNNCTGCCGCTGATCACCACCAACTGCGCCGTGCTCGGCGTCGCGCTGCTGCTGGTCGAAGGCCAGATGAGCTTCATGGGTGCAACGCTGTTCGCCTTCGCTTCCTCGGTCGGTTACAGCCTGGTCATGATCATCTTCGCCGGGCTGCGCGAGCGGTTGGCGCTGGCCGCCGTGCCGCGCCTGTTCGCGGGGCCACCGATCGGCTTCATCGTCGCCAGCCTGCTGGCGATGGCGTTCATGGGTTTCTCTGGCATCAGCACCAATTAGGACTAGGAGAACTGAAATGTTGACCGCAGTCGGCAGTCTCACGATGATGGGCGTTGCGCTGGGCGGCCTGCTCGGCGTTGCCTCGCGCTACCTCGCCGTCGAAGGCAACCCGATCGAGGGCGAAATCAAGGACCTGCTACCCGGCTCGCAGTGCGGCCAGTGCGGCTACGTCGGCTGTGCGCAGGCGGCGGCGGCACTCGCCAAGGGTGAAGCGCCCGTCACGCTCTGCCCGCCCGGTGGCCGCGCACTGGCGCAGCAACTCGCCGCCAAGCTCGGCATCAAGGCCGATCTCTCGGCCATGTCGGACAGCGGTCCGCAACTCGCGCACGTCGCCGAGGAAATCTGCATCGGCTGCTGCAAGTGCATCAAGGTCTGCCCGACCGACGCCATCCTCGGCGCCGCCAAGCAGATCCACAACGTGATCCGCGAAGCCTGCACCGGTTGCGGCGCCTGTGTCGATCGCTGCCCGACCGAGGCCATGACCATGATGCCGATGCCGATCACGCTGCAACACTGGATCTGGCCGAAGCCAATGGTCTCTGTCGCCGCCGTAGCGGCCTAAAGGAAAGCGCCATGGGACTCTTCGACAAATTCTTCAAGGAACCGAGCTGGGGCGTGCATCCGGACGACCACAAGCGCCCGGCCGCCGACGTGCCGCTGCGCATCCTGCCACCGCCCGCCAAGGTCTACATGCCGCTGCAACAGCACGTTGGCGGCGCCGCGCGTCCGATCGTGCTGGTTGGCCAGAAGGTACTCAAGGGACAACTGCTCGCCGAAGCCAGCGGCAACATCTCGGCGCCCATCCACGCACCGGTTTCCGGCACCGTGTCGGCCATCGGCGAGATCACCGCGCCGCACGCCTCGGGGCTCGGCTTCACGGCCATCACCATCGCCAACGACTTCGCGGACCGCTGGATCGAGAGCACACCTGTCGCCGATCCCTTCGCGCTGACGCCCGAGGAAATCACCAAGCTGACCGCCGCCGCCGGCATCGTCGGCCTCGGCGGCGCCACCTTCCCGGCCGCAGCGAAATTCGCGCTCGGCCGCCGCCTCAAGGTTGACACGCTGATCGTCAACGGCGGCGAATGCGAGCCCTATCTCTCCGCCGACGACCGCATCATGCGCGACCGCGCCGACCAGGTGGTCGACGGCGTGCGCATCGTCATGCGCGCCATCGGCGCCACGCAGGCGCTGGTCGGCATCGAGGACAACAAGCCGGAAGCCATCGCCGCCATGCGCGTTGCGGCCGAGCCCTTCCCCGAGGTAAAGATTCGTCCCGTGCCGACGCGCTACCCGATGGGATCCGACCGGCAACTAATCATCACCCTCACGGGCCGCGAAGTGCCGGCCGACGCGCGCGCCGCCGAAGTCGGCGTGCTGGTGCATAACGTCTCGACCTGCGCTGCCGTGCATCAGGCGGTGCGCTTCGGCCGCCCGCTGGTGGAACGCATCGTCACCATCAATGGCGGCGCGGTGAAGAATCCCGGCAACATCTTCGCGCCGATCGGCACGCTGGTTTCCGAGCTGCTCGATTTCTGCGGCCTCAAAGAAGAGCCGGCGCGCATCATCCTCGGCGGGCCGATGATGGGCACGCCGCTGCCGCATGGCCTGGTCCCGCTGGTCAAGGGCGCCAGCGGCATCCTCGCCCTGGACGCACAGGAAGCACACATCCCGGAAGCCGGGCCCTGCATCCGCTGCGGCAACTGCACGCGCGCTTGCCCGATGGGCCTGCTGCCGGTGGAAATGGGCGCCCACATCCGCGCTGGCGACCTCGACGGCGCCGCCAAGTTCATGCTCGGCGACTGCATGTCCTGCGGTTGCTGCGCCTATGTCTGTCCCTCGCACATTCCGCTGGTGCAGTACTTCAACCACGCCAAGGGCGAGCTCTGGGCCAAGGAGCGCGGCAAGCTGCGCAACGAAGCGACCAAGCGCCTGGTCGAGGCGCGCGCCGTGCGCCTCGAACGCGAAGCGAAGGAAAAGGCCGAAGCCGCCGCGCGCCGCAAGGCAGAGCGTGCCGCCGCCAAAGCCAAGGCCGCCGCCGAAGCACCGGCGCAAACGGAAGGAGAAACCGCATGATCCCGCTCGACACGCCGGTTTCGGCACCGCACACGACCACGACGCAAAGCGTTTCGCGCGTCATGGGCACGGTCATGCTGGCGCTGGCGCCGGCCACGCTGTTCGGCTTCTGGCTCTACGGCTGGCCGTCGATCTGGCTGTTCGCGATCACGGTCGGCTCCGCCGCCTTCGGCGAAGCGCTGTGCCTGCGATTGATGGACCGCCCCATCATGCCCGCGCTCTATGACGGCTCGGCCATCCTCACCGGCTGGCTGCTGGCCCTGTCGCTGCCACCCTGGGCACCGTGGTGGATCGGCGCCTTCGGCGGCCTGTTCGCCACCATCCTCGCCAAGCANNTGCTGATCTCCTTCCCGGTGCAGATGACCGCCTGGGTCGGACCCGCGCCGCTCGGCTCGCTGATGGCACCCGGCCTCCTTGACGGCCTGATGGTCACACTCAAGGGCATGACGCCGCAGTTTGACGCCATCGCCAGCGCCTCGCTGCTCGGTTTTGCCAAGACCGAGATGTCGCGCGGCGTCGACCTGCTGCAGTCGCTCGGCCATGCGCCGATGCAATCCTGGTTTGGCAGCCGTCCCGGCAGCCTCGGCGAAACCGCGGCCTGGCTGATCGCGGCCGGCGGCGTGGTGATGATGTTCCTGCGCATCATCACTTGGCACACTCCCGTCGCCATGCTGCTCGGCATCGCCATCCCCGCCGCGATCCTGCACGCCGTCGACCCGGCACGCTACCTCGACATGCCGACACACCTGCTCTCTGGCGGCGCGATGCTTGGTGCATTCTTCATCGCCACCGACTATGTGACCTCGCCGAACACCTCCCTCGGACAAATGATCTTCGGCGCCGGCTGCGGCGTGCTCACCTACGTGATCCGCACCTGGGCCGGCTATCCGGAAGGCGTCGCCTTCGCGGTGCTGCTGATGAACTCGCTGACGCCCATCATCGACAGCTACGTCAAGCCGCGCATCTACGGCCGCGACCGCAGCGGCGCAGTCCTGAAGCCACAACGCTAAGGAGAGCCATCATGCAAATCGGCGTCGCCTATTCCGAACCCGGCCAACAGATCTGGCTCAACATCGAAGTGCCCGACGATGCGACGGTGCAGCAGGCCATCGATAAATCCGGCATCCTCCGGATGTTCCCGCACATCGACCTCGAAGCGCAGAAAGTCGGCGTCTTCGGTCGCCTGGTGAAACTCGAAGCGAGCGTGAAGCCGGGCGACCGCATCGAGATCTACCGCGCCATCACCTGCGATCCCCAGACCGTACCGCGCCGCGATGGCGTCGGCGGCGGGGACGACGACGAATGACCATCGGTTGACCGCGGTCTTCAACCCTGAAGGGCGGCTCCGGCCGCCCTTCGCTTTTCGGCGCCCGGGTTAAGCCTGCCAAATGTTACTTTAGTAATATGGTGCGATAATATATATGGAATAATGGCATCATAATAAGAAGCCGCAACGCTGGCCGACAGAGAGGATATATGACGATGCGGGGCACCGTAGCCGAAACCGGTTTCCAGACGCTGATCAAACGGCTGCCCGTCGCTTTGGTACGTCTCGACGCGGCCGGCAACGTCGTCGAAGCCAACGACAAGCTCCTGCAGATTCTCGGCTACGCGCGCGAAGAAGTACCGACCATCGACGACTGGTGGCCGCTGGCTTATCCGGATCCGGTCTATCGGCAAGAAGTGACGACTAGCTGGGAAGCGGCGGTCCGCGAGTCCGTGCAGAGCGGTACCGGCATCGGGCCCATGGAACACCGGATCACCTGCAAGAGCGGCGAGGTGCGGACTTTCGAGGTTTCCGGTGTATTGCTCGACGATGGGCTGGTCGCCGTCTTCAGCGACATCACCGAACGCAGGCGAGTGGCGGAAGTCCAGCACCGCCTGATGCGCGAACTACGCGCCATCAGCGACTGCAACCAGGCCCTGATGCGGGCCGAGGACGAGAAAGCGCTGCTCGACGAGATCTGCAACATCATTTGCGATCAGGCCGGCTATCGAGTGGCCTTCGTCGCCTATGCCGAACACGACGCCGAGCAGACGGTACGTCCCGTGGCTTGGGCCGGAATGAACGAAGACTACTTCGCCGGCGCCAAGCTGACTTGGGCGGACCGCGATCTCGGCCGCGGACCGATCGGAACGGCGATCCGGACCGGCAGCATCGTCGAGATCCCGGATATCGCCACCGATCCGCGCATGGCACCGTGGCGCGAAAGAGCGGCGGCGCGAGGTTATCGATCCGGAGTAGCGTTTCCACTCAAGGATGACAAGCAGGCCGTTCTCGGCGCTTTGTTGATCTATTCCAGCGAAACCAATGCGATTACCCCCGAGGAAATCCACCTGCTGGACGAACTGGCCGGTGACCTGGCCTTTGGTATCGCCACACTCCGAATCCGCGCCGAGCGGAGGCAGACCGAGCTGAAAGTCGCCGCGAGCGAGCAGCTCTTCCGCGACCTGGTGGAAAACACACCCGACTTCATCGCCCGCTACGACCGCGAACTGCGCCGTATCTATATCAATCCCGCTTTGCAGCGTCTGTTTGACCATCCGGCCACGGACGTTCTCGGCACGTCGCCGGACAACGCATCGCCGATGCGCAATCCGGAGCAGTACATCGCCTGCCTCAGGCAGGTGATCGATACCGCAAAGGAGGTTTCCGTCGAACTGCCGCTCATCAGTCCCGCAGGGGCGACGCGCTGGGTGAGCGTGCGCGTCGCCCCTGAGTTCGACGCGGATGGCAATGTCGCGACCGTACTGGCAATCTCCCGCGACATCACGGAACGGAAACTGGCAGAGGAGGAGCGCAAGGCGCACCTGCATTTCCTCGAAAGCATGGATCGGGTCAATCGCGCCATACAGGGCGCCAACGACCTGGAACAGATGATGAGCGACGTCCTCGAGGTCGTGCTCGGCATCTTCGACTGCGATCGAGCATTCCTGCTGCACCCATGCGATCCCGGAGGCATGCACTGGACCGTGCCGATGGAGCGCACCCGCCCGGAGTACCCGGGCGCTCTTGCGCTCGGTCAGCCGATCCCGATGGACCGGGACGTAGCGAACACGCTTCAGGCCTTGCTGAACCACCCGGGCCCCCTGCTCTTTGGACCGGGAACGGATCATCCTCTGCCAAAGTCGGCTGCGGAGCGATTCGGTATTAAGGCCTTCATTTCCATGGCCATCCACCCGAAGACCGGCAAGCCGTGGCAATTGGGCTTGCACCAATGCTCGCGGGTGCGTGAGTGGAACCTCGATGAGGTTCGCCTGTTCGAGGAAATCGGCCGTCGCATGTCGGACGGACTCAACAGCCTGCTGATGTATGGCAACCTGCGAGCCCGCGAAGTCGAGTTCCGCACCCTTGCGGAGAATTCCCCCGACGTCATTGTCCGCTACGACAGGGAGTGTCGCCGCATCTACGTCAATCCCCAGTTCGAGCGGGTCAACAGCCTCTCGTCCCGCCAGGCGCTTGGCACCAGGCCAACCGAGCTGGCGACCACGCTCGCGCCGATGGCGACCACATTTACGCAAGAGTTGAAGGCGGCAATGGATGGCAACGTCCCCACCCGGATCGACCTGGATTGGGAGAAGGACGGCAAACCGGTGTGCTGGTATGTACGCGCGGTACCGGAACACGATTCCCGCGGCGAAGTGGTGAGCGCGCTGACCATATGGACGGACATCACCGAGCGCAAGCAGTCCGAGGACAGCCTGCGGCTCGCCGCCAGCGTGTTCGCCACCAGCCAGGAAGGCATCGTGATCAGCGATCCGGAGAACCGAATCATCGACGTCAATCCGGCGTTCACCCGTCTGACCGGTTTTGCGCGTGAAGAGGCGCTGGGCCGGAATCCGAGCTTCCTGAGCGCGGGACTTCACAACGCCGACTTCTATGCCGAGATGTGGCGAACGATCAAGACCACTGGCACATGGCAGGGTGAAGTCTGGAACCGCCGCAAGTCTGGCGAAGCCTTCGCCGAGCTGCTCTCCATCATCGCCGTCAAGGACAGCCAAGGCCGGCTCCAGCACTATGTTGGCGCCTTCTCCGACATCAGCGTACTCAAGGCACACGAGGCCGACCTTGACCGCATCGCCCACTATGACGTGCTGACTTCGGTGCCGAATCGTCGCCTGCTCGGTGACCGCCTGGAACAGGCCATCGCCCGCGCCAATCGGCTCGGCAAGAACCTGGCGGTTTGCTACCTCGACCTCGATGGCTTCAAGCCCATCAACGACCAGTTCGGCCACGAGGGCGGCGACCAGATGCTGGTCGAAATCGCCCGACGCCTCCTGTCCATCTCCCGCGCCGACGACACCGTCGCCCGTCTTGGCGGCGATGAGTTCGTCATGCTGTGGAACGACATCGGCGACGAGTCGGAATGCTCGCGTGCGCTTGAGCGCATTCTCGTCGAAGTCTCCGCGCCCATGATGCTGGACGCCATTCCGGTCTCGGTGTCGGCCAGCATCGGCGTGACGCTATATCCCGACGACAACGTCGACGCTGACAGCTTGCTGCGCCATGCCGACCATGCCATGTACTCCGCGAAGCAACTCGGCAAGAACCGCTATCAGATGTTCGATTCCCGGCTGGAGCGACAGATCTCGTCCCGCGTCGAGTTTCTTGCGAAGGTGGCCCACGGCCTCGAATCCAGCCAGTTCGAGCTCCACTACCAGCCCAAGGTCGATTGTGTTGCCGGACGCCTGATCGGCGTCGAGGCGCTTATGCGCTGGAACGATCCGATCCTCGGCCTGGTCGGGCCGAAGGAGTTCCTGCCACTGATCGAGAACGACAACCTGGCGTTCCAGATGGGTCGCTGGGTCATGGAGCAGGCGGTGCGCCAGGCCAGGATCTGGCATGAGGCGGGCCTCGATGTGCCGGTCAGCATCAACGTCTTCCCCAGGCATCTCAAGTTCCCGACTTTCATCGAGGACCTGCGCAATGCGATCGAACGCGACTGGCGCGAAATGCCGGCCAATCGGCTGATGATGGAAATCGTCGAGACCTCGGACCTCGAAGAATTGGATCCGATCGAGGCGGTGATCAAGGAGTGTCTGGGCATGGGCATCGGCTTCTCCCTAGATGACTTCGGCACTGGCTATTCATCGCTGGTCTACTTGCGCAGGCTGAGTGTCGAGGAACTGAAGATCGACCAATCCTTCGTGCGTGACATGATGGCCGACCCGGACGACCAGGCCATCGTGGCCGGCGTGATCGGCCTCGGCAAGGCCTTCAATTTGCGCGTCGTCGCCGAAGGCGTGGAATCCCTCGATCAGGCCCAACACCTTGTCGCCATGGGGTGTTCGGTTGTACAAGGTTACGGCTTCGGCCGCCCGATGCCGGCAAAGGCCATACCGGAATGGTTGTCCCGATTCCTGTCGCAAGGAGCGTAGACATGTCCGTCAGCCTAGGCTTCGAGCCGATCGAATGGTCCGAGAAGATGCTGACCGGGATAAGCCAGATCGACACCCAGCATCGATTCCTGGTCGACACACTCCGTACGGCCAACAATCGCTTGCTGAACGACCATGAAGGCCCTCTGCTCGGCGAGATCGCCAAGGACCTCCTCACCTACGCGATCATGCACTTCGAGACGGAAGAGAATCTGATGCAGCGTCACGGCTACGCGGAGGCATTTCCCGATCTTGCCAAAGTTCATGTCGCCCAGCACCGGGATTTCTCGCACCAGGTGGTAGCGGTATGCGACAACCTGCGCGAAGGCCGGCAGGTATCGCGCATCGACGTGCTGAAATACCTCAACGAGTGGTTGCGCAACCACGTCCTCGGCATCGACCAAAAACTAGGGGCCTTCGTGCGTGGCGCGGCCTCGAAGCGGGAGGCTGATCAGGCCGACTGAAACAGGCCTGCGATCCAGGCCTTCTGCGCCGCCGCATGCCGGCTGCCGCCCAGATGTTCACGTACGCGCTCGCGGACTTCCGCCAGCGGCACTTGCGACTCGAGTTCCACCGAGTCGCACAACACGATGTGAAATCCCAGTTCCGATTCAATGCTGGCAGACAGTTCACCAGGTGCCAGCGCGAACGCGACAGCCTCGACGTCCGGATAGAGCTTGCCACGCGGCACCTTGCCCAACAAACCGCCGTTCATCGCCGTCGGACATTCGGAGTGCTTGAGCGCCTGCTCGCCGAAGCGGCCGATGTCCTTCAGCACTCGCTCGCGGATCGCTTCGATCTTGGCCTGCGCGGCGTCACGCGTGCTGCCGGCGAGGTCGTCATTGACGGTGACGAGGATGTGGCGCAGCGAGCGGGTTTCCGGTTTCTGGAAACGTTCCAGATGCTGAAGGTAGAAGATCTCCACTTCGGTGTCGCTGACCGGCGCGGTACTCGCGGCTACCTGTTCCAGCACGGCCTCGACCTTGAGGTCGCGGATGATGGCTGCACGCAGCGCCTCGATGCTGAGACCGGTTCGACCGAGGTCGGCCTCGAACTCCGGTTCGTCGGGGTAGCGGTCGCGGATGTCCTTGACGCAGGCTTCAACCGACGCTTCGGGCAGTACGACCAGCGCAGCGTTGGCACTGCCGAGAATGCGCTGCTCGATTTCCTGCTGACGCGCGGCAATGGTCAAAACGCGTTTGCGTTCGGTATCGTCGAGCGCGTCCGGTGCCTTGCTGTAGAGCTCGCGCGAAAGTTTCAGCGTGAGATAGCGAAAGTCAGTCGTCATGGTACGCCGTCGGGGGAACCAGAGGCGCCAATGCACCTTCCGAAACGACCAGCGGCCGTCCGGGCAGGCTGTCGAAGTGCACGTGGTAGGCCACACCGCCCGGCGCGTCGCGCAGCACTTTGAGAACCTGGCCGATGGCGCCCGCCTCCACCAGGGTCTCGCCCTGCGAAGCGAGCGTTTTCGCTGCGCGCACCTTCTGGCGGAATTCGTAGGCGCTCGGCACCCACGGTTCGTCCCCGCCCAGCAGTTCTTCCTCGCGACAGCCGACGATGCGGCCGACGTCGAGGAAATGCACCGAGTAGATGATCTGGTCTTGCAGGAAGGTGCCGACGTCGACGACATTGCCGACGCTGCCGCGCCGGATCAGCAGCGCGCCCGTCTCCTCGCCGGGGTAGGTCCCGTCGTTGCGCACGTTGCGCGTCACGCGCACGGCATCGCCGAGATCCCACTTGTTGTGCATCATGGGGCGGGCTTGCCTCGCCCGATGGCGCCGATGGAAATCTTGGTGATGCCGGCGGCGCGCTGGAGCACGCTGAAGACCTTTTCGGTCTGCGCATCGGAGGTCACGAAATCCTGGTAGGCATGCAACAGCCAATCGCGATATTCGTCGTAGCCGGTCACGCCAGCCTGGGTGTGGGCGCCAAGATAATTGTGGAAGCGTTGCAGGATGTGCAGGCGATTGACGTGCACGACCGAACGCTCGAACGGAATCTTGAAGAGTTCGAGAAAATCCTCGGCACCTTCACAGTCGGCGGTTTCGTCCGCAAAATCATAGGAAGTGGCGCTCATGGTGCCTCCATCAGTGGTTGCAGCAATTCGAGATCGGTCGGGGGGCGCTTGTGGTCTGAAACGAAACCACGCACGCGATCGAGCAGCGTGTCGGCGGCGACATCGTCGAGGCGGCGGCCGAGACGCGCCATCACCAGTTGCACCGCGCGGCGGCCGGAATGCTTGCCGAGGACGATGCGATGCTCACGCCCGACCAGTTGCGGGTCGAAACCCTGGTAATTGTTGGGATCCTTGATCAGGCCGTCAACATGAATGCCGGCCTCATGGGTGAACACGCCCTCGCCGACCAGGCTCTTTTGCCAGCCGACCGGCCGGCCCGAGGCGCTGGCGACGCGCGCCGACAACGCGGGAAATTCGCGCATGTCGACGCCGGTTTCGATGCCGTGACACTGGCGCAGACCGACCACGACTTCTTCCAGCGGCGCGTTGCCGGCCCGTTCGCCGAGTCCGTTGACGGTGGTGTTGGCATGCGTGGCGCCGCCCTTGGCGGCAGCCAGCGTGTTGGCCGTGGCTAGCCCAAGGTCGTCGTGGGCGTGCATTTCGATTTCGATGTCGCTGACCGCGCGCAGGGCGCCGATGCGCTCATAGGTGGAGAACGGATCGAGCACACCCAGCGTGTCGGCGAAGCGGAAGCGCCGCGCCCCGGCCGCCTGCGCGACTTCGATGATGCGCTTGAGGAAATCGAGGTCGGCGCGCGAGGCATCTTCGCCGCCGATGCAGACATCGAGGCCGAGGTCGAGGCCGTAACGCACGTGGCGCGGAATCTCTGCCAGCAGCCAGTCGCGGTCGCGGCGCAGTTTGGAACGCAGGTGCTGGTCGGAGGCCGGCACCGAGATGTCGATGAGTTGCACGCCGAGACTTGCGCAGGCGGTGATGTCGGTGATGTGCATGCGGCTCCAGACCATCAGCCGCGCCGACAGGCCCAGGCTCGCCAGCACCCGGATGCTCTCTCGCTCCGTCGCGCCCATCGCGGGAATGCCGACTTCCATCTCGGGTACGCCCAGCGCATCGAGGCGGCGGGCGATGTCGAGCTTCTCTTCCAGCGAGAAGGCGACGCCCGCCGACTGCTCACCGTCGCGCAGCGTGGTGTCGTTGATGACGATTCGACGGGAATTGGCGGCTCGGGTATCCATGGCCTGTATTCAGCAATTCCGGTGCCAGAAACTTTTATCCCTACCGATCAATTACTTGACCAAACCAGAAGGGCCGTTTGTAGCAAACCCGACAGCCACCGGGAGGCGAACGCCTTAGAATGCGCCGCCTATGAAACCCCACTACGACGAATCCTCCTTCCGCGTCCTGAAGGGGCTGGAACCCGTGCGCGAGCGGCCGGGCATGTACACCCGCACCGACTCGCCGGCCCACATCGTTCAAGAAGTGATCGACAACGCGGCCGACGAAGCGCTGGCCGGTTCGGCGAAGCACATCCACGTCGCACTCCATCGCGACGGCTCGGTCTCGGTGACCGACGATGGCCGGGGCATTCCGGTCGGATTGCACCCGGAAGAGAAAGTGCCCGTGGTCGTGCTCGCCTTTAGCCGGCTGCACGCGGGCGGCAAGTTCAACAAGTGCGAAGGAAACTCCGCGTATGCGTTTTCGGGCGGCCTGCACGGCGTCGGCGTGGCGGTGACCAATGCGTTGTCGACGCGGGTCGAGGTCGAGGTGCGCCGCGAAGGCAAGGTGCACGCCATCACCTTCTCCGAAGGCGGCGAGAAGGTTTCGGAACTAGAAGTGGTTGGCAACTGCGGCAGGCAGGCAGGCACGCGCGTGCGCGTCTGGCCCGACCCGAAATATTTCGATACCGCCAAGGTGCCGCAAAATGAAATGGAGCGCCTGCTGCGCTCGAAAGCCGTCTTGCTGCCCGGCGTGGCAGTGATGCTCGAAGTGGAACAAGCCGACGGCAGCATGCTGGCCAAAACCTGGCGCTATCCGGATGGGCTGGCCGGCTACCTCGCCGAACTCGCCGCCGGGCAGGAAGCGGTGGCACCGATCTACGCGGGCGAGAACTACGCCAGTGGCGAGGACGAGTCGTTTGCCGAGGGTGAAGGCGCGGCCTGGGCGCTGGGCTGGTTCGCCGAGGCGATGGGTTCGGAGTCCTACGTCAATCTGATCCCCACCGTCGCTGGCGGCACCCACGAATCCGGCCTGCGCTCAGGCGTGTTCGAGGCGGTGAAGAGCTTCATCGAACATCACGCGCTCTTGCCGCGCGGCGTCAAGCTCCAGCAGGAGGATGTCTGCGGCAAGATGGCTTTCGTGCTCTCGGCGCGCATTCTCGACCCGCAGTTCCAGGGGCAGGTGAAGGAGAAACTCAACTCGCGCGAAGCGGTGAAGCTAGTCGCCGGGCAACTCCGCGATCCGCTGGATATCTGGCTCAGCCAGCACGTCGAGGCCGGCAAGGCCATCGCGGAACTGTCGATCAGGCAAGCCCTCTCGCGGCAGAAGAACGCGCAGAAGGTGGAAAAGCGCAAGCAGTCCGGCGTCGCCGTGCTGCCGGGCAAGCTCACCGATTGCGAATCGACCGACATCGCCGACAACGAACTGTTCCTGGTCGAGGGCGACTCGGCCGGCGGCTCGGCGAAGATGGCGCGTGACAAGGAAACCCAGGCCATCCTGCCGCTGCGCGGCAAGGTGCAGAACTCGTGGGAGATCGAGCCGAACCGGCTGTTCGCCAATGCCGAAATCCACGACATCGCCGTCGCGCTGGGCGTCGATGCGCACAGCGCCGACTCGGAACCCGACCTTACCAACCTGCGCTATGGCAAGGTCGTCATCATGTCCGACGCCGACGTTGACGGCGCGCACATCCAGACGCTCTTGCTCACCCTCTTCTACCGCCACTTCCCGGCGCTGATCCGCCACGGCCACGTGTACATCGCCCAGCCACCGCTGTATCGCATCGACGTGCCCGCATCTGGCAAGAAGCGGCCGGCGAAGCGGCTTTACGCGCTCGACGAAGGCGAACTGGATGCCATCAAGGATCGCCTCGCCAAGGAAGGTTTTTCGCCGGACAAGATTGAAGTCGGCCGCTTCAAGGGCCTGGGCGAGATGAACCCCGAACAACTGCGCGAAACGGCCATGGCGCCTGCGACGCGGCGCGTGCTGCCGGTCGCCGAGCGGCCCGAATCGCGCGACGAGACGCTGAAACTCTTCAACCTGCTGATGGGCAAGGGCGAAGCCGCCGGTCGCCGCGCCTGGATGGAAAGCAAGGGCCACCTTGCGGACGCCGACTTATGAGCCACCCAGACCACGATACGCCCGACCTGTTCGACCAAGACGCTGGCAATCCGCCGCCCCCAGACGGCGTACTCCCGCGGGGATTCCCTCCGGTCACACCACGGCTGACTTTTGACGACCCCAACACACTGCCGCTCGACGGCTACGCCGAGCAGGCCTACCTCTCCTACGCAATGAGCGTGGTGCGCTCGCGCGCGCTACCGCAGGTCGAGGATGGTTTGAAACCCGTGCAGCGCCGCATCCTGTTCGCGATGAACGAGATGCGCCTGCCCGCGACGGCCAAGCATGTGAAGTCGGCGCGCGTGGTCGGCGACGTGATCGGCAAGTATCACCCGCACGGCGACAGCAGCGTGTACGACGCCATGGTGCGCGTGGCTCAGGACTTCTCGCTGCGCTACCCGTTGGTCGACGGCCAAGGCAACTTCGGTTCGCGCGACGGCGACGGCGCCGCGGCGATGCGTTACACCGAGTGCCGGCTGACACCGATTGCCGAGCTGCTGCTGGCCGAACTCGATCGCGGTACGGTCGACTTCGTCGCCAACTACGACGGCACCATGCGCGAACCGCAACTGATGCCGGCCCGCCTGCCCTTCGTGCTGCTCAACGGCGCCTCAGGCATCGCCGTCGGCATGGCCACCGAGATACCGCCGCACAACCTGCGCGAAGTCGCGGATGCCGTGAAACTCTTGATCAAGAAGCCGGAAGCGGCGCTGGAAGAAGTGCTGCAATTGCTGCCGGGGCCGGACTTCCCGGGCGGCGGCAAGCTCATCTCGTCGCCCGAGGACATCCGCGACGCCTACGCGAGCGGACGCGGTGGCTTGCGCATGCGCGCGCGCTGGCGCATCGAAGATCTCGCTCGTGGTCAGTGGCGCGTCATCATCGAAGAGCTGCCGCACGGCGTATCGACCGCGAACGTGCTGTCGGAAATCGAAGCCATCACCAATCCGCAACCGCGCGCCGGCAAGAAGGACGTCTCGCAGGAGCAGAAGAACCTCAAGCAGGTGATGCTCGGCGTACTCGATTCAGTACGCGACGAGTCGAACGAGAAGGCGCACGTGCGCATCGTTCTGGAACCGCGCACCTCGAAGATTTCGCAGCAGGAATTCATGGCCGTCCTGCTCGCCCACACCAGCCTTGAAAGCAGCGTGTCGGTGAACATGACCATGATCGGCCATGATGGGCGACCGGCGCAGAAGCCACTGCTGACCGCGTTGCACGAGTGGATTGCATTCCGTCACGCCACGGTCGAGCGGCGCTCCGCCCATCGTCTGAACGAGGTCGAGCGGCGCCTGCACATCCTCGAAGGCCGGCTGGCGGTGTTCCTGCAAATCGAGAAGGTCATCCGCTGCATCCGCGAGTCGGACGAGCCGAAGGTCGACCTGATGGCCAAGTTCAAGCTGACGGAAATCCAGGCCGAGGACATTCTCGAAATCCGCCTGCGCCAGTTGGCACGACTGGAAGGCATCAAGATTGAGAAGGAACGCGGCGAACTGCGTGAGGAAGAAGCAGGCCTGAGGAAGATCCTCGGCGACCGCAAGGAATTGACCAAACTCGTCGTCAAGGAAATCACCGAGGACGCAAAGAAATATGGCGACGACCGCCGCACGCTGATCGAAACCGAAGCCGCGACTGCGACCACCGAAGTGGCGATCCCTGACGAGCCGGTGACGGTGATCGTCTCGCAGAACGGCTGGGTGCGCGCGCGCCAGGGTCACGGCATCGACCCCAACACGATCGCGTACAAGGCCGGCGACTACCCGTTCCTGGTCGCCGAATCGCGCACGATCTGGCCGCTGGTCATTGTCGACACGCGAGGTCGCGCCTACAGCGTGCGCGTCGCCGACCTGCCAGGTGGGCGCGGCGACGGCGTGCCGCTGACGACGTTGATCGAATTTCAGGATGGTGCCAAGCTCGTTCAGGCACTGACCGACGCACCGGAAGCGCAATACGTGTTCGCCAATTCCGGCGGCTACGGTTTCATCGCCAGCGTCGCCGACCTGGTCTCGCGGCAGCGCGCCGGCAAGGCTTTCATGTCGCTCGACAAGGGCGAGAAGCCAATTACGCCCGCAAAAGTCAGCCGTGGTGGTACGCCAAGCGACACGCTGGCAGCGATCTCGCAGACCGGACGCCTGCTGATTTTCCCGCTGGTGGAGCTCAAGGTCATGGCCAAGGGCCGTGGCCTGATCATCCAGGACATCGGACCGAAGGACGAACTGGTCGCGGTGGCCGTCGGCGATGGCAGCGCATTCACGGTTTCAGGCGCGGGCCGCGCGGGCAAGGCCACCGAATGGTCAGTCGCCCGCAAGGATCTGAGCACCTATCGCGGCAGCCGGGCGAAAAAGGGGCAGCCGATTCCGGCCAAGCTGAAGCCAGCCGGGCTTGCCGCCGAATAGCGGTCAGTGCAGCCAGTCCATCAACGCCTGACGATCGAGCGATTCGAGCAGTTGCCGATTGGTCGTGCAACCGCCCGGGTCGGTTGACGGTTTGCCGGCGTAGCAACGCGCGATGTCGGTCACCAGCAGCACTTGTGGCGCCGAACGCGGCAGTTGGCGATCGAAGAAGGCCCAGTTGGGTCGCACCAGCGGCCTGCAATCGGCCGCCACGCCGATCTGGAAGCGTTGCCCCCATGCCTCCCCTCGCCCGGTCGAACAAGCTGGTGCAGCCCGATCCTCGGGCCTTAGCGAAGCAATGTGGGATTCGAGGCCCGCGATCTTGCCCTCGATGCGCTGGATCTCCGCCGCCGGGCCCCGCGTTTCCCGGAGATAGACCATCCTTTTCTGCTCTGCGGCGATGACGAGGCGCAAGGCGCTTTCCATCGAGACAGGAAGCCAGATGGGGGTCTGTCGCTTCGTGATCACAATGTAGTTGCCGTAACGGGGAAAGCCCGCCACGACGCCGCTCGATGCCGGTTGCAGGAAAGCATCGGTATCCACACCTTCCCACTCCGACGGCCGCTGGCGGCCACCGAGCAGTGCCGGCTGGATATCGTTCACGACAAAATTCATCAGTTGGGTTTCACCACCGTCTTCACGCACGGTCTTGCCGTTGCGCTGGTACTCGAAGATGGAGAAGGCGCCAAAACTCAGGCCACCGCCCAGCGGCAATTCGACTCCCTTCGGTTGCGCCGGCGCGATCGCCTCGTAGGCAGAAAGGTAGCCCCAGGTCTGGGCGCTGAACCCGATCGGCTTGGCCACCGCTGGCGCGCGCCGGATCATGGCATCAAGTGCGCGCAGCTGCGTCTCGAACGCATTCAAGTCGTTTGCCGAGGCACCGTAGAGTTTGGTGGTAAACGGTTGGGCCCGAAATTTCCAGGCGCTCCAGCGGCCCGGTTCGTTGACGAGGTAGTCGATGGCACCGACACTCGGCGCGAGAACACTCAGTATCGATGCAAGAACAGTACGTCTGACCCACACAATACGGCCCTCCCCGGACATGGGGCCATATGGCGATAGCCATATCGACCGGGGGTGATTATTGGCAATCGGGCGCATCCGGCAATAGAGCAAATGCTCCATGCGCAGTCATGCACAATGTCAGTGCAAGCTTTGTCCTGCGCTTTCGCCGTGCAGGTCGAGATGCAGCGCCAGTACCCGATGTCCCAGCATCACGATGCTGCCCGGGTGGCGGTTGTCGCCGGTGTCGCTGTATTCGAAGTCATAGACCCGTCGCAGACGTAACACGCCTTCATCGTCGCGCTCGACCTTGAGGCGGCTGACCGAAACCGAGTCGTCGAGGAACTGCAGGCCTTCCGAGTCACATGCCCGCCGACAGGCGAAAATGGCGCCATCACGCGCCTTGACGCTATCGAGCCACAGCCAGCCGGCAGCGACAACAAGGAGCAGTCCGGTAATTTCCAGCATGGGTACANNTCGGCAACGCTGCGCTTGGTCGCCTCAATGCTCTTGATGCAACGCCAGCGCTTGCCGCCTTTGGTATCGATCTGGCGCATCTCCTCGCGGGGATGATAAGTTCGGCAGTGGTAGCAGTAGAGGGTGTCGGCCATAGCTGAAGAGAATAAGAACCTCAGAATTACTCCAAAACAAACAAGCCACCGTTCTGGTGGCCGTCCGCTTGTTTGTATTGGCGCGCCCGGCAGGATTCGAACCCACGACCCCCTGGTTCGTAGCCAGGTACTCTATCCAACTGAGCTACGGGCGCGTTGAAAGGAT
>PMIH01000286.1:20601-24779 GCA_003158255.1 Rhodocyclaceae bacterium
ATGTGGTGCTTGCGCATCTTGCCTGCGCTGTACGCAACGAGATTGTGGCCGTTCTCAAGCGTCACGCGAAAGCGCGAATCCGGCAGCACTTCCGTCACGACGCCGTTCATTTCCAGAAGTTCTTCTTTGGCCATTGGGCTTGCTCTCGGTGGGGACAGCGAAAAGAAAGAAACCCGGCAAGTGCCGGGTTTCCAGGGCAGCACAGACGGCGCGGCACGAAGCCCCCGCCCGTGGTGCCAATCCGCCTATTAGATCGGGCGAATGTTCGAAGCTTGCTGACCCTTCGGGCCGGTGGTGACGTCGAACGTGACGCGCTGACCTTCGGTCAGGGTCTTGAAGCCTTGCGATTGGATCGCGGAGAAGTGGGCGAAAAGATCATCGCCGCCATTTTCCGGGGTGATGAAGCCGAAGCCCTTGGAGTCGTTGAACCACTTGACGGTGCCGTTTGCCATGTCTTGATATCCTAAATATGAACAGAAACGAGGATTGCCCTCGGGTAGGGCGAAAATCAAGACGGCGGGGTGATGAGGGAAAAATACCGCAGGAGCAGGTACTGAGCCGGACAACAACAGCACTACTTGAAAATCGCTGGCGCGCACTATGGACTGCATTACGCAATATTGCAACCAAAATATGTTGATGGCGAGTTTCGGGGCGCCGAATTGGACCCCGAATTTCGGCTGCCTCGGGCGTTGCCCCGCGGGACGAACCAAGAACGAGCCAATATCTGCGGCCGGCCGGCGGCTGGGTCGAGGATGTCGCTGACGGGCAGAGCCCGCCTTATGCCAGGTTACTGGCGGAGACGCAGGGATTCGAACCCTGGATCCAGTTTTTGACCAGATGCTCCCTTAGCAGGGGAGTGCCTTCGACCACTCGGCCACGTCTCCGGAAGGAGCGCGATGATACTCGCTCCGCGCACTGCGGGTCAAACTCAGGCAGCAGCCTGGTCCAGCCCGAACGTTCCGTGCAGCACACGCACGGCGAGTTCAATGTATTTCTCGTCAACAACGACCGAAATCTTGATCTCCGAAGTCGAGATCATCTGAATGTTGATGCCCTCTTCGGCCAGGGCGCGAAACATCTTGCTGGCAACGCCCGGATGCGAACGCATGCCGACTCCGACCGCCGATACCTTGCAGATGTGGTTGTCGCCATCGATGGCACGAGCGCCGACGTGGGGCCGAATCTGCTCGTCGAGGATTTTCTTTGTCCGGGCAAATTCGCCGCGTGGGACGGTGAAGGAGAAGTCGGTCGTGCCATCGTGGCCGACGTTCTGGATGATCATGTCCACGTCGATATTGGCGTCGGCAATCGGACCGAGGATCTGGTAAGCGATGCCGGGGCGATCGGGCACGCCAAGCACGGTCAGCTTGGCCTCGTCGCGATTGAAGGCGATGCCGGAAATGATCGGTTGTTCCATTTTGGTGTCTTCCTCAAAAGTGATCAGCGTGCCGCTGGTTTCCTTGCCTTCTTCCTCGAAGCTCGACAGCACGCGCAATTTGACCTTGTACTTGCCGGCAAATTCGACCGAGCGGATTTGCAGTACCTTCGATCCAAGGCTGGCCATTTCCAGCATCTCCTCGAAGGTTATCCGTTCGAGCTTGCGCGCTTCGGGGACAACACGCGGATCGGTTGTATAGACACCATCCACGTCAGTGTAAATCTGGCATTCATCGGCCTTCAATGCCGCCGCCAGGGCGACGCCCGAAGTATCGGAGCCACCTCGACCCAGCGTGGTGATGTTGCCGTGTTCATCGACGCCCTGGAAGCCGGCGACGATTACCACCATGTCGCTGTCAAGATCGCGCCGGACCTTGGCGTTGTCGATATCGAGAATGCGCGCCTTGGTGAAGGTGCTGTCGGTGAGAACCCTGACCTGACCGCCGGTGTAGCTCTTCGCCTTGAAGCCAAGATCTTTCAGCGCCATCGCCAGCAACGCGATCGTGACTTGCTCACCGGTGGACACCATGACATCGAGTTCGCGTGGATCGGGCTGCGGCGAGACATCCTTGGCAAGCGAGAGCAGCCGGTTGGTTTCGCCGCTCATGGCCGAAACCACGACCACGATTTGATGGCCCTGAGCCTTCCATCTCGCCACACGCCTGGCGACATTGCGGATGCGGTCCGGCGAACCCATTGATGTGCCGCCGTATTTCTGGACGATTAATGCCATGACTGAATTGGATCGACTGAATTAAAAAAGCCCGACATTATAACGGGTTGCTAGTTCTGTCGCCACGCCGAGGCATGTCTTTGCTACAAAATTTCCGCCAAATGCGTAAAGGTGCTTGTATGGCATAGAAATATTGGCTATCCTGTGTGGCATATGACTTCGGTAATAGATCTACGACTGACGTCATACCCAATCATCGTAATCTGAACAAGGAATATAGGCATGAAGGCGACAGAAAAACTAGATGTCCGCGAAATCAGGCGCAAGTTGGGCATGAACCAGCAGCAGTTCTGGTCCAAGATCGGCGTCACCCAGAGCGGCGGTTCCCGCTACGAAAGTGGCCGCAATATTCCCCGTCCGGTGCAGCAGTTGCTTCGCTTGGTACATGTTGAACAGATCGACATTGCCAAGGTCCGACGCGAAGACTTCGAGGTGGTCGAATTCCTGAAGGCAACCGAGCCCGAGAAATTCAAGAACCTGAAGAAGCTGGCCCGCGCCTCCTTCAAGAAGGCCGCCTGACCCCAGGCGAAAAGATCAGGGGCTGACCTCGACCGTCAGCCCCTGCTCGCGCAGTCGTGCCGCCAACGCCTCCAGCCAGCCGGCCGGAACTTGGCTGAGACGCGGCGCTTCCGTTTGGGCGGAGGGTCTGGCCAGGCCGTAAAGGTGCACGCCGCGAAGGCTTTCGCGGCAACGCCCGAGGAAATCCATCAGGTCCGCGATTTCGCTGTCAGCAGGCAGTTGGCCATCAAACGCAAAGACGCAGGTCTGCACCCAAGTTGGACACAACTCGGCGCAAAGCCTCAGCCGCCGTTCGACACTTGCCATCTTCACGCGCGTGCCGTTGATGCGCGCAACCGCCGATGCATTGGCGGCATCGACCTTGAACCACGCTTCGCCACCCGCCTTGCCGATGCGCGCGATTCCCGCGCGGACACTACGCCGGTCCAGCAGGCTGCCGTTGGTGATCAGTCTGAGTTTGACGTCTGGCAAGAGGTTACGTCGCGCCAGCGCGTCAGCCGCAAGGTCGACGGCCTCCGGAAACTCCGCTGCGCTGGTCGGCTCGCCGTTACCTGAGAAGGCAATATCGATCAGGCGCCGTTGCGATTCCGGTACCCGCTGACGCAAGAAGTCACCCACGACAATATCGTCGAGCATCGCGTCAAGTTCGGCTTTGAGGCGACCGAGATCAATCGGCGGCGGCCCGCCTCGCTTGAGATCGGGCACCTGGCAATAGACACAGCGCCAATTGCAGGCGTTGTTGGGATTCAGGTTGATGCCGAGCGAAACACCGCCCGCCCGTCTCGACACCACTGGATAGACATAGACCATGCCCGCGCTGTCGCGGGAATGGTCATCGAACGACAGGCGGCCGAAAGTAGCAGGCATGGCGGGCGAAGTTATAATGCGGACCGTTTCAGATTACCATCGATCCCATGCTGATCACCCGCCGCCTCGAATTCGATGCCGGCCATCGAATCCCCGATCACAGGAGCCAATGTCGCCACCTGCATGGGCATCGCTATGCCCTCGAGATCACGCTCGCAGGCACGGTGCTGAATGCCGCTGGCGAGCCGGAAAACGGCATGGTGATGGACTTCTCGCGCGTCAAGCAGATCGCCAACGAACACATCGTTGGCGCCTGGGATCATGCCTTCCTCGCCTATCGCGGCGACGGCCCGGTCGTCGCCTTTCTCGCCTCGATGCCCGAGCACAAGACCGTGCTGCTTGATGCCGTGCCGACCGCCGAGAATCTGGCGCGCATTGCCTTCAACACGCTCGATCCGGTTTATCAGGCTACCTACGGCAACCAGCTCCGACTGGAGCGCGTCCGCATCTACGAAACGCCAAACTGTTGGGCCGACGCCAGCCGAACCGATCTTGCCGATCGAGGGTAAAATCCGCCCGCGTCAGAATTGCGGAAGAGTGGCAGAGCGGTCTAATGCACCGGTCTTGAAAACCGGCGATGGGCAACCATCCGTGAGTTCGAATCTCACCTCTTCCGCCA
>PMIH01000239.1 GCA_003158255.1 Rhodocyclaceae bacterium
TCATGAACGAATACCGTCATCACGTATCGGGTTTTTTTGCCCACCGCGACGAAGCGCAAGGCGCCGTGACCAAACTGGTCGAGCGCGGCCTGTCTCGCGATCAGCTGCAATTGTTCGCAGCCGATGACACCCCTCCAACGAAGGGTGCGGAAGCAGACAGCAATAGGGTATTGAAGGACGTGCTTGTCGATGGCGCGGTCGGAACGGCGATCGGCACTGGCATTGGCGCGCTTGGGGAATTGGCATTGGTGGCCGCGAATGTAACGCTCTTCGTCGCCAGCCCTTTGATTGCACCGCTCATGATGCTCGGCTGGGGTGCAAGCATCGGTGCCATCGTCGGCGCTGCGAAGGGTGCCACGACCGATGTCAAAGACAAGGATGGCAAGTTTTCCGACTTGATTCAGGATGCGATCATGAACGGCCAGTTCGTGCTGGTGGCGACGACACGCACCGAGCAGGAAACGACGACCGCACGCGAAGTCATCAAGGCTTCGGTCGGCGCATTCGAGGATGTCGCGACGGTGTGAATGCCAGAGACCACGACGGACCTTCGTGCATTCTTGCGAAAGTCAGTCGTGGTGGTACGCCGATAAGGAACGAGAAGCGGAAATTAGCCAATGGCGTGGAAGATCGCGCGCCATCGCAGGCATCTCTCAATAGGTGCTGACGCGCCAGATGATGTTACCGACATCATCCGCGACGAGTAATGCTCCCCGATTGTCGATGGCCACGCCGACAGGTCGGCCGTAGGCGTTCCCATCTTCGCTGAGGAAACCGGTCAGAACGTCAATGGGCGTGCTTGCAGGCCTGCCGCTGTCGTCGAACGGCACGAAGATTACCTTGTACCCGCTGTGGGGTCGGCGATTCCAGGAGCCATGCTGACCGATGAACATTCCATTTGCGAAAGCAGGTGGCAGCGCGGCGCCGACGGATGACGCCAGGCCCAGCGAAGCCGTGTGGGCTCCCACGGCGTAGTCCGGTGCGATTGCCTTGGCGACCAGATCCGGGCGCTGCGGCACGACGCGCTCGTCGACGTGTTGCCCGTAGTAGCTGTAGGGCCAGCCGTAGAAGGCGCCATCCCGTACCGAGGTCAGGTAGTCGGGAACTAGGTCGCTGCCGAGTTCGTCGCGTTCGTTTGCGACGGTCCACAATGCCCCGCTATGAGGCTCCCAGGCCAGGCCATTCGGATTGCGCAGGCCGGAGGCGAAGATTCGGTGTGCACCCGTATTGATATCGACCTCCCAGATGGCGGCTCGTTCCGCTTCCACCTCCATGCCGCGTTCGGCCACGTTGCTGTTTGAGCCTACGGTCACGTAGAGCTTGCTGCCGTCCGCACTGGCGATGAGGTTTTTGGTCCAGTGGTGATTGATCGGCCCGGCAGGCAGATCGAGCAGTTTGATGCCTGACTTGGTGATGTGCGTGTCACCCGTGCTGTAGGGGAAAGCAAGGACCGCATCGGAGTTGGCGACGTAAAGCGTGTTGCCGACCAACGCCATTCCGAATGGCGAGTTCAAGCCTTCCAATAGCACTGAGCGCAGGTCAGCCACGCCGTCACCATCGGTATCTCGCAGCAGCGTGATTCGGTTGGCGCTGGGCACGGCGGCGCCAGCCCGCTTCATGACCAGGCCCATTACCCAACCTTTGATGCCCTGGGCGTCATCGGGCTTGGCCGGGGAGTTGGTCTCGGCCACCAGCACATCGCCGTTCGGCAGCACATATAGCCAGCGAGGGTGGTCCAGACCCCTGGCGAAAGCAACGACACGTGTGCCCGGCGCAGCCAAGGGTATTACCCCGGTCGGCCATCCCGTGGCAGGCGCGATATTTACAGTGGGAATCAGAGTTTGGTTGGGCGGCGGCAAAGTGGGTTGCGGGCCAAAGCCGGATGAAGCCGGCAGCGTGGCCACTTCGCCGCAGGCGGCAAGTGACAGCGCGAGTGCGCCAATCAGAAAGATGAATGCGTAGGGTCGCGTTGGCCGGGCGAATACGTCGGGTCTGGCTTTCCGGAGAGTGAGCATGGTCACCACAAAAGATGGAAAGCGGTCAGGTTGCGCCGGACGCATTGGTACATCTGTGCGGTAGGAAACAGAGGCGAGGCGAATTTTGGCATAACCTGAAAGATGCTTCATCCACCGGTGCCCACAGATGACCCAAGTCGCTGCAATAGACCAGCATGCACCGGCGATGCCGTTTCAGCCAAGGGTGGTCGTTGACGGTGATGGCGAACGCCGCGCACTGGCCGGCGCGCTGGACATATCGACGCTTGCCGAGGCAAGGACATTGTTGGAGTTATGGTCGAAAGGGAGCAAGTCGCGCTCGCTGAATCTTGCCAAGCTCAACATGCTCGACACGCCCGGTGCATTGTTCCTCTGCCGTCTTCGCGACAAGGGCGTGGAACTCACCGGCGTTCGTGCCGAACACCAAGTGCTGCTTGACCTCATCTGCGGGCTTGACCTCAAGCCCTTGCCGAAAGTGGAATCCGTTCCTCGGTGGTGCCAGCTCGTCATACAGCTTGGCAAGGGCGCCCACGATGTCAGGCAGGATATCCTCGATATCATCACCTTTGTCGGCAAAGCGGCGAGCTGGACCGGCAGTGCTTTGATTCACCCGCATTGCCTGCGGCCGGCTGCAATGGCGCGGCACATCGCGGAAACGGGCATTCAGGCGCTGCCCATCATCGGTGTGATGGCCATAATGATTGCGGTCGTGATCGGCTACCAGGGCGTGGCCCAGTTGCGCCCCTACGGTGGCGAGGATCTCACCATCAACCTGGTGGCGGTGTCGGTATTGAGAGAGATGGGTGTCTTGATCACCGCCATCATGGTGGCGGGCCGCTCGGGTTCGGCCTTCACCGCCGAAATTGGCGTCATGCAGACGCGGGAGGAAGTCGATGCGCTCAAAGTGATGGGGATCGAACCCATGCAGGTGCTGGTGGTGCCGCGGGTAATCGCTCTGGTCATCACCCTGCCGCTACTCGCATTGTTTGCCGACATCATGGGGCTGATTGGCGGCGCCGCGATCGCTCAATTTCTCCTCGGTGTGTCGCCGACGCAATACCTGATGCGCTTGCCGCACGTCGTCAGCGGGGATGATCTCTTCGTCGGCCTGTTCAAAGCGCCGATCTTTGCCTTCTTCATTGCCAGCATCGGCTGCATGCACGGACTCAAGGTGAGCGGATCGGCGGAGAGTGTCGGCCGAGAGACCACTCGCGCCGTGGTGAAGTCCATATTTCTGGTTCTCGCCCTCGACGCAGCCTTTTCCGTTTTGTTCGAAAGGCTGGGCATATGAGCACCCGGTCCAAAGTGCCCGCGAAGCCCATCCTTTCCGCGCGAGGCATCGTTAATCGGTTCGGCACGCAGGTTGTACACGATCAGCTCAGCCTCGACATCCTGCCCGGCGAGATCATCGGCATCGCCGGCGGATCGGGAGCCGGCAAGTCGGTGTTGCTCAAGACGCTCACCGGCCTGCATCGGCCGGATGCTGGTGAAGTACTCCTCGACGGCAAGGCGGTTCAATCCCTCGGCGCGGCAGAAAAGGCTTCGCTCATCGGCGTACTGTTCCAGCAGGGCGCGTTGTTT
>PMIH01000315.1:0-45348 GCA_003158255.1 Rhodocyclaceae bacterium
TGCCACGGCGGCCGGGCCTGGTATCGCATCGTCTATCCGTACACGCGCCACCCGTGGCCGGGCATGCCGAGGAAGACACCCGAGTGGGCAAAGGGACGGCCGACCGAATGAGCACGAACGACAAACTGCGCGCCCTGATCAATCCGAACCGGCGCAGCTTCCTCAAGCTGGCCGCAGCCAGTGGTGCTGCTGTCGGTTTGTTTCGCTACGGACTGGAAAGCCGCGAGGCCAACGCATTCCCTTACGCGCCCTACCCAACCGACGACCAGCTCGACACCGTCGTCACCTCCTGCGACCACAACTGTGGCTCGCGCCACATGCTCGTCGCGCACAAGAAGGATGACGTCATCGTCCGGCTCTCAAGCGACGACGGCCGCTACCAGGCCGACGGCGCTTTCGGTTTCGAGAGCGAGCAGGTGCCGCAACTGCGCGCCTGTCTGCGCGGCCGCGCCTATCGCACGCGCATCTATTCTCCCGAACGCCTGCTCTATCCGATGCTGCGTGTCGGCGAACGCGGCGAAGGCAAGTTCAAGCGCGTGAGCTGGAACGAGGCGCTCGACTACGTCGCAAAGAAGATGATCGACATCAAGCAGTCGTACGGCCCGACGGCGATTCTCGACCAGGCCTACGCCGGTAGTTCGTTCGGCGTGCTGCACAAGTCGGATCAGATCGACGGCCTGCTGGCGCGCTTCCTCGGAATGTTCGGCTGCCGCACCAACTCGTGGACGGTGCCGAGTAACCAGGGCACGGCATCGAGCTCGCAATGGACCTTCGGCACGCTTGACGACGGCAACGAGGACGATGCGTTTGCCCACAGCAAGCTCATCATCATGTGGGGCTGGAATCCCGCCTACACCTTCCACGGCGGCAACACGTTCTACTACATGCGCATGGCGAAGCAGCGTGGCTGCAAGTTCGTGGTGGTCGATCCGCAGTTCACGGATTCCTGCGCCGCCTACGACGCCTGGTGGATTCCCATCCGGCCGAATACCGACGCGGCGATGATGGCCGGCATGGCGCATCACATCTTCGCGCACAACTTGCAGGACCAAAAGTTCATCGACACGTTTTGCCAGGGCATGGATGCCGGCACCATGCCCGGCTGGGCCAAGGGCGAAGAGAGCTTCAAGGACTACATCCTCGGCAAGTCGGACGGCATGCCGAAGACGCCGGAATGGGCGGAGAGTATTTGCGGCGTGTCGGCCGCCGACATCCGAAAACTCGCCGACATGTTCGCGCACACGAAGCCCGCTGCGCTGAAGGCGTCGTGGGCGCCGGGCCGCAACGCCTACGGGGAGCAATACAGCCGCATGGCGGCGGCCTTGCAGGCGATGACCGGCAACATCGGCATTCTCGGCGGCTCGGCCGAAGGCGTCGGCAAGGGCTGGCACGCGGAAGCCGTCGCCTACCCGTACGACCAGTACGCGAACGTCTGGTACGCCTCGATCAAGTCCGACCGCTGGGCGCACTGCGTGCTCAACTACCCGGAGGTGAAGCGCGAAGAGATCGGCTGCTGGCCGCGCGACGACGAATACGACGGCAAGATCCCCAACATCAAGGCGATCTTCTGGCAGGGCTCGGACTGGTTCAACCAGCTCACCAACATCAACAAGGAAATCGCGGCGATCAAGAAGCTGGAACTGGTCGTGTGCATGGATTCGACCATCACGCCGTCCGCGCAATGGGCCGACGTGCTGCTGCCCATCGCCACGCACTTCGAGCGCCACGACGTCGGCCTGCCCTGGTACAAGGGCCACTACTACATCCACCGGCCCAAGGTGATCGAACCGCTGGGCGAATCGAGAACCGACTTCCAGGTATTCACCGAACTCGCGTATCGAATCGAGCAGTTCGACGGCACGATGGCAGGCTTCGGCACGCGCTACAACCCGAAGGCCGAGCGCGGCTATTTCGGGAATCCCGACGACGTTGACGAAGCCTATCTGGTCGACTGGTGGCAGAAGGTGCAGGAGCGCCAGGGTGTGACGATGTCATGGCCGGATTTCAAGAAGTACGGCGTCTACAAGTTCGTCTTCGACCAGCCGCAGGTCGCCTTCCGCGAACAGATCGAAGAGGGCAAGCGCTTCCCCACGCCCTCCGGCAAGATCGAAATCTTCTCGACCACGCTGGCACGCGTGAAGGACTGGAAGCGCACGCAATGGGGCTATCCGATCCCGGCCATTCCGAAATGGATCGAGCCTTTCGAGTCACTGAACCATCCGAAGGCCAAGGAATTTCCCTTTCACATGGTGACGCCGCACCCGCGCTGGCGCACGCATTCAATCTTCCACAACATTCCCTGGCTGCGTGAAACCTACCAGCAGGAACTGACGATGAATGCGGCCGATGCGGCGAAGCTCGGCCTCAACACGGGAGACATCGTCGAAGCCTGGAACGAGCGCGGCCGTGTGGTGGTGCCGGTCTACGTCACCGAGCGTTGCATGCCCGGCGTGGTGGCGCTGCACGAAGGCGCCTGGATGGATCGCGATTCCAATGGCATCGACCGCGCCGGCAATCCGGATTTCCTGACGCTCGACGAACCGAGCCCGGCCGGCGCCTTCGCCTTCAACACGATTCTGGTGAACGTGAAGAAGACCGCGCTCGACCACAAGCCCGGTTGGGACGTGCAGGCGACGGCGCGCTCCACCATCTTCCGCCGCGACAAGTAATGGCCCCCACGCTCACTTCGTTCGCTGCCCCCACAGGGGGCTTCGTCTCCTCGGGGCGGCCCTTCGGTAGGCGGCCATGACCAAGCTCGACAAGGCACAGGTCAGAGCCGCGCTCAAGCGCAAGGTGGCGCAGATCGCTCAGCCGGTGAAGCCGGCCGTGCAGCTCGGCTTCGTGCATCACAACGTCGACTGCATCGGCTGCCGTTCCTGCGAAATCGCCTGCAAGGACAAGAATGGATTGCCGCCCGGGCCGCGCTTCCGGCGCGTGCAAGCCATCGAGGGCGGCAAGTTTCCCGACGTGTTCGCCTACAAGGTGAATATGTCATGCAATCACTGCGCCGACCCGGCCTGCCTGCCGACCTGCCCGACCGGCGCCATCTGGAAGCGCGAGGCAGACGGCATCGTCGACATCGATTCGACGCTGTGCATCGGCTGCCGCCGCTGCGAAGCCGCCTGCCCCTATGGCGCACCGCAGTGGGATCCGCTGGCGAAGATCGTCAAGAAATGCAACATGTGCGTGGACGAGATCGAAGCCGGCCGCAAACCCTACTGCGTCATGGGCTGCCTGATGCGCGTGCTCGACATCGGCCCCATCGACCAGTTGCGCAACGGCACCTGGCCGACCACCGCCATCGGCCCGCACGAAAAAGTCGTACGCCAGGTGAAGAACATGGCCAATCCCGAACTCACGAACCCCTCCATCGTCTTCGTGCCGCACGGCAAGGGAAAACTGTGAAGGCGCTGACGGACGCCATCGCCGAAGACGCTGAAACGCTCGCCGCGCTACACGACCGTGAGTTGACACCGGCGATGATCGATGCGCTGCGGGAAGCCCACTTCCCCGCCTGCCTTGGCCTGCTGCCGCAGACTCCGCAAGCCGTCGCCGCCTGGCAGGCGATGGCCGCTGCCATGGCCAAATTGCCGCCGATGCCCGGCATCGCGGAACTCGATGAACTCGCTTCGGAATATGCCGCCATCTATCTCACTGGCGCCTATGGCGCCTCGCCTTGCGAATCGGTGTGGACCGACGAAGATCATCTGACCCACCAGGCCGCCATGTTCCAGTGGCGCGACCTCCACGCTGCCGCCGGACTCGTTGCAACCGACTGGCGCCAGCGCCCGGACGACCATCTGGTACTGCAACTTCTGCACATTGCCCATCTAGCTCGGCGTACCACCACGGCTAACTTTTGGCACGACCTCGCCCGCGTGCTCGACGAACATACCCTGCACTGGCTGCCGCAATTCGCCGCCCGCGTTGCCGCGCGCAGCACATCTCCCTTCTACGGCGCGCTCGCCGTTCTCACCGCCGCCTGGCTCGAAACCGTCCGAAACCCGTATTGCGGCAATGCAGCACTTTCGGCATAAAACTTAGCGCAAAAGTACAGTAATATCCATCCACCTTTGAAGGAGGGGGATACAAGATGGGGATAATGGATTGGTTCAAGCAGGGCGTGGGCAACGGCCCAGCGACCGTAACGCCCGCCGCGTCGGCGCCGCAATCGGGGGATCGCGGTACCGAAGTCGGCGGCCTGGATTTCAAGTCGGCGGTCGACGCCCACATGAAGTGGAAGAGACGCCTGGAAGCGTACATCAACGGCACCAGCGCCGAAGATCTCAAGGTCGATGTCGTCTGCCGCGACGACCAATGCCCGCTCGGCAAGTGGATCTACAACCGCGGCAGCAGCGAATTCGGCTATTCGGAAACCTTCTTCGACATGAAGGCCCATCACACCAACTTCCACCGCTGCGCCGGCGAAGTATTGCGCAACGCCCAAGCGGGTGACAAGGAGAAGGCGCTACACCTGCTCCATCACGGCGACTACCTGCGCGCTTCCGAGCGCGTGAAGACGCTCCTGGCCAAACTCTTCGTGCTCGTACTCGACGGCAAGACCGCCATCGACGCCCACGTGAAATGGAAAGAGCGCCTGCACGACTACGTTGCGGGCAAGGGCGGCGAAGTGCTCGACGCGCAAGCGGTGACGCGTGACGATCTCTGCGCGCTGGGCATCTGGATCAACGGCGATGGCGTGCGGGATTTCGGTGGCTCACCGGCCTTCGAAAACCTGCGCCGGATCCACACGCGTTTTCATGCCAGTGCCGGCCACGTCGTTGCAGTGACCGCCGTCGGTCAGCAGGAGGCGGCGCTCGCTATGCTCGAAGAAGGCGATTACGCGCAGGCCTCGGACGAAGTGACCGCCGCCCTCGTGGAATTGTTCGCGCGCCACAACTGAGCGCGGACACGGCGGCGGAGGCAGGAGCGGACGGGCCGGCGCTATAATCCGCCCCCCGTCGCAGCCCGCTTCCCGCCTCGTGCCTTCCGCGCATTCCCCGCTGGTTTCACTTGCCGCCACCGCACCCAAACCTGGCGCCCGCCTCGACCTGCCCGCGCTCGCCGGCTCGGCCGACGCGCTCGCAATCGCCGAACTGGCGCGGCCAGGCAAGGTCTTGCTGGTCGTTGCGGCGAGCCCGCTCGACGCCCAGCGTTTGCAGGAGGAGGTCAGCTGGTTCGCGCCGACGTTGCGCACGCATCTGCTGCCGGACTGGGAAACGCTGCCCTACGACAGCTTCTCGCCGCATCAGGACCTGATCTCCGAACGACTGGCAACGCTCTACGCCGTTACGCGCGGCGAATGCGAAGTGCTGATCGTCGCCGCCGCCACTGCGCTGGCGCGCATGGCGCCGCCCAGCCACCTGGTCGGCCACACCTTCTTCCTCAAGAAGGGCGACAAACTCAATCTCGACAAACTGCGCGGCCAGCTCACCCTCGCCGGCTATCAGCCCGTCACGCAGGTGGTCGCGGCCGGCGAATACAGCGTGCGCGGCGGCCTGATCGACATCTTCCCGATGGGCACGGAACTGCCGTACCGCATCGAGCTGTTCGACGACGAAGTCGAGACCTTGCGCACCTTCGACGTCGACTCCCAGCGCACCATCTTTCCGGTGCCGGAAATCCGCCTGCTGCCGGCACGCGAATTCCCGCTTGGCGAGCCGGGCCGCAACAAGTTCCGCGCCCGTTTCCGCGAGACCTTCGAGGGCGACGCCTCGCGCATTACGCTCTACCGGGACGTCTCCAACGGCGCCCTGCCGGCCGGCATCGAGTACTACTTGCCACTGTTCTTCGACGAAACCGCAACGCTGTTCGACTATCTGCCGCAGGACACGCTGCTGCTCACCCACCACGACGTGCCGACGGCGATCGCCGAATTCTGGCGCGACATGACCGGCCGCCACGACATGCTCAAGGGCGACCGCTCGCGGCCCGTGATGCTGCCGACCGACCTGTTCCTGACCGACGAGCAGTTCTTCGTCGCCTGCCGCGCCTACCCGCGCTACCAGTTGGCGGGCGGCGACGCTGCCACAGGAACGCCGCCGCTGGTGGCCGTCGACCGCAAGGCCGACGATCCACTGGTCGCGCTGAAATCGTTCCTCGGCAGCTTCCCCGGCCGTGTGCTGCTGCTCGCCGAGTCGCCTGGCCGGCGTACCACCATGGCTGACTTTCTGGCCGAGCACGGGCTGCGGCCGACGCCCTGCGCCGATTTCGCCACCTTCGTCGCCAGCGAAGATGCCCTGGCCATCGGCGTCGCGCCGCTGTCCGGCGGTTTCCTGCTGGCCAAAGCTGCACTCGCCGTCCTCACCGAAAACGAGCTCTACGCCGCCACGGCGCGGCCGCGCGGCAAACGCGAAGCCGTTCGCCGCGCCAACCTCGAAGGCTGGCTGCGCGATCTGTCCGAGTTGCGCATCGGCGACCCGATCGTGCATGAATCGCACGGCATCGGCCGCTACCAGGGCCTGGTGCACATGGACTACGGCGACGGCGACACGGAGTTCCTGCACCTCGAATACGCCGAGGGCGCCACGCTCTACGTGCCGGTCGCGCAACTGCATGTCATTTCCCGCTACAGCGGCGCCGACCCCGAAGCCGTCGAGCTGCACCGCCTCGGCTCGGGCCAGTGGGAGAAGGCGAAGAAGAAGGCCGCCGAACAAGTGCATGACACCGCCGCCGAATTGTTGCACCTCTATGCCCAGCGCGCGGCGCGCGAAGGCCACCGCTTCGACTTCAAGCAGCACGATCTGGAAGCCTTCGCCGACGGGTTCGGCTTCGAGGAAACGCCGGACCAGCTCGCCGCCATCAACGCGGTGGTCGAGGACATGAAGTCCGGCAAGCCGATGGATCGCCTCGTTTGCGGCGACGTCGGCTTCGGCAAGACAGAAGTGGCGATGCGCGCCGCCTTCGTCGCCGTCGCCGACGGCAAGCAGGTCGCCGTGCTCTGCCCGACCACCCTGCTCGCCGAGCAGCACTACCAGAACTTCGCCGATCGCTTCGCCGACTGGCCGGTGAAGGTGGCGGAACTCTCGCGCTTCCGCAGCGCGAAGGAACAGACTGAAGCGATTCATCTGCTCGCCGAAGGCAAGATCGACATCCTGATCGGCACGCACCGGCTGTTGCAGAGGGACGTGGCCTTCTCGCGCCTTGGCCTCGTCATCGTCGATGAGGAACACCGGTTCGGCGTGCGCCAGAAGGAAGCGCTCAAGGCGCTGCGCGCAGAAGTCGACGTGCTGACGCTCACCGCCACTCCAATTCCGCGCACGCTCGGCCTCTCGCTCGAAGGCCTGCGCGACTTCTCCGTGATCGCCACTGCGCCGCAGAAACGCCTCGCCATCAAGACCTTCGTCCATCGCTGGTCGAACGGCCTCATCCTCGAAGCCTGCCTGCGCGAATTCAAGCGCGGCGGCCAAGTGTACTTTCTGCACAACGAAGTCGAGACCATCGAGAACATGCGCGACCGCCTCGCCAAGCTGTTGCCCGAGGCGCGCATCGTCGTCGGCCACGGCCAGTTGCCCGAGCGCGAGCTGGAACGCGTGATGCGCGAATTCACGCAGCAAAAGCACAACCTGCTGCTGTGCTCGACCATCATCGAGACCGGTATCGACAATCCGCACGCCAACACCATCGTCATCAACCGCGCCGACAAGTTCGGCCTCGCGCAACTGCACCAGCTGCGCGGCCGCGTCGGCCGATCGCACCACCAGGCCTACGCCTACCTGCTCACGCACGAGGAAGCCAAGCCGACCGCGCAGGCGCAGCGCCGCCTCGACGCCATCCAGGCCATGGAAGAACTCGGCTCCGGCTTCTTCCTTGCCATGCACGACCTCGAAATTCGCGGCGCCGGCGAAGTGCTGGGCGAGAACCAGAGCGGCGAAATCCTCGAAGTCGGCTTCGCGATGTACACCAACATGCTCAACGCGGCCGTGAAGGCGCTCAAGGATGGCAAGAAGATTCCCGACCTGACGGCGCCGCTGTCGATCACTTCCGAAATCAATCTGCGCGTGCCGGCGCTATTGCCGAACGACTATTGCCCGGATGTGCACGANNGCCGGCCCGGCGTCGATCCAGCTACAGCTCATCCCGAATCCACCCATCGACCCCGCCGACATCATCCTGCTCATCCAGTCCGACCGCGCCTTCAAACTCGCCGGCCCCGACAAGCTGGTCTGGACCAAACCGACCGCCAACCTCAAGGATCGAGTCAGCGCGGTCAAGGACCTGTTTCGCAAGCTGAAGCCGAAGGGGTGAAGCGCGGCGCCATCGGATGCCGCTGCTACTCGGCGTACCACCACGACTGACTTTTCGATTGCCACGCGGGCAATTATGGCGGCATTATTGGCAGATCGCGAAAGCTTCTTGATGCATCGAAAGGGCGGTACGCTATCAATCGTGTAACCAGACCTATCGCAGGGCCCACGAGTCGAAAACTCGAACTTTATTGGTTCGTCTGGCTTCTGCTGACGCTGCTTGTTGCCCTTGGTACTTTGGCATTCTGGCTGTCATCCACACCTACACGTGTTGATCTCGTCTTGACGCCAAACTCACAAAGTACCGTTTCCTTATTCCGGTTGCGCTCGGCGTTTCTCTTGCCTGTACTTGAGTTCGAACGCCCCAACAACAGTCTTCGACCAGAACTAGGTAGCTGGGACGGCGCAGACTTCAGAAACTCTGGCTTCATCGTGTTCAAAGATCCAGGACTCCCGACAAAGATCCGAGTATCTGTGCTGGAATCTCGAGCGAGCTACATCTTCGAGGCCCTGCCGGCCGGTGGCTCCGGCGCAAACATTCCAACTATGCGTCGCGAAATGATTCCATTCGTTGAGGAACATGCCTCCCATCGCTTTCCGTGGCCACCCGATTCGAACTCGAGACCGTTACTGCCGGGTGGCACCTCCAACCTTCAGGTCTCAGTCCTCGATGTAGGCGCCCCAATACTGGGCGAACGCGTAACGCTCTACATCGCGCCGCCGGTTACCTTCAAGGGCTGCGACGCCGGTTACACCGCGCTGTGGTGGTTCTACTTGTGGCCCGTTTACACCTGCCTCTTGCTGATCTATTTAGTGGCACTTTTGTGGAAGAGCCGTCGAAAATCAACGCTCGAGTAATTGGGAATGAATTACGGTTTCCTGCGTGAAAGTCAGTCGTCGCGGTGCGCCTGCCTTGCAACGGACTAGACATATATACGCCTCCGGCGTATAGTCATTTTCAATGCTCACGGTAGTCGAAACCTCGCTGTTCCGGCGCCAGTGGCCGCACTACTGGACCGAAGACGAACGCGGTGCGTTCGCTGCATATATTGCAGAGCACCCAACCGTCGGAGATGTCGTGCCCGGGTCTGGCGGCATTCGGAAGGTGCGTTGGGAAGAGCCGGTTCGGGCAAGTCTGGTGGTGTGCGGGTGATCTATTTCACCCGGAACGCCGAAGGCGAAGTAGTCTTGCTCACGCTGTACGCGAAGGCAAAGACCGACAATCTCACAGGCCCACAGTTGAAGGAGATCCGCCGTGTCCTCGAAGAGTAAGCCCTTGTCCAAGTCCGAGTTGGCTGCCTACGAAGCCAAGCGTGACCTCGCTGCCGATCTGTTGCAGTCGGTGCGCGAAATGAAGGCCGGTCAAGTTCATGTCGTTTCGTCGCCCGTCATCGAAGCGCGCAAGAAAACTGGCTTGTCGCAATCCCAGTTCGCGGCGCTGATCGGCGTGTCGGTTCGCACCCTGCAAGGATGGGAACAAGGCCGCAAACAACCTAGCGGCGCGGCGCGCACTCTGCTCGCCATCGCGAGCACCAATCCGAAGGCTGTCCTGGCGGTTGCTGGCAAGTAGGGCTTCTCTACCTGCCCGCACCAGCAGTCCATAGGGGACGACCACGATTTTCCCATTAGCCGTGGTGGCACGGCTCCTGCGAATTGAAATCCAGGGATAGCGCAGTCCGTCCCGCCAAAGCGCCCGTCACACGTCGTGGTTTGGCTACGGATTTCGCCGACGCCGGTTTCCGATATCGTGCGGGCTTCTCAAACGTCCGTTCGTCATTGCCAATGAATCGCTTGCCTAGATTAGTCGGTCTTCCCGCCGTCGCCCTCGTTTCCGCGTTCTTGCTGGCCGCTTGCGGCGGCGGAGGTGATAGCGGTAGCAGTACCAGTTCCACGACATCGGGAAATACGACGTCGACCACGCCGGGAGACACGCCTGTAGAGAGCGTCGTCCTAGCGCCGGAAGCATCGTGCAATATCGCGGGCTTCGCGCAAGCAATGCTGGATGCGCTCAATCAGGCGCGGGCGACCGGGCGGAACTGCGGCACCGCCTACTACCCGGCCGTCGCGCCGCTGGCCTGGAATACGCTGCTGGCCCAGGCCGCTGCCGGCCATTCGACCGACATGGCGAACAACAACTACTTTTCCCATACCAGTCTCGATGGCCGCAGCGCCAAGGACCGAATCGATGCGACCGGTTACCTGGGCTCCTACTGGGGCGAGAACATCGCCGGCGGTCCCGCCGACGTGGACGCGGTGATGAGCGGCTGGCTGGCCAGTCCGGGACATTGCGCCAACATGATGAATTCAGCCTATAAGGACTTCGGCGCGGCGTGTGCCTATAACGCCTCTTCCACCTACGGGGAATACTGGACTCAGGATTTCGCTGCGCCGCGCTGAATCGAATTGCGCCGGCATCGCCTTGTCGAAAAGTCAGTCGTGGTGGTACGCCACCATAGCTACGCCAGCGCCTTGCGGATTCCCTCGGCGAGGACGGCGGGGTCTTCGGCGCCGACGATGATCTCCTTACCGCCAATGATGAAAGTCGGGACCATGTTGATGCCCAGGCGCACGACTTCAGCCGCTTCCGCCAATACCTCCGCTTCGAGTTCCCTTGACGCGAGGAATGCAGCGACGGCCGCGGTGTCGTAGCCGCATTCACCGGCAATGTAAACCAGTGTGTCAGTATCGCCCAGGTGCTCGCCGCGCTGGAAGTTGCCGGCGAAGAGTCGCTCGATCAGCGGTGCGGCATCACCCTGCTGCGCCTGCGCCCAGGCGGCGAGTCGATGCGCCTTGAGCGTATTGGCGCGGAAGGGAATCTTCTCGAAGGCGTATTCGATGCCGTAGGGGCGGCCGGCAGCGCGCACGCGTTCGAAGATCGCCTCGACCTTGTCCCGGCCGCCGAACTTGTGTTCGAGGAACGGCAGGTACGGCTCGCCCTCGGGCTGCGTATCGGGATTCAGGAAGAAGGGACACCATTTCGGCTGGTACTGAAAGTCCGGCCGCTGCGCGCGGACCATGCCCACCGCCGCCTTGAGACGGGCGATGCCGATGAAGCACCAGGGACAGACGAAGTCGGACGCGATTTCGATGGTCAGCATGGGAGTGGGCAGGCTCCAGGCGTCGGAAGGTTCTTTCAGTATAGGCGATCTCGCTAAGCCGCCGGCAGCCGACAGACCGGGCTAAGGCGAGTATGCGCGCCAGCGTACAGACCCGGCGCGGAAGACTGCGTACTTTCGCGTCAGAAGGGCGATGCGCGAGGATCGGGCAATCACCGCAATACATGCTGACTGCTCGGTGGTTCGGGCGCTGTCTACGCCAGATGCCGATCAAGTCCGCGAGATTGGTCACCGTGATGCAAGTCGTATTCGTAAGCCAGATTAGGAGAAAGACAATGAAATATCTGAACCTGACAGCTGTACCTTTGATGATACTGGCGCTGGCCGCGTGCACGGGCCCGGCCGGTCCGCGAGGGGAAACAGGTAGCACAGGCAACACCGGTAATACAGGCAATACCGGATACACCGGGGCGACGGGGGGTCAGGGTGCAACAGGTAGCCAGGGCGCGACGGGCGGCCAGGGTTCCACGGGAACCACCGGCGCGACGGGTGGTCAGGGCGCAAAGGGCGGCACAGGTGCAACCGGTGGCCAGGGTGCAACGGGCGACACCGGTGCAACCGGTACCACAGGCGCAAAGGGAAATACGGGCGCAAGCGGAACACCTACGGGCAGCACAACGGTAATCGTTCAGCCTAAGTAACGGAACACAAGCCTGGAGTTCAGCGGTATGAAATGGGCAGGAATGTATCTTGTTGGCTTTATCGTCCTGATGGGCGGCCTTCTGGCTGCGCTCTGGAAACTGGGCATTCTGGCAAGCATTGGTACAACCTGGACTTTGATTGCAGTCGTGATCGCGATCGGATTGGGAATCATGATTGCGGTCTCGCAAAGCGGCAGCAAAGAAAACATCCAAATCGACCGCAAGTGAGCGGTTAGATCATGGCAACCGAGGCGCTACCGCCACCCCCCTATAGCTCAGGTGGCGGCGGTCTGGACCTTCGCAGCGCGGAAGACGAACCTAGGCGACAGCGGAGACGCTGGAGGAATTGCTGCTCTCGGTGCCAAATATGCCATAGGCCTGCGCGAGCTTCATGATCTGAAGCATCAGTTGCGCTTCGCTGTTGGACGAACTGCTCGTCGTGCTGGTGCCGCTCGATGTCGTCGAATCGCTCGACGAGGTCGATTGCTGATAGGCCATGGCCTCCTTGAAGCTGACCTTGCCGTCGCCATTGGTGTCGGCTTTGTCGAAGTTCTGGATGACGCTGGAAATCAGGTCGGCGCGCTTGCTGTCGGTGCTGCCAATCGAGTCGAGCTGGCTCTGCAATTCTTCCTTGGTAAAGCCGGTGTCGTTTTCCGGCGGCGGCGGTGGCGGCGCGCCGTTTGCGCCACTCATGGCGCTGCTCATGCGCATGCTCTGGAACTGGCTGTCGAGGGAATCCATCAGGCTCTTCAGGCCGCTGGACATTTCGTCCTGGGTCACTTTGCCATCGCCGTTGCTGTCCAGGGTAGTGAACAACTGGTCCGCGGTGGAAGTACTGCCGGTCGAGGAAACCTGGCCTAACGCGTTTTCCAGATCGGACTGGCTGATGTAACCCTTGCCGGTGGTATCGATCTTCGAGAATAGATCTTCAGCCAGCTTCGTCGAATCGGGACGCTGCCGACTCGTCGCCATCATGGAGGCGTAGCCTCCGATACTGCTGATCGTGCTGCTCATGTTGTCACTCCTTGCCTGGTTGATGAACTTGCGGTCGTGGACGACGCGCTACAAATCCATAGGCAAAATATCGGCCAGAAACGGCCATCCTGCGCGCCATGGCAGGTAAAGCTGGGTAAGGTTATGTTAAGGAATAGACACGATTCGCCGTCGTCATGCGACGGTCGACCGACCGCGGAACCCGAACATGGAACGCACGGAAATTTCTGCCGCCCGGCAATCGAAGGTCACCAGCGCATCCGTGGGATGACGCGGCAATACTTGCCGCTTCGCTAGCGTTCCGGCAACAGAATTTCGAGGCAAAGCCCGCCGTCGGGCCGATTCGCCGCGCGGACGGTACCGCCGTGCGCCTCGACGGCACGCCGGGCGATGGCCAGACCGAGGCCGAAACCATCCTGGACGGTTCCGGGCGAACGATGGAAGGGCTCAAAGATCGCCTCCAGTTCCCTTTCCGGCACGCCCGGCCCGCGGTCGCAAACCATCACCCGCAGGCGATCCGGTGCCGGCTTGTCGACGATCACGTCGACTGTCGTGCCGGGCGCGGTGAACTTCACCGCGTTGCGCAGCACGTTCTCGAAGGCGCGGTGCAGCAGTTCTTCGCGGCCGTGGATTGCGAACGAATCCTCACCGGTGAAGCGAAGTTCCCGGTGGGCGGCCTGGGCTTCGAAGCGCGCGTCCTGCGCGATGTCGGCCACCAGTTCGACAACGTCGAGTTGTGCGGTCGCCTCGGTGCCGGTGCCGGCATCCAGGCGGGCAAGCGTCAGCAGATGACCGACCAGCGCATCCAGTCGAACCGTCTCGCGGTCGATCCTGTCCAGCGTTGCCGCGACCTTGGCGGGATCCTGCCGCGCCAGGCCGACGGCGGCCTGAAGCCGCGCCAGTGGCGAACGCAGTTCGTGCGAAACATCGTGGAGCAAGCGACGCTGGGTCGTCACCAACTGATCCAGCTTCTGCGCCATCAGGTCGACATCGCGACCCAGATCGGCAATCTCGTCGCGGCGCCCATCCATCAACTGCTGGACGCGGGTATCGAACCGGCCTTCGGCAATTTCGCCCAGCGCCCAGCGCAGGTGGCGCACTGGCTTGGAGAAATGCCAGGCCAGCAACGCGCTGGCCGCCAGGCTGCCCAGCAAGGCGGCGACGATCGGCAACAGGGGCAACGGACCGCCGTCGGGCGGCGGCCCCATATTCGGCGGCGCTTCGCCAGGCGGCGGCGGCGGTCTGCCGGCTTGGTCCCAGTGCGGTGGTGGCGGCGGGCGGTCGTGGAAATCCTGCCCCGGACCGCGCTGCTGGTCGTGCAACATGGCAACGGCAAAGCCGACGCCCACCCCCGAGATCAGCAGCGCTGCAAAAAACGCAAAGAAGAACTTCCAGAACAGGCGGCCCACGGCTACTCCCGAATCAACTGGTAGCCGATGCCGCGCACGGTCTGTATCCACGAGCGGCCATCGGGCAATTGGCCAAGCTTCTGGCGCAGGTTGCTGACGTGAACATCGATACTGCGATCGTAGCGCGCCAGCGCGCGGCCGAGCCCCTGTTCCGACAGCGCCGCCTTGCTGACGACGCTGCCGACATGGCGGGCAAGGACTTCCAACAGGTTGAATTCCGTGCTGGTGAGGTCCATCGGCAGGCCATCCCATTCCGCCCGGCGCTTGTCCGACCAAACCCGCAGCCGCCCGGCGAGAATGGCCGATTGCGTTTCGGGCGTCATCTCTGGTGCCGCCCGGCGCAGGATCGCGCGCACCCGGGCCACCAGCTCGCGCGGCGTGCAAGGCTTGGGCACATAGTCGTCGGCACCGAGTTCGAGACCGACGACCCGGTCAACGTCATCGCCACGCGCCGTGAGCATCAATACCGGCATGCGACTGCCGGCGCGAATCCGGCGTAGTGCCTCGATACCGTTGATGCCTGGCAACATCACGTCGAGTACGGCAATGGCATAGTCGCCGGCAAGCGCCAGACGCACGCCGGATTCGCCGTCATGGACCACATCGACGACAAAGCCCTCGTGCTCCAGAAACTCCTTCAGCATCGTGCTCAGGTCGACGTCGTCGTCGACCAGCAAAACCTTGGCCATCTTCCCTTCCTGCCACCACGCATCCAGCCGCGAATGATATGACGCAGCCAAATCCGGTGGGCCAATCCCGCCTGCTCCTTTACCTAACTTTACGCCGTCTCAACCGCGCTTAACGGGCGTTGGCGCGACACTCGCCGCGCACTCTCGATCAACGAAAGGATCATCGCCATGAACATTTCCGTCACCAAACGCCCTGGTGCAGCGCGCCTGCTCTGCGCCGTCGGCCTCACCCTTGCCAGCATCGCGGCGAGCGCGCAGGCCACGCCACCAATGGATCAGCCCTACGGCAATCCTCCACCGCCCATGATGAATGGCGAGCCGGGTCGCGAACCCATGCCGCCATTCCTGCATGGCATCAAGCTCACCGACGAGCAACGCGACAAGGTATTCGACATCATGCACGCACAGGTGCCGACGATGCGTAGCCGGGAGAAGGAGTTGCAGCAATCCCGTGAATCGCTGCACAAGCTCGCTTTGGCCAATGAATTCGACGACTTGAAGGCAAAATTACTGGCCGAATCCGGCGCCCGGATCATGGCCGAGATCGCGCTGATGCATGCCCGGACCGACTATCAGATCTACCGGCTGCTGACCGCCGAACAGCGCCGGCAAGTCACCGACCGGCAGACGCGCGAAGCCCGCGAATGCGGCGAGCCGCCCCGCCACTGACGGCACTGCCGGCGTAGCAAGCCGCGGATGGGGGGCGAACAGCGCTAGCAGTAGGCGCGCCGCGATACAATTGCGGATTGAATCGCCAGCGTATTTCGCCCCCCGCCATGCAACAAACCGAAAATCTCAATATCGAAGCCTTCGAGGCGATGCCCACCCCGGAGGAAATCCACCAGCGCGCGCCGATGACGGCCGCGGCCGAAAAGTCAGTCGTGGCGGGACGCCGAGCCATCGAGGCGATCCTCGACCGCCGGGATCCGCGCCTCTTCATCGTCGTCGGGCCCTGCTCGATTCACGATCCGGTTGCCGGCCTCGACTACGCGCGCCGCCTGAAGGCGCTTGCCGACGAGGTCGCGGATACCTTCTGCCTGGTAATGCGTGTCTATTTCGAGAAGCCGCGCACATCGACTGGCTGGAAGGGCTACATCAACGACCCGCGCCTCGATGATTCCTTCCATATCGAAGAAGGCATGCAGAAGGCGCGCGAATTCCTGCTCGCCGTCAATGAGATCGGCCTGCCCGCCGGCACCGAGGCGCTCGACCCGATCTCGCCGCAATACCTCGGCGACCTGGTGGCGTGGACAGCCATCGGCGCCCGCACCGCCGAGTCGCAGACGCACCGCGAAATGGCCTCGGGCCTGTCGACACCGGTCGGCTTCAAGAACGGCACCGACGGCTCGGTGGAAACCGCGATCAACGCCATCCTGTCCGCCTCGCGGCCGCACAGTTTCCTTGGCATCAACATGCAGGGGCGCTCCTCGGTCGTGCGCACGCGCGGCAACGGCTACGGCCACCTGGTACTGCGCGGTGGCGGCGACCGGCCCAACTACGATACCGTCAGCGTCGCCATGGCGGAGAAGGCGCTGACCAAGGCCAAGCTGCCCGGGAACGTCGTCGTCGATTGTTCGCACGCCAACAGTTACAAGAAGCCGGAATTGCAACCGCTCGTGATGCAGGACTGCATCAACCAGATCCGCGTCGGCAACCGGTCCATCGTCGGCCTGATGATCGAGAGCTTCATCGAAGCCGGCAACCAGCCGATTGCCGATGACCTGAGCAAGCTGAAGTACGGTTGCTCGGTCACCGACGCCTGTGTCGACTGGCCAACCACCGAAACCATGATCCGTGAGGCCCGCAGCGCACTACAGCGCCTGCTCGTCACGCGCAACGCTCGCTAGAGAAACGCCATGTCGCTCATCAAGCCCTTCCGCGGCCTGCGTCCCGCACCGCATCACGCCACCGATGTCGCCGCACCGCCCTACGACGTTCTTTCCACTGCCGAAGCCCGTGTCCGTGCCGCCGGCAAGCCCTGGTCCTTCCTGCACATCTCGAAGCCCGAGATCGACCTGCCGCCCGATACCGATCCCTACGCGCCCGCTGTCTATGCCAAGGCGGTCGAGAATCTGGCGAAGATGATGCAAGCGGGCATCCTGCATCGCGATAGTCAGCCGTTGTACTACGCCTATCGTATCGAGATGGGCAACCACACGCAGACCGGCTTCGTCGCCGCCGCGTCGGTGGCAGCCTACGACGCTGGCCGCATCAAGAAGCACGAGTTCACGCGCCCGGACAAGGAAGACGACCGCGTGCGACAGATCGCCGCGCTCAACGCCCAGACCGGCCCCGTGCTGCTGGCCTACCCGGACTCCAGGCAGGCCGACGGACTGCTCGCACAGGCCTGTGCGGGCGCACCGGTCGCCGAGGTAGTTGCCGACGACAGCATCCGCCACTCGATCTGGGTAGTCAGCGACGAAACGCTGATCGCCGACATTACCGCCGCCTTCGAGGCGATGCATGCGCTCTACATCGCCGACGGCCACCATCGCTCCGCCGCCGCCTCGCGCATTGCCGCCGCCCGCCGCAAGCCTGATGCCGAGCAGGCCAGCGACTATTTCCTGGCGGTGATCTTTCCGCAGCACCAGATGAAGATCATGGACTACAACCGCGTGGTGAAGGATCTCAACGGCCTCAGCGGCGACGAGTTTCTGGCACGCGTCGGCAAGTGCTATGCCGTCGCCCCTGCCTGCGACGCGGTGAAGCCTTCGTGCCCGGGCGAAGTCGGCCTCTACCTGCCCGGCCGCTGGTACCGCCTCAACATCGACCCGAAGCTGTTCGTAGCCGATCCGGTCGCGCGCCTCGATGTCAGCCTGCTCTCCGACCATGTACTCGGGCCGGTACTCGGCATCACCGATCTGCGCCGCGACAAGCGCATCGATTTCGTCGGCGGCATTCGCGGCCTGCCGGAACTGGAGAAGCGCGTCAACAGCGGCGACATGGCCGCCGCCTTCGCAATGTACCCGACGCGCATGGCAGACCTGATGGCGGTCGCCGATGCCGGCCAAGTCATGCCGCCCAAGTCGACCTGGTTCGAACCGAAACTCGCCGATGGTCTGGTTTCACACGTTCTCGACTGATCTGCGACCGCACCTTGCTTCCAGAGCTACCTTTTTGGCATAGCATGAGCGAATATTGATAGCACATAACCGTGATGATAGAGTATGGCCTCCTATCGGCATTAAGGGCCATCATGAAGTTCCGTCTTTGCACTGCCGCAGTCGCCGTTGCCAGCCTGTTTCCGCCATGCGTGGCCCTTGCGCAAGCCGAAGCCCCTGAAGGCCCCTTTGTAGGTGGCGTTTTCGCCCGGCCATTGCTGCCTTCGCCCCCCCCCGCAATCAGTGTGCCTGAGGTTGCAGATGTCATAGCACCGCCGATCTATGACAGCGACGGCAATGCCAATGAATTGTTCGTCGCTTTCCGTTACGACAATTCCTCGGGAATACTCGACACCCCCGCCCTCGCCAAGGCCAATTCGCACGCCGACTTTGAGCAGGCCGTTGTCGATGCCGTCAAGGGCGCCAATGCGGTAACCCAGGGTGCGCTCGGCCACCCAAGCCATGCACGCATGCTGACGGATGGAATGCGCCTACATTCCGATGTCCGAGCAAAGCTCACTGGCGACGATCCGCGCGAACGGCTCGAACAGTACATGGTGCTTCAATACCCGACCGTGCAGGCTGCGATCCACGCCCGGCAAACCTTGGCTCATCACCCATCGGTCGCCTCTGTCGGCAACAACGATCGTTTCGAGCTTTCCTTCGCGCCCAACGACCCCTATTTCGCCATCCAGCCGAATGCACCCAGCGCTGGCCGTTACCAATGGGGACTACACGCGATGAACTTCCCGGCCGCATGGGATGTCGCACCAGGGTTTGGCTACGTAGCTGCCGCCGATAGCGGGCTAGTGAACGATGTCGCGCCATCCGACTTGACAGGCAATTACCGAACCCAGTTTTCATTTCGCGCCCCAGGTTTTGCGCCGGGTGGCGAATTTCATGGGACACACGTGCTTGGGATCATCGGTGCGACAGGAAACAATGGTGTTGGCATTGCAGGAGGTTGTCCGACATGCAGTGTCGCAATGGCAGCGTTTTCGGGGAGTGATTCCGATTTGATCTATGCGATAGTGCGCCTAGCCGAAGAGGGATTTCAGGCGATTAACCTTAGTTTGAATGCCGAGGGTCATCCTACAGTCACGTGCCCGGATGTCGGCTATCAGGCGGTATGCGACGCCATTTCATTTTCTGACCGGCGAGACGTGTTACTCATTGAATCGGCGGGTAACTATAAGACTAGTGCGCCAGCTTTTCCGGCAAACCATCCTTCGGTTCTGGCGGTCGCCGGGGCGCAAAACAACGTTGTCGCTACCCCTCAGAATTGGTCGATGTGGAACACAAACATGTGGGACGGTTTCGCGGTCGTTGGTTCAGCCAATGCTGGCGGGAATGGGGTTATAGCGCCGGCGAAGTCGATTGTGTCCACCGTGCCACCGGGCGCCATTTACAACTGGCAACCCATGTATCTTTGTGGCGACGGTTCGTATAGCGGCTCCTTGGTTGATGAGTCTGGAGTTGCCAACGATGGCTACGGCAGCTGTACCGGCACTTCGATGGCGGCGCCGCATGTGTCGGCCCTAGCCGGCATCCTGCGCTCGATCAACCCTCGGCTTTCCAAGGACACGATCAAGACATACATCCGCTACTCTGGCAGCAACGCTTCGGCGCCGAATTTCGCTGTCGGCTACGGTATGCCCAATGCTCTGACCGCCGTTAATACTCTCGTTGCAGTAACACCCAATCGTCTGACGCCGTTGTTCGCCTTTTACAGCGATACCCGACGGGACTATTTTTACACCACCATACCGCAGATGGCGGTTGCGGCTGCCTATGGAACGTTGGCACCGCGTCGCAATGTCACTCCGAATAATCTTCATGCGGTTCCCAGCGCGTTGTACTTTTCGGCAGGCTCACGCAGCATAACCAACTACCCAAGCTTTCCCGATCAACCTTGGTTTGGAGGTCCGGCCGGCCCCTATGCCAACCCCACGGCCGATGCTTGGGTATTCACTACGCCCTCCAATCCGAAGAATGCTGCCGTACCTCTTGTGCCGCTGTATCGCCTGAGCTGGAAGTGCGGCGATCCTACGTCGAATCCGCCAACGGCAATCTGTGCTGCCTACCCGGAACATGTGGATACCACTTACACCGCAGACTCCGCTGGAGTGGCCGCCTTCCAGTCATGGGGCTACAAACTCGATGGCATCGAAGGCTATATCTATCCAAAGACCATAACACAACCGACCGGTACGGAACGCTTGATGCGCAAGTACAACCCTACCCGTGATGACCATGCCATCTTTCCCGAGAGCTTCATGGCGACCATGACGGCTCAAGGCTATACGCAAAATTCCGGTAGCGACTGGCTGGGCTACGTGTATCGAAACAGTTCGGGCAACGTCCCGACGATCCAGTAACACAGATCGACATATGGAGGCACAACCATTATGAACAAGATCACTATTGCAGCATTGCTTGGCTTAGCCATCATTCCCTTCGCCCAAGCGGTGTCCCTTTCCCCCGATGGCCGAGGGCAAGCCCTGATCTACCCCTACTACACGGCCCAAGGCAACAACGACACGCTGTTCTCGATCGTTAACCCCACTTCCGATCTGCTCGCGACCAAGGTCGATCAGGGCAAGGCGTTGAAAGTGCGCTTCTACGAAGGCCGCAACGGCAGAGTGGTTCTCGATTTCAATCTTTACCTAGCGGAGAACACTACTTGGACGGCGGCGGTGACGCGCGATGCCAATGGCAACCCAATCCTGCGTACTTTCGATTCCGCATGTACGGCCCCGCGCTTCGGTGCCGGCAGTATCGCCGGATCGACCGAGATCGCATTCAGCAACGCCAATTACGCCGGTTACGACCAGGCTGGCAGCGGGCTGGATCGCGCTAGGGAAGGCCATTTCGAGGTGATCGAAATGGGCCGGATCAACGACACGTTTCCGATAGCGGCTGGCGTTCCGTTCTACGATCATACCGGTAACAACATCCCGCCCAAGGCCATCGATTGCGCGGCTTTGGCTGCGTCCTGGACCGCAGGCGGCGCATTCTCCAACTCCGGTGGTGCCGAACTGCTGGCGCCGTCGGGCGGCCTGTTCGGCCACGCATTTATCATCAATGTGCCGCTCGGTACCGAATACTCGTATGACCCCGATGCCTTGCAAGGACTGTTTTCGGTTCAGATGCACACGCCGCCCGGCGGCACTGGGTCAAGCCTGGCCCAGGCCGCCCCCGTTAGTCGGGTGCTGGTTGACGGCGTATATCGCGAGAGCACCTGGAGCCGCGGAATCGATGCGGTTAGCGCAGTGCTCGTCCATCGGGCCGCCATGAACGAATTCGTGTCTCCGGTATCGAACCTGCCCCTCGGCACAGACTTGATCCTGACCTTTCCCACGCGGTCTTATTACGTCGTTCGAGACAGCGATGTCGGACAGAGCACGAAGGCACCCTTTACGGTCAAGTTCAGCGATCTGAAGTTGGACGGAACCAAAATCTCCGACGGATCGAGTCCGGGGGCATGCGAACCGACGGCAGCCTATCGCGTGGGCCGCAATGGCAACGGCTATCTTCCCTACAGGTATCCGGTGTCGTTCAATCCAGATCCTTACTTCATGTATCCGGACGCCACCACCCTGTGTTGGCAAACGAACGTTTTGTCGTACGGCAACGTGTTGCGCTCAGCCAATGCCCAGTCGTTTGCCCAGGATGCAAATTACCCCTCGTCGGGTAGGGCGGAAGTCTTTCTTGACCAGTCTGGACACGTGCTCACCAGCCTCGAAGGCCACCAATATGTCGGCTTGCCGGTGGTCGGTTTCGCCATGCAGCACCGCCTCAACGGCAATGTCGGCGGCATGATTGCCAATTACTCGGGAACGTCGCTGAACAAGTATGAAACCGTACTGAAGTAACCCAAGCCAGCGGATAGCGTAGCAGGATCCGGGTGCCAAGCTACGCCATCTCTGCGCGTACCGGTGTCGGGCCAGTACGGCATAATCCGCATTTGTTTGCGGAGACGTCCCATGAGCTACCAATACATCCTCACCGAAACGCGCGGCAAGGTCGGCCTGATCACCCTCAATCGTCCCCAGCAACTCAACGCCCTGTGCGATGCGCTGGTCGACGAGTTGGGGTCCGCGCTCAACGCTTTCGAGGCCGACGACAACATCGGCTGCATCGTCATCACCGGCTCGCAGAAAGCCTTCGCGGCCGGCGCCGACATCTCGGCAATGAAGGACTGGAGCTACATGGACGTCTATAAGCCCGACTACATCAGTCGCAACTGGGAGCGCGTGAAGACCTGTCGCAAGCCGGTCATCGCCGCCGTTGCGGGCTACGCGCTGGGCGGCGGCTGCGAACTGGCGATGAGTTGCGACATGATCTTCGCCGCGGATTCGGCGAAGTTCGGCCAGCCGGAAATCAAGCTCGGCATCCTGCCCGGTGCCGGCGGCACGCAGCGTTTGCCGCGCGCGGTGGGCAAAGCGAAGGCGATGGATCTCTGCCTGACGGCGCGCATGATGGATGCTGCGGAAGCGGAACGCGCCGGTCTGATAGCGCGCATCATCCCCGCCGACAAGTTGCTCGACGAAACGCTGGCTGCCGCCGAAACCATCGCTGGCTATTCGCTGCCCGTGGTGATGATGATCAAGGAGTCGGTCAATCGCGCCTTCGAATCGTCGCTGGCCGAAGGCCTGCTGTTCGAGCGGCGCGTCTTCCACGCCGCGTTCGCGCTCGACGACCAGAAGGAAGGCATGGCGGCTTTCGTCGAGAAACGAAAGCCGGCCTTCAAGAATCAGTAAGTTGTAGAGTCAGTCGTGGTGGTACGCCACGACTGAGGCTTACTTGAACGGGTGGCGCAGAACGATGGTCTCTTCGCGGTCCGGCCCGGTCGATATCATGTCGACCGGCACGCCGCAAAGCTCTTCCATGCGCTTGATGTAGTTCTGCGCCGCCTTCGGCAGGCCATCGAAGGCCTTGACGCCAACCGTGCTGTCGGTCCAGCCCAGCATGGTTTCGTACACCGGTTCGCAACGCTCGAGGTCGTCGGCGCCCACGGGCAGGATGTCGGTGAACTGGCCGTCGAGCTTGTAGCCGGTGCAGATCTTCATTTCTTCCAGGCCGTCGAGCACATCGAGCTTCATCACGCACAGGCCGGAGACGCCGTTGATCTGGATCGAGCGCTTGAGCGCGGCGGCATCGAACCAGCCGCAGCGGCGGGCGCGACCGGTGGTGGCGCCGAACTCGTGCCCCTTGGTGGCCATGTGCTTGCCGACCGGATCCTGCTTGTCGATGGCATCGTAAAGTTCGGTCGGGAACGGGCCGCTGCCGACGCGCGTGGTGTAGGCCTTCGTGATGCCAAGGACATAATGCAGCATGCCCGGGCCGACGCCGGCGCCGGTGGACGCGCCGCCGGCGATGCAGTTCGATGACGTCACGTACGGATAGGTGCCGTGGTCGATGTCGAGCAGCGTGCCTTGCGCGCCTTCGAACAGAATGTTGGCGCCGCCTTTATGCGCTTCGTAGAGCGAACGCGGCACGTCGGCGATCATGCGGGTCAGGCGCGGCGCCATGGCCATGGTGCCATCGAGCACCTTCTGGAAATCGACGGTTTCGGCGCCAAGATAATTCTTCAGCACGAAGTTGTGATAGTCGAGCACCTCGGCGAGCTTCTCGGCGAAGCGCTTGGGCCGCAGCAGATCCTGCACGCGCAGGCCGCGCCGCGCCACCTTGTCTTCGTAGGCCGGGCCAATGCCGCGACCGGTGGTGCCGATCTTGTTGGCACCCTTGGCGACTTCGCGCGCCATGTCCAACGCCTGGTGATAGGGCAGGATCAGCGGACAGGCTTCGGATAGCCTCAGGCGAGCGTCGGCATCGACACCGGCGGCCTTGAGCTCGTCGAGCNNGCGTGGTCGGTCAACCAGTCGACGATCTTGCCCTTGCCTTCATCGCCCCACTGGGTCCCTACCACAACGACGTTCTTGGCCATTTTCAGTCTTCCCTCAAAGATTCGATAATCCATTCGCTGCCGCGTCGGAGCAAGCGCCGATCGCAGCCCGCCTCGCACCAATTTCCCTCATGGCCCGGCAGCGCCAGCACAACCATCTCGCCTTGGCCGCGCAAGCGTTCGACCTCCGCGTGCACCGCCGCATCTTCCGGCCAGGGCGCGAGAATTGCGCCCTTCGCTTCCTGTCGAGGTGCCCGACGCGCCAGATCGCGCAAGTCGATCGAGAACCCTGTCGCCGGCCGGCCGCGGCCGAACGATTCGCCGACCTTGTCATAGCGGCCGCCGAGCGCGATCGCACCGGACGCGCCATCGCAGTAGGCGGCGAAGACAACGCCGTTGTGATAGTGATAGCCGCGCAGGTCCGCCAGATCGAATCCGATCGGCAAGTCCGCCAGATCGCTCGCCAAGCGGCGCAAGGTCATCAGGGCAGCCCCGATTCCCGGCGTCGCGGGCAAACGCCGACCCGCCTCGTCCAGCACCTTGGCATCGCCATAGAGTTCAGGCAGCGCCAGCAGGCCAGCACGCGCGGGCTGGGGAATAGTCGCTACCAGGTCAGCCAGCGTCGGCAGGTCTTTCGCCTGGAGCGCCGCAAACACTTCTTGCTCGGCATCGCCGGACAACCCGCTGTCGGCGATGAGCGCGCGAAAGATGCCGACGTGGCCGAGATCAATGCGCGTGGCGGCGATGGCCGCCAGCGCCAGCGTGCGCGCCAGCAGGCGAATGATTTCGCTATCGGCTTCGGGGCCCTCGTGGCCATAAAGTTCGGCGCCGATCTGAAGCGGCTCGCGCGAAGCCATCAGCCCGGCGGGCCGCGTGTGCAGGACACTGCCGCAGTAACACAGCCTGGTCACGCCCTTGCGGTTGAGCAGATGGGCGTCGATACGCGCCACCTGGGGCGTGATGTCGGCGCGCACGCCCATGGTCCGGCCGGACAACTGATCGACCAGTTTGAAGGTACGTGGATCGAGGTCGCGACCACTGCCGGTCAGCAGGGACTCGACATATTCGAGTAGCGGCGGCGCCACCAGCTGGTAGCCGTGGCATTCGAACTCATCGAGCAGGCGACGACGCAGAAGCTCGACGTGGCGAGCCTCGTCGGGCAGCAGGTCTTCGATACCTTCAGGCAGCAGCCAGCGTCGCATCACAATACGAGAGCAATGAGGGCCACACCGATCAGCATCGAGGTCAGGCCGATGAAGCGGATCTGGCCGTCGTTCATTTCCGTCACGCGACGGAAAGTCTCGCGCCAGACGCGCGGTGCGGCGAAAGGCAACAGTCCCTCGATGACGAGCATGAGGGCGAATGCCAACAGCAGCGTTGTCGGTGCCATACGAGTGACAGCCTACTTGCCGCCGCGACCGGCGCTCTTCAGGTACTTGAAGAAGTCCGAGTTGGGTTCCAGCACCAGGACATCGCTCTTGCTCCTGAACGCGCCGCGATAGGCTTCCAGGCTGCGATAGAAAGCATAGAACTCCGCGTTCTGGCTGAAGGCCTGACCGTAGATCGAAGCTGCCTTGGCATCGCCGTCACCCTTGATCTTCTGGGCATCGCGATACGCTTCGGCGACGATGACTTCGCGCTGGCGATCGGCGTCGGCCTTGATCTTCTCGGCCTCGGCACCCCCCTGGGAGCGCAGCTCGTTGGCGACGCGCTTGCGCTCCGTTTCCATGCGCCGGTAGACAGCTTCGGAAACCTCGGCCGGCAGATCCACACGCTTCAGGCGCACGTCGATGATCTCGACGCCCATGGCGCGCATGTCGGCATCGGCTTTCTTCTGTACGTCCGCCATGATCTTGTCGCGCGCACCGGAGACGACATCGTGAACGGTGCGCTTGCCGAACTCTTCACGCAAACCGGAGTTGACCGTCTGCGACAGCCGAGTCTTGGCGATCATCTCGTCGCCGCCGACCGAGATGTAGTACTTGCGGACATCGTCGATGCGCCACTTGACGAAGGAATCGACCAGCACCGGCTTCTTCTCGGCCGTCAGGAAGCGCTCGGGTTCCACCGAGTCGAGCGTAAGAATGCGGCGATCGAAGAAACGGACGTTCTGGATCAGCGGCCACTTGAAGGCGAGGCCGGGTTCGCGAATGACTTCCTTGATCTCGCCCAGCTGGAAGACGATCGCATACTGGCGCTGATCGACGGTAAACAGGCTCATGGCCGCGACCACCAGCACGCCGAAAACAAGCGCCGCGAGGAATGGCAGATTTCGGTTCATGTCAGCGATCCCCCCGGTCACGCGAATTGAGTGACGAACGTGAGCGATAGTCGCCGCCGCCCTGGACCGCCGGTGCCTTTTCCATCTGGGGCGGTACCTCGCTGGATACCGCTCCCGCAACTGGAGCGGCCGGCACTGCCGTGGGCTCGGTAGCTGCCGCAGCGGCCTGGGTACCCGCTGCTGTCTGCATCAGTTTATCGAGCGGCAGGTAAAGCAGATTGCCGCCGCCCTTGGCATCGATCATCACCTTGCTGGTATTGGCATAGACCTGCTGAACGGTCTCAAGATAGAGACGCTGGCGCGTCACTTCCGGCGCCTTGTTGTACTCGGTCAATATCTGCTTGAAGCGCGAAGCATCGCCTTCGGCAGTAGCGATCATGCGTGCGCGGTAGCCTTCCGATTCCTGTTGCAGCCGCGAGGCGGCGCCCTTGGCGCGCGGAATGACGTCGTTGGCATAGGCCTGACCCTCGTTCTTTTGGCGTTCCTTGTCTTGGCCCGCTTTCACGGCATCGTCGAACGCTGCCTGCACCTGTTCGGGCGGCTGCGTGCTCTGCATGCTGACGGAACGGACCTGGATGCCGACCTCATAATGGTCAAGGATGTCCTGGATCAGCTTCTGGGTGCTGGCGGCGATGACGTCGCGCCCTTCATAGAGGACGAAGTCCATCTTGCTCTTGCCGACGATCTCGCGGATCGCGGTCTCGGCGGCCTGAATCACCGTATCGTCGGGATAGCGGTTCTTGAACAAATAGGACTGGACGTCCTTGAGCAGGTACTGGACGGCGAACTGGACACTGACGATATTCTCGTCGTCGGTCAGCATCAGCGCTTCCTTGGGGACCTTGTTCTTCTCCGAGCCGCGATAGCCGACTTCGACCGTGCGCACCCCCGTGAGGTTGACCACCTCGTTGCTCTGGATCGGCCAAGGCAAGCGCCAACGCAAACCTGGATCGGTGACTTCCTTGAAGCTGCCGAACTGGAGCACGACGCCACGCTGGCTGGCATCCACAATGTAGAAACCGCTGCCGAGCCAAACCACGGCTACCAGCGCAATCAGCAAACCAATGCCGCCGCCGAACTGGCGAGGGCTGAGCGACGGCATCCGGCCACCGCCATCGCCGCCATCATTGCCGCCGCGCTTGCGCCCGAGCATGCCCGACAGACGACGATTGAAGTCGCGCCAGAGTTCTTCGAGGTCAGGCGGGCCTTGGTTACCACCCTTGTTGCCGCCGCCGGAATTGTTACCCCAGCCGTGGTCGTTAAGGGACATCAGAATGCCAGCGATCATGTCGATTGTTTGGTTGGAAAGTGTTGGTGGATCGGGGTTGAAATTCAGGCCGTTTCGGGCTCCGCCAGGCGTGCACGGCTGCGGGCAACTTCAGCCAGGGATTCCCGTAGTAGCGCCAGGCCGGCGCCTGTGCGGGCACTCACGCGAACGCGCGTGATACTACCACACTCGTCCCGCTCGAACTCCGCCTCCGCACCGGTGACGTCGATCTTGTTCCACACGACGATCTGCGAAATGGCACCGGCACCGATCTCCTCCAGCACCTGCGACACGGCAGCCATCTGCTGGTCACGATCGGGGCTGGCGGAATCGACCACATGAAGCAGCAGATCCGCTTGCGCGGTTTCCTCCAGTGTGGCCTGAAACGCGGCGACCAGCGCATGCGGCAGGTCGCGAATAAAACCGACCGTGTCGGATATGACGATCTGCCCGGCACCCTCGACGAACATCCGGCGCGACGTCGTATCGAGCGTGGCGAACAACTGATCGGCGGCAAAGGCCCCCGCCTTGGTCAGGGCGTTGAAAAGCGTGCTCTTGCCGGCGTTGGTATAACCGACCAGCGAAACGGCAAGGACTTCGCCGCGAACACGGGCGCGTCGTCGCACTTGACGCTGCCGCCCGAGCAGCTTCAGGCGATCCTTCAGCAAAGCAACCCGCTTGCCGAGCAGTCGACGATCAGTCTCCAATTGCTTTTCGCCTGGGCCGCGCAAACCGATGCCACCCTTCTGCCGTTCCAGGTGAGTCCAGCCTCGTACCAACCGCGTCGACAGATGCTGAAGCTGGGCCAACTCAACCTGCAACTTGCCTTCGTGACTCTTCGCGCGCAGGGCAAAGATGTCGAGGATCAGGCTGCTGCGATCGACGACGCGCAAACCCAATTCGCGTTCGAGATTGCGCTGCTGTCCAGGCGCCAGGTCATGATTGAAGAGCACGAGATCGGCATCGTGGAGCCGGGCTGTCTCGCCGATCTCGGCCACCTTGCCCTTGCCAGCGAAGGTCGCCGGATCGGGGCGCTGGCGACGGCCGGAAACCACGGCGAGCGGCTGGGCGCCAGCACTGGTGACCAACAGACGGAATTCTTCCAGCCGCTCGACGAAGTCGCCTTCGTCGAAATCGAGTTGCACCAGGATGGCATTTTCGCCGGTGGCAGGCCGTTCAAACACTGGCCCGCTCCACCGGATAACCAGGTATCACTCGCCGTCGTTTTCCTGGGCGAAGTTGACGGGCCTGGCGGGGACGACGGTAGAAATNNGACTCGACCTGGCCCTGAAGCTTGATGCCGTTGACGAGATAAATCGACACCGGCACGTGCTCGCGACGCAGCGTGTTAAGAAACGGGTCTTGTAGCATCTGCCCTTTGTTGCTCATGACGGCCCCTCGGCTCTAGTTATCGAAAAGATAATGTAATCGATTTTGTGTCTGCGTGCCAACCGTTCAGTCCTGATCGGCAAACGGATTGCGCGCCGTCTTGTAGTGGATGCGCAGCGGCGTGCCCTGGAGCCGGAAAGCCTCGAGAAACGTCTTCTCCAGGTAGCGCGTGTAGGAGTCTGGCACCGCGTCTAGCGCGTTGCCGTGGATGACGATGATCGGCGGATTGGAACCGCCCTGGTGGGCGTAACGAAGTTTCGGCCGACCAGTGCCGCGCCGCGGCGGTTGCAGCTTCTGCACAGCCGCTTGCAGCACACGTGTGAGCTTCGGCGTTGGCAGTTTGATCATCGCGGCGGCATATGCCTTGTCCACCGAGCCGAGCACGCCCGCGATGCCCTGGCCTTCCTTCGCGGATATGTAATGGATCTTGGCGAAACCGAGGAAGTTGAGCTTGCGCGCGATATCCTGCTTGATGATCTCGCGGCGATAGCTATCAACCGCGTCCCACTTGTTGACCGCCAATACCATGGCGCGCCCTGCTTCGATACAGAACCCGGCAATGTGGGCATCCTGATCGGAAATTTCCTGGCTGGCATCAACCATCAGGACGACGACGTTCGCCTCCTCGACCGCTTGCAGCGTCTTGATGACCGAGAACTTCTCGACGGCCTCGAAGACACGACCTTTGCGCCGAAGCCCCGCCGTATCGATCAGCGTGTAACGACGGTCGTTGCGTTCGAATGGAACCTCGATGGCGTCGCGCGTCGTGCCCGGCATGTCGAAGGCAATCATGCGCTCCTCGCCCAGCAGCGCGTTGATCAGGGTGCTCTTGCCCACGTTGGGGCGACCGACAATGGCCACACGCGGCCCCTCATCTTCGGCCTTGTCGTTCTCGTCGGGAAATGGCTCCAGCGCCAGGTCGAGCAGCTCGCGGACACCTTCGCCGTGGGCGCCGGAGATCACCCGCGGCTCGCCCAAGCCGAGCTCGTGAAACTCGGCGGCGACAACCGCCTGATTCATGCCCTCGGCCTTATTCACCACGAGGTAAACCGAACGACCGCTGCGCCGAAGCAGATCGGCGATCACGTGATCCTGCGGCGCAAGGCCGGTGCGGCCGTCAACCATGAACAGCACCACATCCGCCTCGGCAATTGCCGCTTCCGCCTGCCGCGCCATCTCATGGACGATGCCGGTTTTCGCCTGCGGTTCGAACCCGCCGGTATCGACCACCAAGAATGGCTTGCCGCCAAGCCGGCCGTGACCATAGTGGCGGTCCCGGGTCAGGCCGGGCATGTCCGCTACCAGCGCATCACGCGTCTTCGTCAGGCGATTGAACAGTGTGCTCTTGCCAACGTTGGGCCGGCCGACCAGGACGAGTGTCGGTTTCACGACTTAGTGCGGGCGCAGCGCAAACACGCCGCCATCCCGAGTCTGAACGACAAAACCGTCGCCGAGCCGCTGCGGCTCGGCCAGAACCGCGCTGCCGTCGGTAATTGCGCGCGCAACGAAGGCACCGTCATCGGCATTGAGCAGATGCACGACACCCTTAAAGTCAGCCACGGCGACACGCCGATTCCGCGCGATGGGACGCGACAGTCCGCGCATAAAGAGCTTTTCCTGTTTCCACAGGCTGGCGCCGCTATCACGGGCGAAGGCCTGCACGTTGCCCTTATCATCGCTGACGTACACGCGCTGGCCGTCCATGTCGATGCCGGCGCTGCTGGAAATATCCCGGCTCCAGAGCAGGTTGCCGGAGGCGATATCGAAGCAGGCAACACGTCCCTGAAAGGCCGCGGCGCAGATTTCACGGCCATCGACGACCGGTGAGCTGGTGATATCGGCTACCCGTTCCAGTTCGGTCGCCCCCTTGGGCTGGGCAACGGCGACCTCCCAGAGCGCCCCGCCATTCTGGCTGCTGATGGCAACGAGTTTGCCACCGGGGAAACCGGCAACCACGACGCGCTGACCTAGCAGCACGCCAACGTTCGAACGCAGGCTGAGAACAGGGGTGGCTCGCTCGTAAACCCAGCGACGCTTGCCGTTCTTGGCGTCGAGCCCGGCGATGCGCGAGTCCCCAGACCGCACGACGACCAGTCCCTCGCCAACGGCCGGGGCTGCAAGCACTTCTGAACTGACGCGCACCTTCCAGAGCAGCTTGCCGGCGTCGGTGTCGAAAGCCAGCACTTCCCCTTTGACAGTACCGACTACGACGAGCTTGTCGTCGGCACCGACGCCGCCGGACAACTTGTCTTCCGCGGAAATTCGCCAGGCCTCACGGCCGTTGTCATAGCGGACAATCGTACCGTCCCGGCTGGCCGCATAGACGGTATCGCCAACCACGGCCGGCGTAAACACGAAGTCGTCAGCCTTGCCGACAGAACCCTGCCATAGCGGCGTCAACTCGGCCGTCGCCTCGAAGGACGTCAATTCGGCCGGCTTGATTTTCGGTTCGCTGGAAAAAATCGAACACCCGGCCAGCAGTACGGCAGTAGCGGGCAGCAGGACCTTCAGCGCCATTTTCACTTGCCGGCTCCGAGGGAATCCAGCTTGCCTTGCAGCAGTTCGCGGTAAGCGGCACGCGTCCGCGCCTCGCCGCCGTCCTTGGCCACGGCATCCAGTTTCGCCAGCGCCACCTCGTAAGCCGCCTTGCCTTCGGCGTTCTTGCCTTGCGCGACAAGAACGTCGCCGCGCAGTTCGTTGAAGCGCGGCGCCAGCGACGGTGCCGGGTCGGTCGCCAGGCGCTTGAGCGCCTCGTCATACGCCTTGTCGTCCAGCAGAAGTGTCGCCAAGCGCAAACGAGCAAGATCGCGCACGCTGTCATCCTTGGCATTGTCCACCGCCCAGGCGAGTTGCTGCTGTGCCGACTTGGTATCGCCACCTTCGGCCTGCGCCTTCGCCGACAGCAACGCCGCCAACCCGGCGTACGTGGTACTCGAATACTTGTCGATCAGTTCGCCGGCCAGTTCCCGGGTGCGCTTCGCATCCTGCTGCTGCACCGCCAATTGCGCGCTGCTATAGAGCACCGACGCCTGGGCGGACTGGTTGCGCTGCCACCAGTTCCAACCCTGCCATGCCAGGACGATGATGGCGGCCGCCATCACTGCGGCGGTGACGAGGTTGCCGTGCATCTTCCACCAAGTCTTCAACTCGTCAATCTGTTCCTGTTCTTCGAGGTCATAGGTTGCCATGATTCGGTTCCTTATTCAGCTATTCACATTCCGGCCCAACAAGCCATTCGCCGATCGTTTCGGCCAGGCTGTCAAAGGAAACACGGCGTTGGTCGCCCGTCTCCCGCAGGGGTTTGATGGTCACTTCGTTCGCCAACGCCTCGTCATCGCCGATAATGGCTGCCAATGATGCGCCCGAGGCATCTGCGCGTTTCATCTGCGACTTGAAGCTGCCGCTGCCGCAATGCAGTTGCACGGCAAAACCCACGTCGCGCAAATGCTCGGCCACTTTGAAGGCGTGGCGTCCGGCCGCTTCGCCCTGGTGCACGACATATACGTCAGCCGTCTGCCGCTCGACGCTGTTGCCTTGGTCTGTCCAAAGAGCCAACAACCGTTCCACGCCCATGGCAAAACCACACGCGGGTGCGGGCTTGCCGCCCAACTGCTCGATCAGGCCATCGTATCGGCCGCCGGCGCAGACCGTGCCCTGGCTGCCTAGCTGGGTGGTCACCCATTCAAACACGGTGAGATTGTAATAGTCGAGGCCACGCACCAGACGCGGGTTGATGCGGTAGGGCCGCCCGGCATCCTTGAGCAGCGCCTGTACGCCCTCGAAGTGCTTCAGCGATGCTTCGCCAAGATAATCGATCAGCTTCGGCGCACCGTCGACCATCGCCTGCATGGCGGGATTCTTGGTGTCGAGAATCCGCAGTGGATTGGTGTGCAGGCGGCGCTGGCCGTCGGCATCGAGCTGATCGCGATGTCTTTCAAGATAGGCGACCAGATCAGTGCGATGCCGTGCCCGCTCGTCCGGCTGACCCAACGAATTGATCTCAAGCTCGATGCCGGAAAGGCCAAGATCATCCCACAAGCGGCCGCCCATGAGGATTTGCTCCGCATCGACATCCGGCCCTGTATAGCCGAGCGCCTCGACGCCGACCTGATGGAACTGCCGGTAGCGCCCCTTCTGCGGCCGCTCATGGCGGAACATCGGGCCCATGTACCAGAGCTTGCGCGGGCTGTCGTAAAGAAGATTGTGCTGGAGCACGGCACGTACGCAGGAAGCGGTGCCTTCCGGCCGCAGCGTCAGTTGCTCGCCGTTCAGGCTGTCGGTGAAGGAATACATTTCCTTTTCGACGATGTCGGTGACCTCGCCGATGGCGCGCGCGAACAGCGGCGTCGGTTCGACCAAGGGCATGCGCATCGGCCGGTAGCCGTAGCCGCGCAGCCAGTCGCGCACCAGTTCCTCGAACTGTTCCCACAATTCGGCCTCGTCGGGCAGGATGTCGTTCATCCCGCGTATCGCTTGCAGCGTCTGGCTCATGTTCTAGTTTCGCGGCGGATATTTGCGCGCCACGTAATCCTCGATGATCTGTTTGAACTCGACCGTGATGGCATCGCCGCGCAACGTGGTAACGCGCTCACCATCGACATACACGGGCGCCACGGGTTCCTCGCCGGTGCCCGGCAGCGAAATGCCGATGCTGGCGTGCTTGCTCTCGCCCGGTCCATTGACCACGCAACCCATGACGGCAAGCGTCATGTTTTCCACGCCGACGCGGGCCAATTTCCACGCCGGCATGCTTTCGCGAACGTAAGCCTGTACATCCTGCGCAAGCTCCTGAAACACGGTGCTGGTCGTGCGGCCGCAGCCCGGGCATGCAGCGACCATAGGGACGAACGCACGCAAGCCCATCGTCTGAAGAATTTCCTGAGCGACCACCACTTCCCGGGTTCGCTCGCCGCCCGGTTCCGGTGTCAATGACACGCGAATGGTATCGCCGATGCCCTCCTGTAGCAGTACCGCCATCGCCGCGGTCGATGCAACGATGCCCTTGCTGCCCATGCCGGCTTCGGTAAGACCGAGATGCAGCGGATAGTCGCAACGCACCGCCAGTTCGCGGTAGATGGCGATCAGGTCCTGCACACCCGAGACCTTGCAGGAAAGCACGATCATGTCGCCCGGCAAGCCGAGTTCCTCGGCCTTCGCGGCTGATTCGAGCGCAGAAGCCACCATCGCCTCGCGCATGATGCCTGTTGCATTCGTCGGCTGCGACCGGCGGCCATTCTCGTCCATGACGCGAGCGAGTAGGTGCTGGTCGAGGCTGCCCCAATTGACGCCGATGCGGACCGGCTTGCGGTAACGGCTGGCGATCTCGATCAGTTGCGCAAACTGCTCGTCGCGGCGCGCACCCTTGCCGACATTGCCCGGGTTGATGCGCAGTTTATCGAGCGCTTCGGCACAAGCCGGAACTTCGGTGAGTAATTTGTGACCATTGAAATGGAAGTCGCCCACGAGCGGTACGTTGAGCCCCATGGCCAACAGCCGGTTGCGAATCTCCGGCACGGCGGCGGCGGCCTCGCGCGAGTTGACGGTGATGCGAACAAGCTCGGAACCGGCGCGGGCCAAAGCGGCAACTTGAACGGCGGTCGCGACGGCATCGGCAGTATCGGTGTTGGTCATCGACTGCACAACAACCGGCGTGCCGCCACCGACCGCGACGCTTCCGACCATCGCGCGACGCGTATTTCGCCGCGGCTGTAGACCAGCGGGAACGTCAGTTCCTGATGACATCACTCTAACGTCAGGCGCGCGACTTCCGCACGGGTATAGGCCTTGAGGTCAACCGGGTGTCCCTCGTCGACCAGGGCCACCACAGCCGCATTGCCGATGACAATCTCAAACGGCGGACGCCCGGCAACGGACTGATTGCCGGATGTGTAAATGCCGGTCAGGATGACCAACCCGCTCGCATCCTTGACTTCGATCCAGGACTGGCCATGAAAATCGAACGACAACCTTCTGGTGTCCGTCGGCATCACGGGAACCGCAGGCGCCTCGGGTAGCGGCGCCGTTGCCGGCTGCTCGACGTTGGCTTGCCGAGATACGACCTCCGGCTTCACTGGCTCGTCCGACTTGAGTTCCTTGGCGACGGGCCTCGAACTTTCGAAACTCATCCGAATGTTGTCGGCACCGGCGCCAAAGAAATGCCAGCCGATCATGGCCGCGGCCCCCAGCAGCAAGAGAATGGAAAGCGCTACCAACGGCGGAATTTGCAGGAGGCCACCCCTGGGGCCGGCATTGCCCATGTTCTCTGGCGCACGAATGTCCGGCGCCTGAATCGGCGTGTTGGCATCAAGCAGGCCCAGCAGCGGTTCGGGGTCGAGCTTCAGGAAGCGGGCGTAGCTGCGAATGAGGCCACGCACGAACACGCTGCCCGGCAGACTGTCCATCCGGTCGGCCTCTATCGCTTCGATCTGCCGGGCACTGAACTTCAGCGCGTGAACGACGTCATCGACCGCCAATCCGCGCGCTTCGCGTGCCTTGCGCAGCAGCAGCCCGAGACTGGGCACGACGGCAGTATGTTCCGATACCGAAGCAGATTCGATGTACTCAAACTCGCTCACTGATACTGGCCCTGCATCAAGAGTTGATTTTCGCGGCTGTCCCGGAAATTGCGTCGAAGCTGCGACGCGTAGCGGGCTTCCATTTCCCGATCGCCGGCCTTGCGCTCGATGCGCAGGCTGAGCCAGAGCGTCTGTGCCGATATCTCATTTGTCCGCAGGAGGTCAGCCAAACGCGTTCTGGCCTCATTTAGGCGACCGTTACGATAGTAGAGATCGGCCAACATGAATCTGGCTTCGCCATTCATCGGCTCGGCACGTAACGCCTTCAGAAGAAATTCCTCGCCGCTCTTGTCGTCGCCACCGGTGATCGCACAAACACCCGCGTTGGTCAGGGGCTTGGTCGGCGTCGGATACAGCGTGCTCTTGCTGGCGGTGACGAAATAGGCCAGGGATTCAGAATTGCGACCGGTCTGGCACAGGAACCAGCCATAGTTGTTGTTGATTTCCGGATCGGTCGGCGCCAGTTCGAGTGCCCGCGCGAACGCTTCTTCCGCCGCGGGATCTTCCTTCAGGTACATCTGCACGAGGCCAAGCAGATTGTAGCCAAGCGGGTAAGTGGCGTCGTCGGCGATCGCGACGCGTGCCTCATCAAGCGCGATGTTGAGCTGGCCCTCGCGCAGATAGAGCGTGCCGAGGTCCGCATGCGCCTTGGCACCCCGGCGGGCATCGCCGACGACCGCCTGTTGCGATACGGGAGACTGAGCCGAAGAGTCGCGGCCGAAAGGAACGCTGGCGCATCCAGCCAACACGAACGACAAGAAGGCTGCGAGCCACCAGATCTTCACCATGAAACCTCCGCTGAACGCTTGGGTGCAAAAGTCAGTCGTGACGGTACGCCACGCCTGGACTTGTCTTTCACCTGCCCGGCCAGCTGGCCGCAAGCGGCATCGATGTCATCGCCGCGTGTCTTGCGTACAGTGGCAACGATTTCGGCATTCATCAGAATTTCCTGGAAGCGCCGCACACGCTCGGCGCTCGGCCGGCGATAACCCGAATCCGGGAACGGATTGAACGGGATCAGGTTGAACTTGCAGGGCACCGAACGCGTCAGTGCCAACAGCGCGCGCGCATCGGCCTCGCTGTCATTGACATCGGCCAGCAGCACATATTCGAAGGTGATGAAGTCGCGCGGCGCCTTCTCGAGATAGCGCCGGCAGGCGGCCATAAGTTCGGCCAGCGGATACTTGCGATTAAGCGGTACCAGCTTGTCGCGCAAGGCATCGGTCGGGGCGTGCAGAGAGACTGCCAACGCCACCGGCACCTCGTCGCGCAGGCGATCCATCGCCGGCACCATACCGGCAGTGGAAACGGTGACTCGACGGCGCGACAGCCCGTAGGCATTGTCGTCGAGCATCAGTTTGAGCGCCGCGACAACGTTGTCATAGTTCGCCAGCGGCTCGCCCATACCCATGAGAACCACATTGCTGATCATGCGCTCGCCTGAATCGCCGACGCCGGGTTGCTTGACGGCCCCCAGCATCCGATTGGCATGCCAGAGTTGGCCGATGATTTCTGCCGTCGTCAGGTTGCGGTTGAAGCCCTGCCGACCCGTGGAACAGAAGGCACATTCGAGGGCACAGCCGACCTGCGACGAGACGCACAGGGTGCCTCGATTCGCCTCGGGGATGAACACGGTCTCGACGGCATTGTCGGCACCGACATCGAGGAGCCACTTGCGCGTGCCATCGGCAGCGACGGTGTCACGTACCGGGATCGGACCGCGAATCTCGGCGTCGCTGGCAAGACTGGCACGCAGGATCTTGGCGACATCGGTCATCCGCTCGAAATCGTCCTCGCCGAAGCGGTGCATCCAGCGCAGCACTTGGCGGGCGCGAAAAGGCTTCTCGCCGCGCCCAGCGAACCAGGCGGCGAGTCCTTCAGCATCGAAATCCAGCAGATTGACGGTCATGCAGCCCTTTGTTCAGCGACCGGGAAAAACGTTCAATTCCGGGAAGAAGTAGGCGATCTCGACCTCGGCGGTCTCGACGGCGTCGGAACCATGCACGGCATTGGCGTCGATGCTCTCGGCGAAGTCGGCGCGAATGGTGCCCTTGTCGGCCTTCTTCGGGTCGGTGGCGCCCATCAGTTCACGGTTCTTGGCGATGGCATTGTCGCCCTCCAGCACCTGAATCATCACCGGACCGGAGGTCATGAACTTGACGAGATCCTTGAAGAAGGGACGCTCCTTGTGCACGGCATAGAAACCGCCGGCTTCGCGCTCAGACAGCCAGGCCATACGGGAAGCAATGATCTTGAGACCGTTGGTCTCGAAGCGGGAATAGATCTTGCCGATGACATTCTTGGCCACGGCATCGGGTTTGATGATCGATAGGGTATGTTCGACAGCCATCTGAATCTCCAGCAAAAGTTGAGCAAATCGGCAACTTGGCATTTTATCGTAGATTCCCGGACCCAACCCCGACAATTGGACGAAAAAAGCCCGGCGCGCGGCCGGGCTTTGAAGAACGAAACGCCGTTTTGCTCCTCAGGAGATCATGCCCAAGTGACGTGGCAGCCAAAGCGACATCGTCGGCCAGTAGGTGACGAACACCAGGAACACCAGCATCGTCAGCAGCCACGGCCAGACCGCGATGGTCAGCTCTGTGATGCCCATCTTGGTGATGCCGCTCGAAACGTAGAGATTCAGGCCCACCGGCGGATGGCACATACCGACTTCCATGTTCACCACCATCAGGATGCCGAAATGCACCGGGTCGATGCCCAGCTTGATAGCGATCGGGAACAGAATCGGCGCCAGGATCAGGACGATGGAACTCGGCTCCATGAAGTTGCCCGCCATCAGCAACAGCACGTTCGAGATCAGCAGGAAGCCGATCACGCCGACACCCGTGCCGATCATCCAGTCGGCCATTTCCTGCGGAATGTTCTCGTGCGTCATCAGGAAAGAGAACAGCATGGCGTTGGTGATGATATAGAGCAGCATCGCGCTCATGTTCGCCGACGATAGCAGTACCTTGGGCACATCCTTCAGCCCCATGTCCTTATAGACGAACACGGCGACGGCGAAGGAATAGACGGCCGCCATCGCCGCTGCCTCGGTAGGCGTGAAGATGCCGGTGTAAATGCCGCCCATGACCACGATGATGAGAAGCAGACCCCAGATCGCTTTTTTGAAGGCATCCCAGCGTTCCGCCCATGAGGCCTTGGGCTGCCGCGGGTAGTCGAACTTCTTCGCCCGATACCAGGTGGTCAGGCCGAGCATCGTCGCTAGAACCAGGCCGGGAATCACACCGGCCATGAACAGCGCACCGACTGACGTGTTGGTCGACACCGAGTACATGACCATCACGATCGATGGTGGGATCAAGATGCCTAGCGCCCCCGACGTAGTGATGATGCCGGCGCCGAACCGCTTGGGAAATCCCGCTTTCACCATGGCCGGCATCAGGATCGAGCCGATCGCCACCACCGTCGCCGGACTGGAGCCGGATACCGCGGCAAACAAGGCGCAGGCGAGCACGCCGCCGAGGCCAAGGCCACCATGCCAATGGCCTACCATGGAAGTCGCGAACTTGATCATGCGTCGCGCCACGCCACCGTGGGTGAGGAAATTGCCGGCCAGGATGAAGAAGGGGATCGCCATAATCTCGAACTTCTCGATCCCCGTGAACAACTTCAGCGCCACGGATTCGATCGGCACCTGGGTCATGAAAAACAGGAAACTCAGGACCGTAAGACCCAGCGAAATCGAGATCGGCATGCCCGTCAGCATCAGGACAATCAACAAGGCAAAGATGAGCGCGGTATTCATCGTTCATCTCCCTTGCGGGGATTCTTTCGCCGATCGAGGCCACTGCGCCGCTCGACTGGCGGCGCCGCCTCATCGGGCGTCCGTTCTCGTCGCTCGCCGCCGTCACGCAAGTCGTGCGGATGCAGTTCGTCATCCATCCGGTAGATCGCGTCTTCCGCTCCGGGTTCGGGAGGACCTTCTTCGTCCAGACCATCGACGTGACCGTGCTCGTGATGGGGCAGTTCGCCCGACTTCAGGAAACTTCGCGTCACCTGCAGGAAGCGGAAACACATAAGGTAGGAGCCCAACGGCACAGCCGAGTAGACCATCCATGTCGGCCACTCGAGGTCGGGGGTGGTGGGACCTTCGGGCACATCCACGAGCGGGATACCCAAGAGTGTAAACACGGCGTAGTGCATGCCGTTCTCCCAGACAAAGCGCGCGCCCAGCGTACCGACGATACCGGTAAATGTCGCTCCGGCCAGCAGCCCGAAAACGATGAGCTTGCCGCGGTTGTCGTCCTGCAACCGATTGATCATGACGTCGACGCCAACGTGAATGCCGGTACGTACACCATAGGCGGCACCAAACTTGGCCATCCAAACGAACATGATGATGCACAACTCCTGAGCCCAACCGAAGTTAAGCCTGAGCAGCCAGTCCTGAACGCCGGGAATGGCGAATCCGGACATATAGCGATGCATGACCGACGCGAAAATGATCAGGGTCGCCGTGCCCATGAGGAAGGTGATGAACCATTCCTCAAAATGGTCGAGAAATTTCATCTTCTTTGCTCCCGCAAGAAAACCGGCGGCACGTCACCCCGGAGGAGCCGTACCGCCACGGCAGACTTTCAGAGCTTGGTCGGATCGAAGCCGGTTTCCTTGTAGATCGACTGGATCAGATCCCTGCCGATGCGCGATTCCATTTCGGTATGGGTCTTCATCATGGCCTTCTTGAGCGCCAGGCGCTCCTGCGGGGTCGGCGTATATATCTGGGTCTTGCCAGATGCCTTGACCGCTTCCAGTGCCTTCTCGTTGTCGACTTTGGCCATCTGGTTGGCGTAGCGCGTTGCCTGAGCCATCGCATCTTCGAGCTTGGCGCGGATATCGGCCGGCAAACCCTCCCAGAACTTCTTGTTGGTGATCACCGCATAGCCGAGATAACCATGATCAGTCAGCGTCAGATTCTTCTGCACCTCGTACATCTTTTGGGTGTAAAGGTTGGACATCGGATTTTCGGTGCCGTCAACGACGCCGGTTTGAAGTGCCTGGTACACCTCGGAGAAGGCCATCACCTGCGGCAGGCTGCCTAGCGCGCGCATTTGCGATTCGAGTACCTTGGAGGACTGGATGCGCATCTTCAGGCCCTTGAAGTCTTCCGGCGTCCGCAACGGCTTGTTGGCGGAGAAGGACTTGAAGCCGTTGTCCCAGTAGGCCAAGCCCTTGACACCCTTGGCATCCAACTTATCCAACAGTTGCCGACCGATCGGACCCTGCGTGACCTTGTGCAGCTCTTCGTAGTTGTCGAAGAGGTAGGGTAGATCGAAGACCTCGAACTCCTTGACGCCCAGAGGGCCGAACTTGGACAGCGCGGTTGCCAGCATCTGCACGGCGCCCAGTTGCAGCGCCTCCATTTCCTCCTTGTCCTTGTACAGCGTACTGTTGGCGTACACCTCGACCTTGACGCGGCCGCCGGTCAGCTCCTCGGCCTTCTTCTTGAAATACTCGGCCGCATGGCCTTTCGGCGTATCGTTGGCGACGACGTGGCTGAACTTGATCACGATGGGCTGCTGAGCAAACGCGACGAGCGAAAACGCGGCCGCTGCAAAGCCAACGATCAGATTGCGAATCTTCATGGCTATCTCCTCCGGGGTTGTACCACTTATGGCATAACGCGATTGTCGGTGTCCCGATACGCTTCCGCCATTGTGGATATCCGCAAAACGCGGACCCGCACACCGGTCGCCGCCCGAGTTACCATCCTTCATGGCTGGAAATTTGAGGTTNNACCGACAGCGAGGAACAGCGGGCGACGCTCATCAGCGACATGCTCTGGCTCGAACAGAATTTGCGCTTCGTCATGACCCACAACGAGGAACTGCTCGGTCAGATCGGCCCGCGGCAGGCGGCGGACACCCGCGCCTTCGAGACCCGCGCACGCACACTCGTCAACAACCAGACAGGGTTGTTCGCAGTGCGATGGGAAGACCCTTCCGGCGGTTCAAGGCTTGGCACCTCCCGAAACCCGGAGGCGCTCACCGACGGCGAATCGGCGCGACTGGCCTTCTCCACCGGCAAACCCGTTTACGGCAATGCCTACGCGGTAACCGGCAACGACTGGCAATTCAACGTCCACGTCCCGATCTTCGCCGGCGGCAAGCCGGTCGGCATCGTCGTCGGCAGCTACTCCCTGCAACGAATGATCGAGGAATCCGTGCCGTGGTGGCTGGCGGAGCGCTATCGAATCGTCGTCGAAGACACTGACGGCAAAGCGCTCGCGAGCCGATCCAAGGTCGAGGCGCCGCAGGGCGATGGAAGTTACAAGCTCGACTTCGATCCCCCGGGGCGCGGGTTGTATCTGGACGCCACGCCCTATCGATCACCACCTCCACTCGCCGGACGCTTGCTGTCCGCCGCTCTGGTGCTGCTTGCGATCGCTGTACTGTGGAGTTTGTGGGCGCTGCGACGCCATATCCAGCGCCGGCTGGTGGCCGAACAAGCGCTACGCGAAGAACACGCGTTCCGCAAAGCCATGGAAGACTCGGTCCAGACCGGCTTGCGCGCACGCGACCTCCAAGGCCGCATCACCTACGTCAACCCAGCTTTTTGCGCCATGGTCGGCTGGAATGCTGACGAGTTGATCGGGCGCTCTCCGCCCATGCCGTACTGGGTCGACGAGGAAATGGAAGCGACCCGCGCACTGCACGATCGAATCCTCGCGGGCGAAGGGCCGGAACGCGGCTTCGAGGTTCCGTTCAAACGCCGCAACGGCGAAGTCTTCCCGGCATTGATCCACGAAGCGCCCCTGATCGACGGCGACGGCCACCAGACCGGTTGGATGAGTTCAATTGTCGATGTCTCCGATCAAAAGCGTGCTGGCGAACTTGCGCGCCAACAGCACGAGCGGCTACAGGCGACCCAACGCCTGATCGTCATGGGTGAAATGGCCTCCAGCCTCGCCCACGAACTCAACCAGCCGTTGTCTGCAATTTCCGGCTACAACGCCGGCTGCCTGAACATGCTGGCTTCGGGCGCGTCGAGCCTGTCGGATATAGAAGTAGCGCTGGGCAAGAGCACGGAGCAGGCGCAGCGTGCCGGCCGCATCATTCGGCGCATTTACGAATTCGTGCGGCGCGCCGAACCGAAATGCGAACCCTGCGATATCGTCCAGTTGGTGGAAGAAGTCAGCGGCCTCATCGAGCCGGATACGCGACGCCAGGGCATGCGCATCCAGCGCGATTGCGCGGCCGACCTGCCGAACGTTCAGGGCGACCGCGTCTTGCTGGGCCAGGTCGTTCTGAATCTGATGCGCAATGGCATCGAAGCCATGCGAGACATCGCACCGGCTCAACGCACGCTGACCCTAAGCGCCAGACGTGAAGACGAGCAGGTGCATCTGAGCATTGCCGACCGTGGCCACGGCATTGCGGCCGACGTCGCCGCGCGTCTATTTGAGCCCTTCTTCACCACCAAAACCGAAGGCATGGGCATGGGACTCAACATTTGCCGGTCGGTGGTCGAAGGACATCAGGGCAGGCTGTGGATCGAACCAAATCCGGCGGGTGGTAGCATCGTCCACGTCCTGTTGCCGATAAAACGCCGATGACCGGAATTGCCCACATCGTCGACGACGACGCCGCTATTCGCGACGCGCTGGCGTGGCTGCTGCGCTCGCGCGGCGTCGATTCGCGGGCGTGGAATTCGGCGGAATCGTTTCTCGTCGACTATCTGCCGGACATGAAAGGCTGTCTGATACTCGACATTCGGATGACAGGTATGAGCGGACCGGAGTTGTTCGACCGCCTGCTAGCACTCGGCTGCACGATGCCAACCCTATTCCTTACCGGCCACGGCGACATTCCGCTGGCGGTCAATGCGCTGAAGAAGGGCGCCTTTGATTTCATCGAGAAGCCATGCAACGATAACGACCTGGCAACCCGGGTCATTGCCGCGCTCCAGCTGGACTGCCAACAACGCAGCCAAGCTGCCTCAACGGCCTCAATCGAGACGCGTTTGCGGAATCTCACTAGTCGCGAACACGAGGTCATGGAACGGATACTGGCCGGCCAGTACAACAAGGTGATCGCGGCCGACTTGAATATCGCGATGCGCACAGTCGAGGTCCACCGTGCGCGCATATTTGAAAAAATGAACGTCAGGTCGGCGGTCGAACTGGCTCAACTGCTGTCCAGCGGACAGCTGCCGTGATCAGGTCTGTGGCCGGTCAAGCACGAGCAACCGGCCGCTTCGTCGCAGTCTCCATTCGCCGAAAGCGACCGACGGGTGCCTGTCAGGCTTTGCCGTCAGGCACTGGTGCAACGCGTCAATCAGACGCTCTTCGCTTGGGATGCCGACACCCTGTTTCGCCAAAAGGAAGCGGAGCACATTGCGAGCCCTCGGCTCCGACAATTCGGTCAGACAACTAACCGGGAGGGGAAACTCTGCACCGTTGGCGGCAAGATCGACCAACGCCAGTTCGTCGAGAAGATCTGCGGCCTCGGCGAACCGGGCGGCCGTCTTGGCTAGCCGAGATTCGACGGCCGGAAAGCGCTCCTTGACGGTTGGCAGTATGCGGTGGCGGAGAAAATTTCGCGAATGGCGAATGTCGGCATTGCTGCCATCCTCAACCCACGTGAGATCGTGCAACGTGGCGTAGGCAAGAATATCGCTGCGCCCGATCGGCAACAGCGGCCTCAACAGTCGGCCATTGCGCTCCCGCATCGCACCGGCACCACGAACGCCGGCGCCACGGAGCAGATTGAACAACAGCGTTTCTGCCCGGTCGCTCTGGTGATGCGCCAGCACTATCCAGTTGGTGGCCTGGCGCGCATAGACGTCATGGCGGGCACGTCGTGCGGCAGCCTCGAGCCCATCAGCGCTGCCGCGCTCCACCTCGATGCGCTCGATTAGCAGCGGGATATCCCAGTCCGAACATAAATCGTGACAGAACGTCGCCCAATGATCCGCATCACTACTGATTCCATGATGCACGTGAATCGCCGAAGCCTGAACTTGGAGAGACCGGATAACGTGCAGCAGCACCACCGAATCGACGCCGCCGGACAACCCGACCACCAAACTATCCCGATTGCCGATGTGGCGGTCGAAACAGTCTGCAACGGCGGCAGGCAGCAGTTCAGTGGATCGGCAGTTCCTTGTAGCGGCCATAGGCCATCACACGCTCGAATCGACGTTCGACAAGGTCGGCGGGAGAAATCGCCGTCACTTGCTTCAACTGATCCTGCAACGCCTTCTTGAGCAAGATTGCCATGGCTCGGTGATCGCGATGGGCACCGCCAACGGGCTCACTGACCACCCGATCGATCAGACCGAGGGTTTTTAGGCGCACTGCGGTAATGCCCATGGTATCGGCAGCCTCGGCGGCCTTGTCAGCGCTTTTCCAGAGAATCGAAGCGCAACCTTCCGGGGAAATTACCGAATAGGTCGAGTATTGCAACATCAGTACAGCATCCGCAACGGCAATCGCCAAAGCCCCGCCCGAGCCGCCTTCCCCGATGATGGTGGTTATCACGGGAACTTTCAGGCTTGTCATCTCGTAGAGGTTGCGACCAATTGCTTCGGACTGCCCGCGCTCCTCGGCGTCGATACCGGGATAAGCGCCCGGAGTGTCGACGAACGAAAGTACCGGCATACCAAAACGCTCGGCCAGCCGCATCAACCGCAGCGCCTTGCGGTAGCCCTCAGGTCGAGGCATACCGAAATTGCGAAAGATCTTCTCTTTTGTATCGTGTCCTTTTTG
>PMIH01000315.1:45399-45599 GCA_003158255.1 Rhodocyclaceae bacterium
ATTTCTTCGGAGATGTCGACAGCGGAATCGTCCTGCACAAAACGCAGTTGTTCGATCTTGCCTTCCAGTTCGGCGATCGGCTGTTCAAAGTCCAGAAAGGTCGTTTTCATGGGCGCGTATTGTACAGCCACAAATGACAAAGCCCGCTAACGAGGGTTAGCGGGCTTTGGTTGGTAAATGGATAGTCTGGCGCTGACCTA
>PMIH01000242.1 GCA_003158255.1 Rhodocyclaceae bacterium
GCGACCATGGAAGGCGCGGACATGTCGGCGCTGCGCGACACTTTGGACAAGCTCAAGGACAAGCTACAGTCGGCCGTGGTTGTGCTGGCCAGTGTTGCCGACGGCAAGGTAAGTTTGATCGCCGGCGTGACGTCGGCGCTGACGTCGAAAGTGAAAGCCGGCGAACTGGTCAACATGGTTGCCCAACAGGTGGGCGGCAAAGGTGGTGGCCGGCCCGACATGGCCCAGGCCGGCGGCACCGATGCCGGCCAACTTCCCGCCGCACTGGCTTCGGTGCGGGCGTGGGTCGAGAGCAGGCTGTAGCGCTGTCACTGCGGGTCGGTGCGCGGCGCCGGCCCTGGAGTTGCGAATGTTGAAATTACTTCTGATTGCCGCGCTATCCCTGATGCTGTCCGGCTGTGCCGTCGTGGCAGTGGCGGACGCTGCGGTGTCGGTGACGGCTGCTGCGGTCGGGCTGGCGGCCGACGCTGCGATTGGCACGGCGAAGATCGTCGGCAAGGGTGTCGGCAAGGCCGCTGATGCGGTCCTTGGCGACGACGAAAAAAAAATGGACAAGCCAGCCGCTTCAAAGTAGCCCCGCGCGAACAACATTCGTTCGCGTGACGACGCCGGGTTCGCCCAAGGCATCAGTGCGGCGGGCAATTCCGTCGGCTGTGGCGGTCTTTCGACGATTCAGGGACAAACGGTTGCGGTCACTGTTCCGACTGCCGGCGAGGTACCGATCTACTCGGGAAGGGCAGCGATTCCGAACGTTTCTCGGCCTCGGAAATCAGCCGGGTGACTTCACCCATGGCGACTCCGCAGTCGCGCTGAAGGTGTTATGGGGTCGCGATTGCATCTCATGTCGGAATAGCGCCGGAAATTCCGTTCGTACGGTTAGGAGCGGGGAGACCAGCGCTAATCAACCGACCTGGTTCGCTTTTCGACCGGGCACACCCAATCGGGAGCAATAACATGAAGGCAATTGTGAAGTGGATCATCCTGTTGTCCGCTGCATGCATCGCGTTGTCGGCGCGAGCCCAAATCGTCGTTGCCGACGGCGACTTTTCGGCTTGGACGCTAGGCAATATCGGCACCTCAACGATGGCGACGGAGGCGGCGGGCGGCAATCCGGGAGCGCGTCTGAGCGTGACCACGAACTCGGGAATCCGCACCTGGGGCACCGGGTTCAAGAACGACTTCTCCACCAGCGCGGCGCTCGCCGGGCTGCCATTTACCCTCCGACTCGATGCGCTAGCCGGTGCCGGCGATTTCTCCGGCGGCCAGGGGCAATATGTCATGCTGCTGATCGAGCAGAGCGGAACGCTTTATGGTGCGTATCTTGGCGTCACCGGCTATCCCGGCACGAGCTTCAGCACGGTAAGCTTTACCGGAACGCTGACGCCGGCGAATTTCGCGAAGCTGAGCGGTCCCGGTGCGGCCACGCCCGACCTCAGTGGCGCCACGCCGACCCGCTTCGGCTTTGGCGGCGGCAACCAATCGAGCGGCACGGTGACGCAGTATTACGACAACTTCAGCCTGACTATCGGCAGCGTCGCCGCAACGTCCGTGCCGACGCTCTCGGAACTCGGCTTGGCGTTTCTCGCGCTGGTACTCGCGGGTAGCGCGCATTCCGTCCTGCGGCGCGGGTGAAACACCATGTCACGCAAAACACTCGTGTTTGTCCTGGCCGCAAGTTCGCTGCTTGCTCCCGTCTGCCGTGCCGACACTTCCGCGAAGCAAGGCTACCCGATAGCCCGGACGTCTACCATCACCGAGGCCGAGCAGCGGGCGAGTACCACGACGCTCGGCCCCCGCGAATTCGGCACCCTGCCGTGGAACATCATGCAGATTCCGGCAGCGGCCTTCACGCCGGAATTCACGCTTGGTGCCGACTTCTCGTGGCAGTCGGGTGAATACTTCGGGCCGACCGACGGCACGACTGCCCCCAACTCGAGTTGGTTATGGGCACCGCTGATCCTGCCCACGGGAATCAAGGTCGGGTTTATGAACCTGTATTACAAGGATACCAATGCAGGGGCTGACGTGACCGCTGAACTCTATAAGCTCTATGGCGAAGATATCAATGGTCTCGGTCCCGCTACGACGCAATTGATCGCGGTAAACTCGTCCGGTTCGTCAGGCTACGGTTATGCGATCGGCCAAGCCACGAACCCCTTCACGATCAACAACAATTCACGCTGGGACCCGAATGGCGAAGGCGGAAAGTACGTGATCGAGGTCGACTTCCAAGCGACCACGGGGCTTTCCTTCAGTGGGGTCGATATCTATTGGCAGCGGCAGATCAGCCCCGCGCCGTTGACCGCGACCTTTACCGATGTGCCGACGACGCACACCTTCTTCCAGTACGTGGAAGCGCTCAAGGCGGCGGGCATTACCACCGGAACGACGCCGACCACCTTCAGTCCCGACGCAGTCGTCACGCGCGGCCAGATGGCGGCGTTCCTGGCTCGCGCGCTGGGTCTGCACTGGATGGATTGATTCTTCCGAAGTCAGTCGTCGCGGTACGCTTCCAAGTGTGACGCGCCGTCTACGCGCGCTTCAGGTACGTGCCGATCAGTTCGGACTGCGCGATGACATGACCCTTCATCGCGGCCTCGACTGCCGTATGTCGGGACGATTGCGATGCTCATGGCTACCAGGTGGATGTCGTTGTGGAGGAAGATGATGCCACCAGAACCGATCGCGCCGCAATGGCCGGCTCAATGGCGTCGACTACGCCTTCGAGAAGATTTCGCTGCGTGCCAATACGCTCAACGCGCATCGGCTTCTGGCATGGGCTCACGTGCAAGGCGAAGCCGTGCCGCGACGACTGACCCTGTGTAGCCAAAGCTACAGCGCCGCCGACAATACGGACAGGCTCAGCCTTTACACCTGCCGCGGCGGCTACGATGCCATCAGGGCAGTGGTCAGTTGCATGTCGGCTTGTGGATGGCGCCGATAGATGGATTTGGCGCGCGCGGCCGGCAAGTTCAAGATGGCGACGGCGCTGGAATACGACGGCCCGGCCAGCGCCTTCCACGGCTACGAGTCGCTGGAAACCGCCGGCAAGATCCTGGCGCTGTACCAGGACGGCACCCCGGTCAAGGAATTGAACGAAGGCGACCTCGGCGTGGTCGTGCTCGACAACACGCCCTTCTATGCCGAGTCCGGCGGCCAGGTCGGCGACCGCGGCGAAATCAAGGGTGCCGGTCTGTTCGCTGTCGAAGACACACTGAAGATTCAGGCTACCGTGTTCGGCCACCATGGCGTCGTGAAGACCGGCAAGCTGGCCGTCGGCCAGAACGTCACCGCGCGCGTCGATGTTGCGGCCCGTGGTGCCACCGCGCGCAATCACTCGGTGACGCACCTGATGCACAAGGCTTTGCGTGAAGTACTCGGCCAGCATGTGCAGCAGAAGGGCTCGCAGGTCGATCCGGACAAGACGCGTTTCGACTTCGCGCACACAGCGCCGATGAGCGCCGAGGAAATCCGCGAGGTCGAGGAAATCGTGAACAACGAAATCCTCGCCAATGCCGCCACCGAAACGCGCCTGATGGCGATTGCCGAGGCGCAGAAATCCGGCGCGATGATGCTGTTTGGCGAGAAGTACGGCGATGAAGTGCGCGTGGTCGGCATCGGTTCCTCGACCGAATTGTGCGGCGGTACGCACGTCGGCCGCACCGGCGACATTGGGCTGTTCAAGATTCTTGGGGAAACGGGTGTCGCGGCCGGTGTGCGGCGCGTCGAGGCCGTGACGGGCGGCAACGCCCTACGCTACGTGCAGGCGCTGGAGATGGAGCTGGACGAGGTGTCATTCGAGCTGGGCTTCCACTCGGGTTCTGGCGACCTGATGGTGTAGAAAGTGCGAGCGCTACAAGAGCAACTACGTGCGGGCCGCAAGGAACTGGCGCGACTCAAGGCCAAGCTGGCTTCCGGGCAGGGCGATGATCTTGCCATGCAGGCGGTCGACGTCAAGGGAATCAAGGTGCTTGCCGCGACCATGGAAGGCGCGGACATGTCGGCGCTGCGCGACACTATGGACAAGCTCAAGGACAAGTTACAGTCGGCCGTGGTTGTGCTGGCCAGTGTTGCTGACGGCAAGGTGAGTTTGATCGCCGGCGTGACGTCCGGGCTAACCGCCAAGGTCAAGGCCGGCGAGTTGGTCAACATGGTGGCGGTCCAGGTGGGTGGCAAGGGCGGTGGCCGGCCCGACATGGCCCAAGCCGGCGGCACCGATGCCAGCCAA
>PMIH01000263.1:0-345 GCA_003158255.1 Rhodocyclaceae bacterium
TCGACCGTTACCATGATCGAGGCGTTGCGCGAAGTATTGGCCGGGGAAGTTTATCTGCCGCCCAAACTGCGGGATCCGGCGACGCGCAATACCGGGCGCGGCAAGGATGTCGCCGAGCGCTACGGCCTGACTCCGGCGCAGGTGCGGGTGCTCGAATTGCTGATTCAGGGCAAGACCAACCGCCAGATCGCCGAGTTGCTCGATGTGACCGAAGGCACCGTGAAGATCCATGTCTCGGCGATCTTCAAGGCCATGAACGTTACCAACCGTTCCCAGGCGTTGTTGCTGGCGAGCAAGAACCGCGTCAAGATCTAGCCAGCCTCGCTGGCCGGGTCAGCGGTCAAA
>PMIH01000263.1:387-4111 GCA_003158255.1 Rhodocyclaceae bacterium
CAAGTGAAGGCGGATCGCAGATGACGATGGCGGGATCACTGGCCATCAGTTTCGGGAGTTCTTCGTCGGAGCAGGCGCACTCCCGCTCGTAACCCCAGGCATCGAGCAAGTTGCAGATATCTCCGCAGTGGCCGATGTCCCGCATGCGAACGATTACGCGGGCCCTGAAGGGCAACCCGGCCGGCGGNNACCTGATAGAACTCGTGAAACAGATAGGGCAGGTGAGCTTCTTCGATGCCGATGCCGGTGTCCCATACCATGATTTGCACCCTGCCGCCGCGTGCCCGTGCCGCGATCAATAGCCCGCCCCAACTGGTATATCGGACCGCGTTCGCGACCAGATTGCCGATCATTCGCCGTAGGAGGATCGGGTCGCTATCGACCCAGAGCGACGTCGGCCGGCAGATGAGGCGCAGACCTTTGGCCTTGGCGCTTTGGCGATGGGAATCGGCAATCGTCTCCAGCAATGGTTCCAGCGCGACCGATCGCCGCTGTGGCTGCACCGCCGCAATGTCGAGCCGCGAGACGTCGAGCAGGGCGTCCAGCAATTCGGCCATGGCGCCGGCGGCAGTAACGATCTGCGACGCGAGCTGGCGGTCGCGCGCCTTGGTCATCGCACCAGACAGCTCGGTGGCGAACAGGGTCAGTGCATGCAGTGGCTGGCGCAAGTCGTGGCTGGCGGCGGCGAGGAAGTGGGACTTGGCTTCGCTGGCCCGCTCCGCTTCCTCCTTCTTGGCTCTGGCAATTTCCAGTTGTCTTGCGAGTTCGGCCTCGCTGTGCGCCAAGGCGGTCGCCGAGCGACGGTGGCTGGCATCCAGGGCTGTTGCCATTTCATTGAAACCCGTTTCCAGGGAAACGAGGGTTCCGGATCGATGCGGCGGAATACGTACGTCGAGCGTGCCGGCCCGGATACGCGCAACCGCTTGTTCGAGTGCCAATACCGGCTGGATGATGTCCCGGCCCAAGCGGTGCGCCAGCAGCAGCGCGCTGATCAAAACGGAAATGGTTACCAGCAAAGTCACCCCGAGAATTTCACGTTTGCGTGACTCCAGATCGGCCCGAGACAACTCGAGGACTATCTTGCCCAGCGATCTGTCGGGTCGGCCTGAGGATGGTTCCGTGCCCTGAAAGGGGTCGTCGAAAGGCAGTACCGGTTGGTTGATCGTGGCCTGGAATACTTCGACGAGCGCCCGGTGGATCCCGCTTTGTCGCCGGTTGCCGTTTGCCGCATCGACGGCTGCCACATCCGGTTTGCCGGCGCTGGCGAGCAGTTGACCGCCAGCGTCGTAGATGGCGATGGCAACCACGTCCGGTTCCCGTGCAGCTGCTTGCGCCAGCCGCAGAAGTTCGGAGCGGTTGCCCGAGAAGGCGCCATATTCCGCTGCCGGCGCCAACTGCCGAACCAAGGCCTGGCCCCGATTCTGCAAGGCTTGCTCGACATCACCATAGCGAACGACGAGAAAATAGGCAGTCAGCGCCACGGCGATGATTGCCGTTGGCGCCAGAGCCAAAAAGATCGCCCGCCGCTGGATACCCCACGACTTAATATTCATTTCAGCGCGATTGTCACCGTCCCGGCTGGTGACGGCAAGGGGCGGGGAGGGCGCGTCCGGTTACGCGGCGACGGCTAAGCCAGCGCTGGTCTGGTGGCGAGATGTTTCGATGCCAATGGTTTTGTCGATCGGAATCTGGAGCAGATCAAGAATCTGATGAGCAGCTGAACGGCAGGCATTGGTAAGGGGCGTCGGCAACGCGGACGGCACATCCTTCTGTAGCAGCAACTTGCTTGCAGCCAAGGAGTAGAGCGGGTTGAGAATGCGATCGTGGTACGGTGCGAGCATTTCCTCAAGCGTGCGTTCGGCCGAGTCTCGCGCCCAGGCATTGGTTGGCCACTGGGCCGGAATCGCATAGGCGCGCGGGAACATCTCCAGATCGCGAATTACCGTGCGAATGTCCTCGTGGGAATCGCGGAATGGCAGTAGGACGAGATCAGCCAGCCCATAGAGCTTGCGGTCAGTTTCCGTTCGGTTGCCACCACCGTCGATGACGCCCATCCAGGCGTTCAGCGAACGAATCTTGTCGACGACTTTGACCAGGCTTTCGCGGGATCGAGCATCGGCGATCAGATAACGGCGGCCGGCCGGTGCCAGTGGTTCGCGATAGGTGTCGGTAAGCACGCAGACCGAACGCTGGCCGAGCAACCCCATGCCTTGACAGAGCATGTGGGAGAGTGTCGTCTTGCCGGTTCCGCCCTTGTTGCCGATGACGCAGATAATGTCCGCCATATTCCCTCCGCCCTTTGGTACAGCCCGGGCGCTACGGGCGGATTATTCGCCAAGGAGGGGGCCATGGATGGGGCGAAATGCGATGGAATCAGGGCCTTTATTGGCTACGGGGCAGCTGGTTTATAGCAGAACAGGTGCGTTGGATGCCGTCCGGCAATGTCGACTAGCTGTAGGGGTTCGGCATCAGGCACCGCAAAGCTATTGCTTATCAGAAGTGTTCCCGGCAGCATTTCGGCCTGCGCCTTCGCCCAGAGCTGCGACATGGGTGCCGGCGAGAGGAACGCATAGACCAGATCGAAGCCCGTCAGCGGTTGCCGCCAGAAGTTACCGTAGCGGATTTTGCAGTTCGCTCGACCAAGGCAGACCAGCCAGGCCCACAGCCATGGCAGCGGCGCGTGTTCCACCCCCACAAAGTTGCAGTCTGGCCGGAGTGTTGCGAGTCGACTCAATAGGACGCCATTGCCACATCCCAGATCGATGACGCGACACTGGTGCGGGGGTATCAGGCCGGCAACGGTTACCGCAGTCGTCTTGTTGCTGAGGAATAGCGGTACCCGGCTCTTGTCGACGCGCCAAAAGACAAGCAGCAGAAGGAAAAATGCACCTAGGTACCACCCCGGCGACAGTCCGAGATTGCCCGCCAGTACGACGCAGGGCATGAAAACGAGATGGATTCCCAGCCACCAGGGCGGTGCTTCCAGCTTGAAGCTGACGAAAGCAGCAGCGAGACCTTGCAATGCGGCGACCGCCAATGGCCGGGAAAAAGTTGCCGGATAGACCAGTGCGACCAAGCCGGTCGCGATCAGGGCGCCGAGAACTTGGGCCAGCAGGGCGGTACGTAGNNCGGCAGGAGTCGCCGGCAAATTATTCCACGGTATGGCAGCTCTGGGCCTGGGAGTTGCTTCGGGAAAGTGGTTGTCCCGTTGACAGCGGTTCTGACGCCAGTCATAATGCGCCGTTTCGCTGGAGGGGTTCCCGAGCGGNNAGTTTTTGAATTGTCGTTTGCTGTTGCGCTGTTGCCGGGTTGAGCGGGCGTAGCTCAGTTGGTAGAGCTCTTGCCTTCCAAGCAAGATGTCACGAGTTCGAGTCTCGTCGCCCGCTCCAGCATACAGGTGATTGCAGTTGTAGAACGCAGGTTTTGCCCATGTAGCTCAGTGGTAGAGCACTCCCTTGGTAAGGGAGAGGTCGCGTGTTCAATCCACGCCATGGGCACCAGATTATTGGTGTCAGACATTTTTTCGATTGGGGTATTCGATCATGGCAAAAGGCAAGTTTGAGCGGACCAAGCCGCACGTAAACGTAGGGACGATTGGGCACGTTGACCATGGCAAGACGACGTTGACGGCGGCGATCACGACCGTGTTGTCGGCGAAGTTTGGTGGTGAAGCGAAAGCCTACGACCAGATTGACGCGGCGCCGGAAGAGAAAGCGCGCGGCAT
>PMIH01000179.1 GCA_003158255.1 Rhodocyclaceae bacterium
TCGTCGCGGTCGACGCTGGTGATCACCACGTACTTGAGCTTCATGGCCGCAATGGTTTCGGCGAGTTGCTGCGGCTCGTTCTCGTCGGGCGGCAGCGGTTTGCCGTGGCCGACGTCGCAGAACGGGCAGCGGCGCGTGCATAGATCGCCGAGGATCATGAAGGTGGCCGTGCCCTTGCCGAAGCATTCGCCGATGTTCGGGCAGGTAGCTTCTTCGCAAACCGTGTGCAGATGATGTTCGCGCAGGATCTGCTTGATCTCGCCGAAGCGGCTTGCCGAGTTGCCAGCCTTGACACGGATCCAGTCCGGCTTCTTGAGTCGCTCGGCCGGCACGATCTTGATCGGAATGCGGGCGGTCTTGGCCTCGCCCTTCTGCTTCTCGCTCATAAGCATTTCTCGAGTTGGGCGACCAGTCTATCGCCAACGCGCTCGACGTTGTCTTCTTCGCATAGCGCCGAGAGCTGCGTCACCGCCAAGCCCTCGTAGCCGCAAGGATTGATCGCCGAGAAGGGAATGAGATCCATGTCCACGTTGAGCGACAGGCCGTGATAGCAGCAGCCGTTCTTGATCTTGAGGCCGAGCGCGGCGATCTTTGCCTCGCCGACGTAGACGCCCGGCGCGCCGGGTCGGCGCGCGGCGTCGACGCCGTATTCGTCGAGCAAGTCGATCAGTGCTTGTTCGATGCGATTGACCAGCGCCTTGACGCCGAGGTTGCGGCGCTTGAGGTCTAGCAGCAAATAGGCGACGAGTTGGCCGGGGCCGTGGTAAGTAATCTGGCCACCGCGGTCGATCTTGATTACCGGGATGCCGATGTCGCGCAACAGGTGTTCGGGCTTGCCGGCAAGTCCTTGCGTGAATACCGGCGGGTGCTGGCAAAGCCAGATTTCGTCGCGCGTTTCGGTGCCGCGCGTCGCGGTGAAATTTTGCATGTCACGCCAGGTCGACTGAAAGTCAGTCGTCGCGGTACGCCGAATGATCACAGCACGATCTTCACGAGGGAGTGGCTCGTCAAGTCCCGATAAAGCGCATCGAGCTGCTCCTGTGAATGGGCGCGGATGGTGCAGGTGAGCGAGAGGTAGTTGGCGGCTTTCGATGGCCGCATCTCCATCGTGGCGGCGTCGAAGTCGGGCGCGTGCTTTAATACGACTTCGGCAATGGCTTGGGCGAAACCGTCACGGGCCGCGCCCATGACCTTGATCGGAAAATCGCAGGGGAACTCGATCAGTGTGTCAGCCACGACGCATCACATCCCGTTTGAAGTCCTGGTACCAGCCGTACATCTTTGCGAACACCTGACCGGGCTTGCCGGTGCCTATCGGCGTGCCGTCAAGGCTGACTATTGGTAACACCTCCTTGGTCGACGAGGTCATCCAGAGTTCGTCGGCCTCGCGCACTTCCTCTTCGCGGATGTCGCGCACTTCGTGGGCGAGGTTATGCGCGGCGGCGATCTCCAGTACTACGTCGTAGGTGATGCCGGCCAGCATCAGGTGGTTCTTCGGCGGCGCCAGCAGCAGGCCGTCCTTGACCATGAAGATATTCGAAGCGGCGCCCTCGCTCAGGTAGCCGTCGCGGAACAGCAACGTCTCGATGCAACCCGCGTCAATGGCCATCTGGCGCAGCAGGCAGTTGGCGAGCAGCGAGGTGACCTTGAGATCACAGCGCAGCCAGCGGAAGTCGGCGGCGGAAACGGCGCCGATCCCCTGCTCGCGTTGCGCGTCCGGCGGCGTGTGCAGCGGTTCGCCCATGATGAACACCGTCGGCGTAATCGTCTTCGGGAAGGCATGGTTGCGCACCGCCATCGGGCCGCGCGTCACCTGGATGTAGACAGATTGATCGTCGGTAGCGCCTTCGGTGACGATGCGCTCGATCAGCGTGGTCCACTCGGCGTCGGTATGCGGGTTGGCGAGGCGCATGCCGTCGAGGCTGCCTTGCAAGCGACGCAGATGCTCGACGAGTCGGAAGGCGCGCCGCGAGTAGACGGGGATCACTTCATAGACGCCGTCGCCGAACAGAAAGCCCCGGTCCATGACCGGCACGCGGGCCTGATCGAGCGGCAGGAACTCGCCGTTGAGGTAGACCATTACTGGAACCAGAGCACCAGTGTGTCCCAGGCGCGGCCGAAGAAGCCGGCAACGGGTACGGTTTCCAGCGCGACCACTGGGAACTCGCCCCACGCCTTGTCATCGAGCGAGAGCTTGAGGGTGGCGATCTGCTGGCCCTGCTGCACGGGTGCGAGGAGCGGCTGTTGGCTCAGGAGTTGCACCTTCATCTTGTCCGACATTCCCTTGGGCAGCGCCAGGACGAAATCGTCGAGGAAGCCGGCCGGCACCGTGCCACTGCTGCCCTTGAAGACCTTCAGTTGCGAGATCGCCTGGGCCTTGGTGTAGAGACGCACGGCATCGAAATTCTGGAAACCGTGATTGAGCAGACGCTGGGCTTCCTGCGCGCGCAACGCGTCGGAATCGGTGCCCAGCACGACCGCTATCAGTCGTCGAGGGCCGCGCTTGGCGGAGGCGATCAGGCAATAGCCGGCGTTTTCGGTATGCCCGGTCTTGACGCCATCGACGGTCGGATCGAGCCAGAGCAGCCGATTGCGGTTGGGCTGGGTGATGCGGTTGTAGGTGAATTCCTTTTGCGAGTAGATCGGGTAGTACTCGGGGAAGTCGCGAATAAGCGCCTGGACCAGGTGCGCCAGATCGCGCGCGGTCGTGTAGTGCTGCGGATCGGGCAGGCCGGCGGCGTTCATGTAATGCGTGTTGGCGAGTCCCAGCCGGCGCGCCTCCAGGTTCATGCGCTGGACGAAGGCCTCTTCGGTGCCGGCGCTGGCTTCGGCCAGCGCGACGCAGGCGTCGTTGCCGGACTGAATGATCATGCCGTGAATCAGCTCGTCGACCGTCACCGGCTTCTTCGGCTCGATGAACATGCGCGACCCCTGCGCCTTCCAGGCCTTCTCGGAAACCGGCACGACCTGGTCACCCTTGAGCGTACCCTGCTTGAGCGCCGCGAAGGTGAGATAGGCCGTCATCAGCTTGGTCAATGAGGCTGGTTCGATGCGGACATCGGCATCGTGCTCGGCAAGCGACTGGCCTGAAGAATGGTCGATCAGCAGCCAGGCGCGGGCGGCAACGGCGGGTGCCGGCACCGTCTGGGCGAAGGCAAGGGTGGCTGACAGCAGGGAAAGCAAAAATATGATGGCGCGCATGGAATGGTCTTGCGGGGAAGAAGCGGGAATTATATTGACTTACCTTTGCACTACGACCGGCCTGAAGTCGAGGAGTTCAGCAATCTGGTCGGCGATGCGATGTGCTTCGTCGCGGTCGGCCCAGGGACCGAGCTGTAGGCGGTACATGCCGCCGCCGGGGCGGACGGCGAGACGCTCGCCGAGATTGCCAAGTTGCCGCGCGAGCCGGCTGCGCAATGCTTCGGCGTTGTCGGCGCTGCTAAAAGCGCCGAGTTGCAGATAGATGCCGCGGGCATCGCTGATCTCCGGCAGTGGCGGCGTCTGTGGCGGCGCTTCGGTGCGGACGACACGGGCAAGGGGATCCTCGGCGGCTCGCGCCGGTGCCGCCGCCAGCGCGGTTTCCTGCCCCGGCAGAACGTTCTCAACCTCGACGTAGGTGCTGCCGCTGCCGATGTAGCCGAGCTTCCACGCCGCGGCGTACGAGAGATCGATGACCCGATCGTGCAGGAACGGACCGCGATCATTGACGCGCACGATCACCGACTTGCCGTTAGCTGGGTTGGTGACGCGGGCGTAAGAGGGGATAGGCAGCGTCGGGTGCGCGGCGGTCATGCCGTACATGTCGTAGGTTTCCCCGGTCGACGTTTTCTGGCCATGGAACTTGCGGCCGTACCAGCTGGCGATTCCGCTCGCCCGATAAGGCATGCCAGCACGCAGCGGCACGTAGTCGCGACCGAGTACGGAGTACGGATTGTTGGCGAAACGATGCAGCGGCTCCGCACGTGGCACCGCGTTGGGAATGGCATCGAGGTTATCGGGTGGATTGTCGCCCGGACCATCGTCCTGGTAGAAGCCGCCGCCGCGCTTGAGGACGTAGCCGGGTGGTTTGGCCGGCGCCGGTTTCGTTGCCGCGGGCGTTTCCGGCGCCGGGCGCGGCGCGCGTGTGCCACAGGCGGCGAGTGTGAGCGTGAGCGCGAGTAGAAGCCAAACCAGGCGACGCGTCATTTCTGCACCAACATTCGATGGCGGTGAATCGACATCAGGATGCCGATGCCAAGGAACAGGGTCACGAGCGCCGTGCCGCCATAGCTGATGAACGGCAGCGGTACGCCCACCACCGGCACAATGCCGCTGACCATGCCCATATTGACGAAGGCGTACGTGAAAAAGATAAGCGTGATGGCGCCAGCCAATAGCCGCGAGAACAGCGTTGGCGCATTGGCGGCGATCATGAGCCCGCGGGCGATCAGCATGGCGTATAGAACAAGCAGGACCATATTGCCGAGCAGACCGAATTCTTCCGAGAGGACGGCGAAAATGAAATCGGTATGGCGCTCGGGAATGAATTCCAGTTGTGCCTGCGTGCCATGGCCCCAGCCCTTGCCGAGGATGCCGCCGGAGCCGATGGCNNATGGTCGACTGGATGATGTGGAAGCCCTTGCCGAGCGGGTCCTTCTCGGGGTCGAGCAATGTCAGGATGCGGGCGCGCTGGTAGTCGTGCAGAATTCCCCAGGTCAGCGGTGCAGCCGCAGCCGCGCTGACCACCATGCCGACAATGATCTTCCAGGGCAGGCCTGCCAGGTAGATGACGTAGAAGCCGGCTGCGAACACCAGGATGGCCGTGCCAAGATCGGGCTGGCGCGCGATCANNCAGGGACTCATGCTTCTGAAAATACCAGGCCAGCATCAGCGGCATGGCAATCTTCATTACTTCGGAAGGCTGAACGCGCATAAAGCCGAGATTGAGCCAACGGCGAGCGCCCTTCGAGACGTCGCCGAACAGCGCGACGGCGATCAGCAGCATTATGCCNNCGCATGATCACCAGGGCCGCGAGCATGTTGGCGAGCTGGCTGCCGACGCGTTCCGGCGAAGCGCTGCTGACCATGATCAGCGCGACCAGAAGCAGCAACGCGGCCATCAGCAGCAGCGGCACGTCGATGGGGGCAATGAGCCGTTGCCAGAGCAGGCGAGGGTGCCAGCTGTTCATCAGTCTTCCTTTGCCTCCTCTTCCTGGGGTTCGCTCTCGTCCGTTGGCGCCGGTGCGTTGGGTACCTTGCCAAGCAGGAAATAGTCGAATACCTGACGGGCGATGGGCGCTGCCGCCTGGGCGCCAAAGCCGCCATTTTCGACCAGCACAGCCAGCGCGATCTTCGGNNGCGCGCGCGCCGGTACCTTCCTTGTTGACGCCGACCATGGCGCGCTTGACGAAGTCGACGTGCTCCTGCTTGAGCGGAATGGTGCGTACGGGGGCCGGTTCCATCGACGTCTTCTCGCCGCTGCGCGTTTCCGTGATGAATCGGACCAGGTGCGGTTGATACATGACGCCGTTGTTGGCGAGTGCCGCCATGGCCTGCGCCAGTTGGATCGGCGTGTAGGAGTTGTAGCCCTGGCCGATACCAATGGAAATGGTCTCGCCGGCATACCATTTTTGATGTTCGGGTTTCCGGTAGTGCTTCTTCTTCCACTCCGGCGAGGGCAGTACGCCTTCTGATTCGCCGTCGATGTCGACACCGGTCTTCTGGCCGAAACCGAACTGGCGCATGAAGTTGGCAATGTTGTCGATGCCGAGGTCGTTGGCCAGCATGTAGTAATAGGTGTCGCACGAAGCGACGATCGACTTGTACATGTCGACCGAGCCATGGCCGCCCTTCTTGTCGTCGTGAAACGTGTAGTTGCCGAAGGTGAAATAGCCTGGATCGAATATCACCTGTTCGGGGCGGCGCTTGCCATAAGTCAGCGCTGCCAGGGCCATGTAGGGCTTGAAGGTCGAGCCGGGCGGATAGGTGCCGTTCAGCGCGCGATTAACCATCGGTTTGTCGGGCGAGTTGTTGAGGGCGTCCCAATCCACGCTGGCGATGCCGTCTACGAACAGGTTGGGATCGTAATTCGGCACGGAAACCAGTGCCAGGACGCCGCCCGTGGTCGGATCGATCGCCACCAATGCACCCCGCCGGTCGCCAAATGCCTTTTCCGCAATTTCCTGCAACTTGGCGTCTATCGTCAGGGTCAGGTTGTTGCCCGCTACGGGAGCGGTGCGCTCGAGCGTGCGTACCGCGTGGCCACCGGCGTCGACCTCGATCTGTTCGAAACCGGTGTCGCCGTGCAGGTCGAATTCGTAGCGCTGTTCCAGGCCGGTCTTGCCGAAGTGGTCGGTACCGCGGTAATTCGCCTCCTGTTCCTTCTCCTCGATGTTGTCGAGGTCCTTGTCGGTCACGCGGCCGATGTAGCCCAGCAGATGCGCGGCGAAGGCGCCGAAGGGGTACTGGCGAAACAGCCGTGCCTTGATGTCGAAGCCGGGGAAACGATAGCGATTGGCGATGAACTTTGCCACCTCTTCGTCCGTCAGCCGCGTGCGGATCGGCAGCGACTCGAAGTTCTTGCTCTCGTCGAGCAGTTTCTTGAAACGCTTGCGATCCTTGATCTGGACATCGATGACAGTCGCCAGTTCGTCAATGACCGCATCCAGATCCCCTTTCACCTTCGATGGCGTGATTTCCAGCGTGTAGGCCGAGTAGTTGCGCGCCAGGATGGTGCCATTGCGGTCGACGATCAGGCCCCGATTGGGCACGATCGGCACCAGCGAAATCCGGTTGTCCTCGGCACGGGTCTGGTAGTAATCGTGCTGAATGATCTGTAGCCAGACAAAGCGCGCGAACAGCGCGCCGAAACACAGCAGGACAAAACCGCCCGCGATGGTGAGACGGCCTCTGAACCGCTCCAGGTCCTCTTGGGGATTCTTGAACTCCATCAGATTGGTCGGGTTTCGTCCCGCTCGACCGGGCGGTACTGCGGGAGCAGCAGCAGGTAGGTCAGCGGGTACCACAGGACGGCACCAAGGAAGCCGCCGACGAACCACAGGAAGCCGGGAAATTCGGCGCCGACAGCGAGCCGGATCGCGAGCATGATCAACTGAGTACCGATCAGTATCGGCAGTACGTGCAGCGCCTGTTCCAGGAGGTGGAACCAGAGAATCCGCCGCGACAGGCCCACGGCCCCGAAGGCGAGCAGCACATAGGCCAGGGCGTGCTGGCCCATGATGCTGGCGTCGGCGACGTCCATCAACAGGCCGAGGACAAAGGCGGTACCCATGCCGACTTTGTGCGGCTGATGGATGCACCAGAAAAGCAATACCAGTGCGACCCAGTCCGGCAAGATCTGGAAATGGCCGAGCGGCACCACGTTCAGGAACAGGGCAGCCGCCAGGGTGGCGGAAATGAACCATGCTTTAGCAGGCAGCAGGATGCGGCGCGAGGACTGGGTGGGTTGCATCAATGCTTCTTTCGTATCTTGGCGCCCTTGCCGGGCTTGTCGGGCACCGACACGGCATCTTCGGGCAGCGGCGGCGTGACGCGCCGACCGAGGATCAGCACCTGGCCATGGCGTTCCACTCCGGCCAGCGGTTCGCAATCGATGCGGGCGAAGGAAAAGGAGTTGTCGCGATCGATCTTGATCACCTTGGCTACGGGCAGGCCAGGCAGATAAACACCGTCGAGCCCCGATGTGACCAATACGTCGCCCGGTTGGACATCGGCGTTGGCCGCCAGGAAGCGCAGTTCCATGGCGCCGACCCCGGCACCGGCGAGAACCGCGCGCAGGCCGCTGCGTTGCACCTGCACTGGAATTGCCTGCTCCTTGTCGGTGAGTAGCGTGACTTCGCTCGTGAACAGGTAAGTGCGCGTGACCTGGCCGAGTACGCCGAGTTCGTCGATGACGGCTTGGCCGGCCTCGACACCGGCATGGCTGCCCTTGTCGACGATGACGCGGCGCGCGAAGGGGTCGCGCGCGGCGTAGAGGATTTCCGCCACGCGTCCCTCGGCCGGCTGCCGTTCCCTCATGTCGAGCAGGGCGCGCAGGCGCCGGTTTTCCTCCTCAAGGTGTTGTTGGCGCAGGAGCTGGTTGGCGGTCGCCAACTGGCGACGACGCAGATCCTCGTTCTCGGTCTTCAGGCTGCGCAGGCTGGAGAAGTAGTCGCTCAGGTCGGTGCCGGCATCGACGGGCAGATAGGCGACCCGCTGGAGCGGCCAGAGCAGGGTAGCCATACCCTGACGCGCCATTTCGAGGGTGTGGAAGCGGAAATCGGCGACCAGCAGGGCGAGTGACAGCGAGACGAAGAAGAAAAGCTGAGCGAGTGGTGCCGGACCCCGTTTGAAGAAGGGTGGCGGCGAATGACCGACGGAGGAGATCAAGGCGGCAGGAACTCCCGAAAACGACGCTGCGGCGCACCTGTTGCGCCGCCTTGCACATTAGCGGGGTAAATGGCTACTCGTTAGCAAAAATACTGCCGAGTTTGTCCATCTTTTCGAGCGCGATGCCCGAGCCGCGAACTACACAGGTCAGCGGATCGTCCGCGACGATGACGGGCAACCCCGTTTCTTCCATCATCAAACGGTCGAGATCGCGCAGCAAAGCGCCGCCACCGGTGAGCACCATGCCCTTGTCAGCGATGTCGGCACCCAATTCCGGCGGCGTCTGTTCGAGCGCTATCTTGACTGCGCCGACGATCTGGTTGAGCGGGTCCGTCAGCGCCTCGAGGATTTCATTCGAAGAGATGGTGAAACTGCGC